>JAJFVE010000115.1 GCA_021371965.1 Planctomycetaceae bacterium
CCACGAGCCGTTGAACGTCATGCACGACTCCCACGCCTTGCCTTCCTCGGGCTTGATGTGCCCCTCGGGCGTGCAGAAGTCCTCGGGCAGGCCGGTGCGATTGTTGATGAGGATATCCGGCTGCAGCTTGCGCGCCATGGCATTGAGCTCGCTCGCCCGCCAGCGGTCGGCGGTCTTCAGCGGCCACATGACGTCGTACCACAGCACGTCGATCTTGCCGTAATTGGTCATCAGTTCGCGCACACAGTTGTGCGTGAAGTCGACGAGGCGCTGGCGGGCCTTTTCGTTGTTGTACGCCTTGGCGCCGTCGGCGTGGCGCCAGTCCATCAGCGAGTAATACAGCCCGACGCGCAGGCCGGCCTTGCGGCAGGCGGCGACGTACTCGGCCACGATGTCGCGGTGCGGGCCTCGCTTGACCGAGTTGAAGTCGGTCTGCTGGGTGTCCCACAGGCAGAACCCCTCGTGGTGCTTGGTCGTCAGCACGACGTACTTCATGTTGGCGGCCTTGGCGGCCGCGGCCCATTCATCCGCACAGCCGCGTTTGGGGGCGAAGGTGTCGGCCAAGGCGTCGTACTCGGCCGCTGGGATGCGTTCGCGGTTCATGACCCATTCGCCGCGCCCCATCTGGGCGTAGAGGCCGTAATGGATGAACATCCCGAACCGCGCCTCGCGCCACCATTTCAGCCGCCGCTGACGATCGGCGATGACGGCTTTGCTTTCTTTAACTTGCACCTGCTTGGCCATGGGTCTTCCTTCATCCTAAAGAGAACACGAATGTCACGAATGAGACGAATGGGGAGAAACTTACCACAGAGGCACAGAGGGCACAGAGAAATAAAGCAAGACGTTCGTCAAAAAAACAACGAGGGTGTTCTCCGTTTTCTCTGTGCCTCTGTGGTTTATCCCATTCTTCCATTCGTGTCATTCGTGACATTCGTGGACGTAACGTTTTTCAGACACCGATGTCGACCAGGCCGGCGCCGAGGAACTGGACGGGTTTGCCGGCGAAGTCGAGTTTGATCAGGGCCGTGTTGCACCAGCGGTCGGGGCATTTGGCGGGCAGGCCGCTGATCACGAGCCGGTCGCTCGTCTGCTCAAACGGCAGCTTCTTGCCCGTGGCGACGCAGGTGGCGGCCTTGACCTTGGTCTTGAGCCCGCCGATGGCCAGCTCGCGCCCCGGCCAGCGCGTGATCCAGGCGTACATCGTGTTGCCGCGGCGGCTCCAGAGCCCGCACGACATCCCGTCCATCCGCTCGACGCGGTCGAGCTTACCATAAACGGCCTCGCCGTAGACGCCCAGCCACTTGCCCAGTTTGGTCAGGCGGTCGGCGGCCTCGGGGGGCACGGACCCGTCGGCCATGGGGCCGATGTTGATCAGCAGGTTGCCCGCCCCTGCGACGGCCTGGTTGAGCAGGCGGACGATGGCTTGGGGCGTGAGCCACTCATCGGCGGGCAGGGGCACGTAGCCCCACCAGCCGCTGTTGATGATCATGCACGACTCCCACGCGCGGCCTACGGCTTCGGCGGTCACGTGGCCCTCGGGCGTGCCGAAATCTTCCGGGGCGTACGAGCGGTTGTTAATAATGATGTGCGGCTGGAGGCGGCGCGCGATTGCGTTCATCTTGTCCGCTTCCCAGGCCGCAGCCGAGCCAAAGGGCCAGGCCAGGTCGTACCAGAGGATGTCGACCTTGCCGTAGTTGCTCATCAGCTCGCGCACGAGGCTTTGCGTGTAATCCAGGAAGCGCCGCCCCGCGGCGGCGTCATGATAGCAGTTGGCGCCGTCAGGGTGATGCCAATCCATCAGCGAGTAGTAGAAGCCGATCTTCAGTCCGTACTCGCGGCAGGCGTCGACGTACTCGCGGACGATGTCGCGATGGGGCCCGCGCTGGACGGAGTTGAAGTCGGTCTGCTTGCTGTCCCAGAGGCAGAAGCCCTCGTGGTGCTTGGTCGTCATGACCATGTACTTCATGCCGGCTTTCTTGGCCAGGGCAGCCCACTCCCGCGGGCAGCGGGGTTTGGGGGCGAAGGTGTCGGCGAGCTTCTGCTACTGCTCGGCGGGGATGCGTTCGCGATTCATGACCCACTCGCCGCGCCCGAGCTGGGAGTACAGGCCGTAGTGGATGAACATGCCCAGGCGAGCGTCGTTCCACCACTTCATGCGGCGTTTGCGGCTGGCGACGACGGCGGGGCTTTCCTTAACAGGTGTCTGTTTGGCCACGGGAATGCTTCCTTCCAGAGAACAAAAAAACATACCACAGAGACACAGAGGGCACAGAGATAAGAGCTATCGGGCGGAAAAACAAGGGGGACTTTGTTTTCCCAAGGCGGTGTGGGTTCGCCATGGCCCAAGGGGTGGTTTGCCCTGCGCGCGCGAATCGGACATGCTCGACCGGGGGCAAACCGGATTTTTCATTTTTCCAGAAACTCCGCCTTGGGCGGCAAGTTGAAGATAGGAGGCAATCCGGGCGAGCCAGCGAGGTGTAACACTCCGGCAGTGGACGCCCCCTTAAGGAGCTTTTCATGGCGACCGAGAGCAGCAAGCAACCGGCAATGAGTCAAGATGACGTGAAAGCGGTGGAACGGCTGGGCGTAGCCCACGGCCGCATTCTCGAAGAGCTGCGCAAGATCATCGTCGGGATGGACCAGGTGATCGACGAGATGATGATCTCGATCTTCGCCCGCGGGCACTGCCTGCTGGTGGGCGTTCCGGGCCTGGCCAAGACGCTGCTGGTCAGTTCGCTGGCCCAGTGCCTGTCGCTGTCGTTCAAGCGCATCCAGTTCACGCCTGACTTGATGCCCTCGGACATCACCGGCACGGAAATTCTCCAGGACGACCCGGAGACCGGCAAGCGGCGGTTCATGTTCTCCAAGGGCCCGGTCTTCGCCAACATCATCCTGGCCGACGAAATCAACCGCACGCCGCCCAAGACGCAGGCAGCGCTGCTGGAGGCCATGCAGGAGAAGAAAGTCTCCGTCGGCGGCGAAGACTTCCGCCTGGACGATCCGTTTTTTGTATTGGCCACGCAGAACCCCATCGAGCAGGAAGGCACGTACCCGCTGCCCGAGGCCCAGCTCGACCGCTTCTTCTTCAACATCTTCGTCGACTACCCCAGCTACGCCGAAGAAATCGAGATCATGAAACGCATCTCCGGTAGCCACAAGATGACGCTGGACACCATCGTCAGCCAGGAAGAGATCCTGTCGCTGCAGAGTCTGGTGCAGCGGGCGCCGGTGGCCGACCACATCTTCCACTACGCCGCCCGCCTGGTGCGCGGCACGCGCCCCAAGGGCGACGAGGCGATGGACTTCGCCAAGCAGTGGCTGACCTATGGCGCCGGACCGCGCGCGAGCATCTTCCTGGTGCTGGCGGGCAAGGCCCGCGCCATGCTCCGCGGACGCTACCACGTGTCGATCGAAGACATCCAGGCCGTCGCCCTGCCGGTCCTGCGTCACCGCATCATCCTGAACTTTGCGGCCCAGTCGGAGGGCTTCACCGCCGACGACATCGTCCGCAAGCTGCTCCAGGCGGTGCCGGCCGACGAACGCCTGTATGAGAAGGCAGCGGTGTAACTTAACAACCTTGCCACAGAGGGCACAGAGGCCACAAAGAGCAAGAGCGAGTACAAAGTCTTCTTCGTGTTCTCTGTGATCTCTGTGGCGAAGTCTTTAGGCCGTGCCAGTAGCGCAAAATGGATACACACGAACGTCATAAGTTGCGGTACCTGGATCCGGAGATCATCCAGAAGATCGGCTCGCTGGACCTGGTGGCCCGCGAGGTGGTCGAAGGGCTCCGCGTCGGCGTGCACAAGAGCCCGCTGCGGGGTTTTTCTACCGAGTTCGTGCACCATCGCCAGTACGTCCCCGGCGACAATCCCCGCCACCTCGACTGGCGGGTCTACGGCCGCACCGGGCGATACTACGTCAAGCTCTTCGAGGCCGAGACCAACTTCGACGCGGTGCTGCTGCTCGATGCCAGCACGTCGATGGAATACTCCTCGGCCAAGATCTCCAAGCTCGAGTACGCCAAGTTCATGGCCGCCAGCCTGGACTACCTGATCGTGCAGCAGCGCGACTCGGCGGGTCTGGCCGTCTTCGACGACGCCATGCGGCAGTACATTCACCCCAAGGGCTCCTCCAGCACGATTCGCGACATTGCCCATGAGCTGGAAAAGGCCGCCCCGCAGCCGAGGACGAACATCGCCAACCAGCTTCACGAACTGGCGATGCGCATGCGGCGGCGCGGGCTGGTGATGCTGTTCTCCGACCTGTTCGACAATGTTGAAGATTTCGTCAAGGGTCTGGACCACCTACGATTCTGCGGGCACAACGTCACGGTCTTCCACATGCTCGATCCGGCCGAGTTGAACTTTCCATTCGACGGGACGTGGCGGTTCATGGGCCTGGAGGCGCCGGACGAAATCCTCACCGAGCCGCGGCGCATCCGGGCGGCGTATCTGGAGGAGCTTGGCAAGTTCCTTACCCAGGTCCGCCGCGCGTGCGAGCGCAGCAAGATCGACTACGTCCTGGTCGATACGTCCCGGCCGATCGACGAGGTGCTGTCGGCCTACCTGATCGGCCAGATCCGGAGCACCCAGAAATGATCTCGCGCATTGTCACATCATGTGTAGCGCTGGCGATGATCGCTGCCCCGGCCGGCGCGGGAACCGTCCTCACCGCTGCCGGTTGGCAGGAAGGCGACTTGGCGCTGCAGAACGCGGCCGTCCAGGTCGGCTCGGCCAGCGTCAAGTGGGACGCGGTGCTGCTGATGGTGAACTCGAAGGTTCCCCCGGCCGCGGCGGGCGAGGCCGTGCACCTCAACAACGGCGAAACATGGGCCGGCAAGATCACCGACGCCGAAGGCGGCAAGCTCACCCTCGAATCGCCCCTGCTGGGCAAACGCACGCTCGACATCGTAACGCTTAAGGCCGTCGATTTTGTCGCCGGCCTTCCCCTGCCCAAGCATGCCAAGGAAGGCACGCTCTATCGCGTGCGGGGCGCCCCCGTCCCTGGAACGCTCATCAACATCAAGGCCGACAAGGCCACCGTCGACACCGCCCTGGGCGCGGTGCCCATGGACAAGAAAGACCTCAGCCGCTACGTGCTGGCCGAGCCAAAAGAGCCCGTCGCCCCCGCGGCCGGTGACGAACTCACGCTCGCCGACGGCAGCATCCTCTACGGCCAGGTGCAGGCCACGGCCGCCGGCTTGACGCTGGTTCATCCGGTGCTGGGCAACCTGACGATCGCTCCGCAGGCCTGGCTGGGGTTCCGCAAGCGAGCCGCCAATGTGACATGGCTGGCCGACGTGGAACCCTCGTCGCTACAGACCTACCCGCTGATCCGCCGCCCGGCCGACCCGCCCAAGACCGAGCACCTGCGTGCCGGCGACGACGCGACTCTCGGCGGACGCAGCGTCGCACGGCTGCACATCTGGCCGCGAACGGTCGTGGCCTGGAAGCTTCCCGGCGCGGCCGGGGGCAAGCTGCAGTTCCGCGCGGCGGTGGCGATGACCGAAGGCTCCCGCGGGCCTGCCCGCATGCGATTGAGTCAGGGCGACAAGATGCTTTTTGACCAGGCCATTGCCCCCGGCGCCGCAAGTCCGGTGGTGGTGGCGTTCGAGGCCCAGGCGGGCGCCGAGCTGAAACTGGAAGTGGATTTCGACGTGGCGGTTCGCCTGCCATGTGAAGTCACGGTCGACGACCCGCACGTGGTCGGGAGTTAACAGCCGCCACCTATGTCATTCCTTAATTCATTCTGGTTGTGGGGCCCGCTGGCCGCGGCCGGGGTCGCCGTGCCGATCATCATCCACCTGATCAGCCGCTACCGCTCCCGTAAGGTGATGTGGGCGGCGATGGAACTGCTGCGCCGGGCGTTGGTGGTGCGCTCCAAGCGCATGCGCCTGGAAGACCTGATCCTGCTGCTGCTGCGGTGCCTGGCGATGGCGCTGATCGCCTTGGCGATGGGGCGGCTGGTGCTATCGCCCTCGGCGTCGTCGGCCATCGGCGGCGGCGAAGGCAAGGCCGGCGTGATCATCGCCATCGACGGCTCGTTCAGCATGCTTCACCAGGGCGGCGAGCAGACGCGGTTCGACCTGGCCCGAAAGCGCGTCCGTGACATCACGGCGACGCTATCGCCGGGCGACCCGGTCTCGATCATCCTCATGGGCGAGCGCCCGCAGATCAAGCTGCGCAACGTCGCCTACGACCCGGAGCGCACCGAGGCGGTCCTCAAGGCGATGACGGCCACGAACGAATCGCTCAACATCGAGCAGTGCCTCGAGAAGATCGTCATGCTCGCCCAGGAGATGAAGGCCCCGTCGCGCCAGTGCTATATCATCACCGACGCGCAGGCGGTCTCGTGGGGCCAGCTCTCCGACGGCGCCAAGAACAGCATGAAGTCGCTGGACAACTTTGCCCGGATTTTCCTGGCGGCCGTCGGACCGGAAAAGGCCGACAACCTCGGCGTGACGCGCCTCGAGGTGGCCTCGGGCATCCTGCGAAAAGGCTCCACGACGCGATACGTGGCCGACGTGCTCAACGCCGGCTGGCAGAGGCAGAATGCCGTCACGGTCCGCCTGCTGGTGGACGGCATTCCCGTCGACCAGAAGACCATCGACAAGATCGAGCCGGGCAAGGCCGCCACGGTGCCGCTGTTCGCCAACTTCGACCGCTCCGGCACGTTCGTCGTCAGCGCCAAGGTGGACGTCGACGCCCTGGCGGTGGACAACGTCCGCTACGCCATCGCCGACATCCGCGAGAGCGTCAACGTGCTGTGCATCGACGGCGACCCGTCCGAGGAGAAGCTCAAGGGCGACACCGGCTACCTGGCCGGGGCGCTGGCCCCGATGGGCCCCGGCGGCGGCGTGAACGTGAAGGTGGTCTCCCCCGGCAGCGTCGATGGCACGATGCTGGCCGGCTATGATGCGATCATCATGGCCAACGTGCCGGAACTCTCCCGCACGCAGACGCTGGCGCTGGGTTCGTACGTTCGCAGCGGCGGCGGCCTGATGGTGTTCCTGGGCAACAAGACCAATGCCGGCCTGTCCAACAGGCAGTTCCGCGACGGCGAAGACCGCCCGCTGCTGCCGGTGGATCTGGGCGATTTTGCCGGCTCGGCCTCCGAGCAGGCCGGAGCGGCGGCGGGGCAGAAGGGCTGGGAAATTGCCACGGAAATGCCCGACACGCCGCTGACGCGAATCTTCACCTCGATCCCGCGGCAGCAGTGGGGCGACGACATCCGCTTCTGGCGCTACGTCAAGGCCACCGCCCGCAAAGAGGCGCGCACGCTGCTTCGACTGAGCCCCGGCAACGACGTGCTGGCCGCCGAGCAGCCTTTCGGACGCGGGCGCGTCGTGGCCTTCACCTCCTCGGCCGACTGCGACTGGACGACCCTGCCCAAGAAGCCTGTCTACCTGATGATGGTGCAGCAGGCCGTGACATGGCTGTCGCGACGATCGTTCGAGACGGCGGGGCGCGTCGCGCAGCCGCTGGCGTTCGAGTTGGCGGCCATGCCCGCCACGCCCAGCCTGGGCGTTCGCGACCCGGCGGGCCTCGAGACGCAGGTTCGCCTGACCGACCGCGACGGTCAGAAGGCCGTCATCCTGGACAACGCAGCCGTGCCGGGGGTGTACACGGTTCAGTACAGCGACCAGGCCCCGCCGTTGAAGCGCGTGGTGAATGTGGATCCTAATGAGTCGGCCATCGCCGTGCTGCGCGGCGGCGCGCTGGACAGCGCCATGGGCGACGTTCCCGTCCGCGTGGTGGACGCCGGCGCCGACCTGCAGTCGATCGCCCGCCAGGCCCGCATGGGCCGCGAGCTGTGGCGCACGCTGTTGACGCTGGCGCTGATCGCGCTGCTGGTCGAGGCGGGACTGGCCCGGTTCTTCGTCTGGCGCATGTCGCGCAACGTGGCCCGGACCGGCAGGGGCTATGGCAGGAGCGGCAGCGACCTCATCGCGGGTGACGTGATTTGAACATGATGATAGCCAATACGTTGCTTGACTGGTTGGGTGCGGAAGGATACGAGTACAAAGGCGTCACCTTCAGCAGCCCGCTGCCGACGGTGGCGCTGGTGATCCTGATCATCCTGGCCGCCGCGCTGGCGATCTACCTGTACTCGCGCGAGAGCAGCCTCTCGCGCGGCAAGCGCATCGGCCTGGGCATCTGCCGCGCGGTGCTCTATGCGGCCCTGCTGGTGATGCTGTTCGGCCCGATCGCCGAACTGGAGCGCAAGAACACGCTGTCGCGCAACCTCCTGGTCCTGGTCGACCGCTCGGCCAGCATGGACATCGCCGACAAGCGCACCCGCGGCGACGAACTGACCGACGCGGCCATGGCCTTGGGCAAGACGCCCTACGTGCTGCCCAAGGTGCAGGAGTCGCTGGCGAGCGCCCTGCGCCTGGCGCGGCGCACCAGCGACCGGCTCGATCAGTCGCGTCCGGCCGAGGCGCTGGAGCCCTCACGGGCAACCATCGCCGCCCTCGAACAGAGCGCCAAGCTCTGCCAGCAGTCTGGCCTCAGCGCCGTCGACCAGGCGGCCGCGGGCCCGCTCCAAGGCCGCCTCCAGGCCCTGGCCCAGCGCCAGAAGGGCCTGGACGCCACGATGCAGAAGCTCGACAAGGAAAACGGCCTGACCACCACCCGCTGCCCGGAGCTTCGAGGCATTCAGGAACCGATCATCAAGGAAATCGAGGCCGCCGCGGGAACCTTCTCCACGATCGCCCCGACCAGCACCGCCGCGGCCACTCCGGAAACTGCCTCGCAGCCGCGCATCGCCTTGGCCAAGGCCATGCTTGCCGGCATGCTGCCGAGCCTGGCTGCCCAGTGCAACGTCAAGTGCTATGCCTTCGGCGACAAGAGCGAGAATATCACCTCGATCGAGGGCAAAGACGGCCCCGGCGCGGTTGAAAAAGCCAAGGGCGAGATTGGCAAGATCAAGGCCATCGACACCAAGAGCCGCGGCGCTACGGCCATCCGCGACGCCATTAACGAGTACAGCGGTCAGCCGATGGCCGGCGTGGTGGTGGTGACCGACGGGGCGTTCAACGAGGAAGCGGACGATCCGCAGGAAGTCGCCTCGTGGCTCAAAGACCAGGGCGTGCCGCTGTACGTGGCGGGCCTGGGGCTCCAGGCCCCACAGGATATCGGCGTGCGGTCGCTGATCGTGGCCGACGCGGTCTTCCCCAAGGACATCGTCACCGCCCGCGTGCAGGTCTTCTCGCATGGCTATCGCGATACCAGCGTCGACGTGCTGCTCAAGCTCGACGGGCAGGAACTGGCCAAGGTCCCGGTGACCCTGACCGACCAGGCCCGCTTCATCGACGTGCCCTTCAAGGTTCCCGAAGGCCGCGGCGCCACCGCCAAGCTCTCCGTCAGCATCGACCCGCGCAAGGAAGAGGTCTCCACCGCCAACAACACCATCGAACGCAACATCAAGATCATCAATCAGAAGATCAAGGTGCTGTACGTCGAAGGCAAGCCGCGATGGGAATACCGCTACCTGCGAGTCGTGCTGCTGCGCGACCCGCGACTGGACGTCAAGTTCCTCATGACCCAGGGCGACCCGGACCTGGCGGCCGCCAACCCGCAGTACATCAGCCGCTTCCCCGACACCGACGAGGAGGCCTTCGCCTACGACCTGATCATCCTGGGCGAGGTGCAGGAATGGTTCTTCAACCGCCCGCAGCAACAGCGCATCGTCGACCTGGTGCGAAAGCGCGGCGGCTCGCTGCTGGTGCTGGCGGGCGAGCGTTACATGCCATCGAGCTACTATGGCAAGCCCCTGGCCGACGCCCTGCCGGTGAAGATCACGCGCGACTTCATCTCGAACATTCCCAAGGATCTTTATCCGATCGTCACGCCGGCCGGCAAGAAGTCCTTCACGATGCTCGAAGGCGACGAGAAGGGCAATGACCTGGTCTGGTCGCTGCTGAAATCGCTGCACCGCCTGCCGCGCCTGGAAGGCGCCAAGCCCGCCGCCAACGTGCTGGTGGAACTGCCCTCGACGGAGCACGGCCAGCCGCCGTACCCGCTGATCGCCTGGCAGTACTTCGGCACGGGCAAGTCGATGTTCGTCGGGACCGACCAGCTCTGGCGCATGCGATACAAGCTGGGCGACCAGTACCACGCCAAGTTCTGGGGCCAGGCGATCCAGTTCCTGGCGTTGTCGCGCCTGCTGGGCGAGAACAAGCGCATCCACATCGCCGTGGAGCGCCCGGAGTTCCGCGCGGGCGAGACGGTGTCCGTCACCGCCAACGTGCTGGACGATTCGTACGCCCCCTCGACGGCCAAGCGGTACGTCGTCTATCGCGACACCGTTGCGGTGGATGAGAAAGCCCCGACTTCGCAGAAGGCGGTGCTGGAGACCAAGGAAATCGAACTGACGCCCGTAACCAACAGCCCGGGCCTCTTCCAGGGCTCGATGCGCCTGGAGAAGCAGGGGACCTACCAGATCCGTTCCGCCGGACAGGACAGCCGCTTCGCCAATAGCGTCGACGTGGTGGCCACGGCGACCGATTACGAAAAGCTCGAACCGGCCATGCAGGAAGGCCTCCTGCGCAAGATGGCCGACCTGTCGGGCGGGCGATACCTGACGGTGCGCGAGTGGCCGGCGCTGGCCGGGTCGCTCGACAGCAAGGGGCGGACCATCGTCGAGCGGAAGCCCAAGGACCTGTGGGACTTCTGGCCCATTTACGTGCTGATCGTTTTGCTGGCCGGGTCGGAATGGTACCTGCGCCGGCGGTATCACCTGGTGTAGCGGTGCGTGAGAACTATGAGCCAATCGATGAGTCAACCTGACGCCGCGACCGGAGCCCTCCACGCCGGCGTGCGCCGACGCCTCAGCGGCGCCTGGCGGCGCGAGCGGCGATTCCTCGCCACCCGCGGCGTGTGCTACCTGCTGATGGCCGCGGCGGCGCTGATCCTGCTCGACGTGGCCCTGGATTGGAGCCTCGACCTGGCCATGGGCTGGCGGACCGTGCTGGTGCTGGCCAACATCGTCCTCGTCGGCGGCATCCTCTATCAGACTTGGTGGCGCGGCGTGCGGCGGTTCGATCCGGTGCGCGTGGCGCTGCAGGTCGAGAGGCTCTACCCGCAGCTCAAGAGCCTGCTCGTGTCGTACGTGCAGCTCCACACGGCCCCGTCGGAGTCGGCGGGCATGAGTCCCAGCCTCGTCGCGGCCATGTGCCGCCAGGCCGTCGAACAGGCCCAACCGCTGGATTTCGGAAAGATCGTGCGATTCCGCACCCTGAAGAAGATCGCGGTGTATTCGGTGGCCGCCGCGGCGGTCGTGCTGGCGGCGGGATACCTCCGCAGCGACGTGGCGGGCATTTTCCTCAAGCGCCTGATGGGCGCGCAGGTGGGCTACCCCACGCGGACGACCGTCCAGATGCTCCGCGGCGACGTGCTGGTGCAGCAAGGCCGCACCGCGACGCTGGCGGCGCAGGCCAGCGGTGAAGTGCCCGACGACGCCACGCTGATCATCCGCCCCCTCGACGGCGAGAACGAGACGATCATCGTTCCCGCCGGCGCCGAGCGCGACAGCAAGCGGGAGTTTTCCTACCGCACGCGGGAGCTGTACGGCAGCTTCCACTACCGCTATCGCATCGGCGACGCCCTTTCCCGGGAGTATTTCGTCAAGGTCGTGCCGCCGCCGCATCTGGAGATGAAGGTTTGGGTCACGCTGCCGGCGTACACGCGACAGCCCGCCCTGGAAACGGAACTGCTGAGCCTGCAGGTGCTGGCCGGTTCGCGAATCACCTGGCAGGTCGTCAGCGACCGCCCGCTGGCGTCGATCGAGATGGTGCCTGACACCGGGGCGCCCGCGGCGATGACGCTGGCGGACAAGGCCCTGGTGGCCAAGGCCGACATGACGCCCGACAAGAACTTCTCCTACGGGTTCCGCCTTGTCGACAAGGACTATGGTTTCGCCTACACGCCCGAGGTTCGCTACACGATCCAGATCGTGCCCGACAACCCGCCGACCGTGGTGTTGACGCAGCCGACCGAGGACGAGAAGGCCACCGCCCGCAAGGACGTGAACATGGCCTTCACCTGCCGCGACGACTTCGGCCTCATCGAGGCGCGGCTGGTGTACGCCGTCGAGGGCAAGGACGGCAAGACGACCGTGGCGGAAAAGACGCAGCGGATCTCCGTCTTCAAGGATAACGATAAGGAAAGCGGCGGCTCGCTGGTCTGGAAGCTCGACGAAGCGCTGCCGGCCCTCAAGGCCGGCGACATCGTGCGATACTGCGTCGAGGTACAGGACAACCGCCAGGGCGCCGGCGGCCCGGGCATCGGTCGATCCGACATGCGGCGACTGACGATTCTCTCCCCCGACGAATATCTGCGCTGGGTGCTCGACGAGCGACAGCGGCTCGTGCGGGCCATCCAGGGCGTGCACAAGGAAGAGACCGTTGCCGTCGACGCCGTCAAAGGGCTCGGCGGCGCGACAAGCCAGCCGGCGTCGGGAACCAATGCTCAGCCCAAGCGTCCATAATGGCATGGGCATCTTGCCCATGAGCGGCACGGGGCTTATCCGTGCGTGAAAGAGGGTTTATGATGCGTAGCATACTGTGCTGTGCGATCGCGCTGTGCGTTTTGGCCGCCGCGACGGCCAGCGCCCAGCAGCCCACGCCCTCCGGCGGTTCGGGGGATCTGATGCGCGCTCTCGAGGCCATTCTCCAGGAGGCCCAGCGACAGGAGCGGGTCAGTGGCGACATGGTCCGTCTGCTCGGCGAGTTCCGCTCGCTGGTCAACGACCTGCAGTCCAACCAGCTTATGTCCGAGGCCAATGGCAAGACGCTTATCGCCATGGCCGACGTCATCGGCTCGGCCGACCGCAAGCACGTGCGCGTCGCCGCAGAGTTGCTTCGCAAAGCTGGAACCGATGCCTCCGCCCGCGCCAGCGGCGTCGAGGCCGCCGACGTCCAGATCCAGCGCGCCTTGGCCATGTTGACCGACCTGCTTCGCCAGGCCGACGCGCTGGCGGCCTCGGAAATGGTCGGTTTTGAACTGAGCCAGTTGATCAAGGCCCAGGAGCGCGTCACCGACATCAGCGTGAAGGTCGGGCGCGAGATGCTCATCGATCCGTCCAAGATTACGCAAGACCCCGTCAAGCTTTCCCAGGACCAGGAGAAACTCGCCGAGCGCGCCGGAACCCTCCAGAAACTCCTCCAGCAGGCCCGTGACGGCGAGAAGGACCCTGGCGTCAAGGACAAGCTGCAACGCGCCGCCGCCGCCATGGAGCAGGAAAAAGTCGACGCCAAGCTCCAGGCCGCCGCTCGCAACATCGACCGCCGTGACATGATCCCGGCCGTCACCGATCAAAAGCAGGTTCTCGACACCCTCAAGGCCATCGAGAAGATGCTCAACGAGTCGCCCCAGGCCGACATGAAAGAAATGGCCGAGCAGCTCGCCTCGATGCTCGAGTCCGAAAAGAAGCTCCGCGAGAAGACCGAGGCGATGAACCCCGACCAGTTCAAGAAAGACGCCGCCGCCCTCAAGAAGGAACAGGAAGCCATCCGCAAGCAGCTTGAGGACGCCGCCAAGGCCGACAAGGCCAAGGCCCAGAAGCCCAGCCCGCCCCAGGACGGCCCGCCGCAGGAAAAGGGCGAACCCTCCACCGCCAAGAAGGCCCAGGGCAAGGAAGACGATAAGGAATCTGCCGCCAAGCAGGGCGCCAAGAAGGGCGGCGCCGGAAAGACCGGCGGCGGCTCCAACACCGGCGCCGGAAAGGGCGGTCCGCCCGCTCCGCCGCGTGATCGGCCTCCGATGGCCGGCGGCGCGCCCGGAAGCAAGCCCGGCGGCGCCGGGGCGCCCATGGAGCAGGCGGAAAAAGCACTCAGCGAACAGCAGCAGACCGAGGCCGCACATGCCATGCGCGATGCCGAGGCGGCCATGGCCGCCGAACTGGCGGCGATGCAGGCCGAGATGGATTCCATGGCCCAGGGCCAAGGCGAAGGACAAGGCGAGGGGCAGGGCGAAGGCCAGGGCGAGGGTAAGGGCGAGGGTAAGGGCGAAGGCAAAGGCCAGGGTAAAGGTCAGGGCAAGGGCATGGGCCAGGGCATGGGGATGCAGCCCGGGTCCAAGGCCGGCCCCATGGGCGGCGGAATGCTCGGCGTGGCCAGCTCGACCGTCTACGGTGATCGCCCCGAGGACAAGCGGTCCGACGCCGAGTCGCTCGACCGCACCGAGCGCAAGGCCCTGAACGAGTCCTTCGCGCGGGAACTGCCCCGCGAATACCGCGACCTGCTCAAGGCGTACTACGAACTGCTGTCGAGGCAGTGACCGCTGCGCGGCAAAAACCAGCCTGCAAAAGGCAAGCTACAAGAGAAGGACAATGGCGGCATGGCGACACGTGGAACGCGTCGCCATGAGCAAGCGGCGAGACAAATGATGAACGCTTGGCGACAGACAATCTGCTGTGCCGTGGTGGTGGCTCTGGCAGCCGGCTCCGCGTTTGCCCAGGCGCCATCGGCCGCCCCGCCTTCGGCTTCGCTGACGGGCGTGCTCGACGCCATCCTTCAGGAAGCCCAGCGGCAGGAAAAAGTCAGCGGCGACATGGTCCGCCTGCTTGGGCAATTCCGCGCCCTCGTCAACGACTTGCAGTCCAACAAGCTGCTTTCCCAGGCCAACGGCGAGAGCCTCAACCACATGGCCGCCGTCATCGCCACCACCGACCGCACCCATGTGCGGGCGGCCGCGGCGGCCCTGCGAACGGCCGGCGCCGACGCGACGGTCCACGCCGCCAACGTCCGCAACGCCGCCGAGCAGATCCAGCAGGCCCTGGACCTGTTGACCCAACTGCTTAAGCAGTCCGACGCCTTGGCCGCCGAGGAGACCGTCGGACTCAACATCGGCCAGATCATCATCGAGCAGAAGGGCGTGCTGGACGAAACCGTGCAGATCGGCAAGGACTCGCTGAGCGACCCGAGCAAGGCCGATGCGGCCGCCCCCGCCTTGGCCGCCCGACAGGAGAAGATCGCCGACCGCGTCACGACGCTGCGAGGCCTGCTCGACACCATCCTTGCCGCCCAGCCCAACACCAATATGCGAGACCGCCTCGAGACCGCCGCCGGCCTCATGGACGAGCGGAAGATCGACGTGCCCCTGCAGACCGCCTCGCGCAACATCGCCGACCGCGACATGCTCCCGGCCGTCGGGCGGCAGAAGCAGGGCCTCAAGGATCTCAAGGAACTCGCCGACATCCTGTCCGGGCCGGACTCCAAAGACTCCAAGGATTCCAAGGACGGCAAAGACGGTAAGGACGGCAAGGACGGCAAAGGCAAAGACGGCAAGGGCAAGGACGGTAAAGGCAAAGACGGTAAAGGCAAGGGCAAGGATGGCAAGGGCCAGGCGAACGTGATCGCCATGGGCATCAAGCCCGGCCGGGCCGGCCGCTTTGGCGGCAAGATGCTCGGCGAGGCGCCTGACGACGGGACTGACCCTCCCGCCCCGACCGACAAGAACTCCCGCTGGGCGCCGCTGGATCGCACCGATCGCAAGGCGCTGGATCAGTCTTTTGCACGCGAACTGCCCCGCGAATATCGCGACCTGCTCATGGCGTATTACGAGCTGCTGTCGAGGCAGTGATCGCTGCTCGATAAATTACAAAATACAGAACCCAAAAATACAAACAAGGCATGGAAGAGACAAAATGACAAACCTCAAACTGCAGAACAGCCTGTTTGGGATTTTGATTTCTTGAGGCTTGATGTTTGTCTGGGTTTCGGAATTTGGGTTTTGGAGTTTATAACCGGCAAGGTGGCATCAATGAAACACAAGCTCAGGTATCAAGCAGTCGCCGTCCTCCTGGCGGGCCTCATGGCCTTTGCCCCCGTCTCCTTCGCGCAGGCTCCGGCCGCGGCGCAAGGCGTGGGCGTTGCCGAGATGACTCCGGCCGCCGAGGCGGCCATCAACAAGGCTCTCAAGTTCCTCCAGAAGAGCCAGCAGAGTGACGGGAGTTGGGGTTCATACAAGGTCGCCTCCACGGCCCTGACGCTGATGGCGTACATGGTGCAGGGCTACTTTCCCGACCGCGAGGAATACGGCGAGACGATGAACAAGGGCGTCGACTTCCTGCTGCGCCAGTCGGCCACGCGCCGCGGATACATGGGCACCAGCATGTACGAGCACGGCCTGGCGACGCTGGCGCTGTCGGAAGTCTGGGGCATGAGCAACCGCGACGAACTGCGCGACGCCCTCAAGCGGGCCGTCGACGTCATCCTCCGCGCCCAGAACCCTGCCGGCGGATGGCGATACGCCCCGCAGCCCACCGACGCCGACATCTCCGTCACCGTCATGCAGATCGTCGCTTTGGCCTCGGCAAAGGAAGCCGGGATCTTTGTTCCCGACGCGACCATCAACAAAGCGATCTCCTACGTGCTGAGCTGCCAGGAAAAGGCCAGCGGCGGGTTCGGGTACAGCGGTCCCAGCGGCCCGGGCTTCGCGCGAACCGCGGCCGGCGTCGTGTCGCTGATGATGTGCGGCCAGCGCGGAACCGAGGCGGTGCAGGCCGGGCTGAGCTGGCTGCTCAAGATGCCCGATGGCCAGTTCGAAAGCGGCGAGGGGCACTACTTCTACGCCCACTACTACGGCGCCCAGGCGATGTATCAGGCCGGCGACAAGTATTACCAGCAGTGGTACCCCCGCATCCGCGAGTCGCTGCTGAAAAAGCAGAGCCCCGACGGGAGCTGGCCCGACGGCCAGAACATCGGCACGCAGATGGCCGTCCTGGTCCTGGGAATCCCCAATCGCTTCCTGCCGATTTATCAAAGATAAGGCGGTTTCCAATTCCCAATCGGAGAACGCCGCCCCGTGTTGATGCCCCGACCACGGGCTATTGGTTCCCGTTACCGATTGCGTAGCGCCGGCGTTGCGTCGAAGCGGGCGAAGGGACTTGAACCCTCAACATCCACCTTGGAAGAGTGGCGCTCTACCATTGAGCTACGCCCGCAGAAGCAGTGGCCGGTAGCCCGTAGACGGAAGTCTCGACTGGCTACCGGCTACTGATTACTGTTAGTGGGAGCGGGTGGATTCGAACCACCGAAGGCTGAGCCGTCAGATTTACAGTCTGATCCCTTTGTCCACTCGGGCACACTCCCGGCACGGATAAGCATAGGCGAAGACTCGCCGGCCGTCAAGGCCTGAAAGAAGTTGTGAGTTGTAGGTTGTGAGTTGTTCCCTCGCCACTCACCACCCACAACGGCCCCTGGCATCCCAGGTGGGACCGGCGGGTCGGGGTATTGTTGTCGGCTTTGTTAGTTCCAAACAACTGCCGGTCCCACCTGGCATGCCGGGGGTCTTGCTAAGGGTTGCCCGCCATGGGCGGGGGCGCCTCGCTGTGTGCTAGGGCGTCGGGGCTGGGGCTGTCGATAATCACGTTTACGGGTCCGTCGGCTTCATTCTCGATGAGCATATCGGCGCCGAACTGGCCCTGGGCCACATCGAGGCCTGCCGCTTTGAGGGCTTGGACGAACTGGTCGAGGACCTGCTGCCCTTCGTCGGCCGGCGCGGCGGCATCGAAGCTTGGCCGGCGGCCTTTGCGGGCGTCGGCCAACAGCGTGAAGTTAGGAACGACCAGGACCGCCCCCCCGGTGCGGTCCTGGACGTTGAGGTTCATCTTTCCGGCATCATCTTCAAAGATACGCAGTTGGGCGACCTTGTCGGCCAGCGGCAGCCACTGGGCCGGGCGAGCCAGGTCGCCGGCGGCCACGCCGACGTAGATCAGCAGTCCGTTTTCGATGTGGCCGACGTTGCGGCCTTGGACTTCGACGCGGGCCCAGAGCACTCGCTGAATGAGCAGT
Source organism: Planctomycetaceae bacterium (assembly GCA_021371965.1). The sequence goes on from JAJFVE010000115.1 coordinate 17,801, forward strand.
CTCATTACAGGTCCTCCCGCTGGTACAGGGCGACCATTCCGGCGGCGATCTGAGCGACTCTCTGTCGCAACTGGGGCGGGCCGACGACGCGGGCCTGGTCGCCATAGCCCATGACCCACCAGGAGATCTCGCCGATGCCGTCCACGCGGAAGTGCATCTCGGCCGAGCCGTCGTCGTTGAACTGTACCTTCTGGCTGGGGTGCCACTGCACCTCGGCGACGTTGCCGGCCACCTTGGGCTCGAAGTGGACGTGTATGTCGTGAATCCGGCCCTCGGGGATCATGGCCCAGGCCTGGCCGAAGTGCTCATCGAGATCGATCTGAGGCGGCGTGAACGTCTGGCACGTGACCGTGAGCTTGCGGATTCGCCCGAGCTTGAACGTGCGCATCTGCTTGTGCGAGACCGACCAGGCGATCAGGTACCATGCCCTCGCGACGAACGACAGTCGCAGCGGCTGGACCTCCAGGTTGAGCTGTTTGCGATCAAAGAAGCTGATGTAGACGATGCGGCAGAGGCGCCGCTCGGCGACGGCCTTGGCCAGGTTCTCGAAGTCCTGGTCGAGACCGTGATGGCGGCTTGTGGGGCCGGCGTCGTAGCTGAAGTTGGCCATGTTCTCGCCGATGTGGCGGCGGATGGCCGGGGGCAGGACGCTTTCGAGCTTCATGGCCGCTCGCGAGGCGTTGCCCATCATCGGCAGGTCCTTGCCCGTGCGCAGCGGTCCGGCCAGCAGCAGCACCGCCAGCGCCTCGCCGAGGGTGAGGTTCACTGGCGGCAGGAAGAAGTGCCGCCCGATGGCATAGCCGCGCTGTGGGTCGAAGTGGTACGGGATGTTCGCCAGTTCCAGCATGTTCAAATCGCGAAAGATCGTTCGCTTGGAGACCTCGAGCTCGCGTGCCAACTCGTCGGCCGTGAAGCTGGCCGAACTCTGCAGCAGCGTGATCAATTTCAGCAACCGGTGCACCCGACTGACGCTCATTGCCCCATCCTGCCTTTCGTTGCGGCTATCCGGGGCCGCTCTCGCGGGCGACTCTGCGGATAGCATCGGCTATGGCAGTGACAACCGTATGTCACCGCCGCGGAACAATTTTGAGAATTTCTTTACATGACGCAGATTCCTGCCTTGCCCGAGAGGGCGATTATAGCCGCAATGAACCGAAGGTTCATGATTGACGGTGGTGTGTTGTTGTTTTCCGGCGACTTCAAAAGTGTTCCATCGCACGTGCCTATTATTCCTCGTGCCGCAATCCTAAGGAGGGAAACCATCGATGAGGAGGGGGATCGGCAGATGCGCATCCTGATGAGCACCGACACGATCGGCGGGGTCTGGACGTACAGCATCGAGTTGTGCGCGCAGTTGTCGGCGCGCGGGCATGAGGTCGTGCTGGCGGCGATGGGCCCGCCGCCCAGCGCCGCGCAGGAGGCCGCCGCCGCGGAGATCGCCAACGTGCGCCTCCACTGGCAGCAGTTCAAGCTCGAGTGGATGGACGAGCCGTGGGCGGACCTCCAGCGTTGCGGGCAGTGGCTGCTGTCGCTGGCGGACGAAATGGAACCCGACGTGGTGCACCTCAACCACTACTGCAACACGCGCCTGCCCTGGCACAGGCCGGTGCTGGTCGTCGCTCACTCCTGCGTGCTGTCATGGTGGCAGGCGGTCAAGGGCGAGCCGGCCCCGGCGCGATGGCGGCGATACGCCGCCGGAGTTGCCGACGGACTCCACGCCGCCGACGTGCTCGTGGCCCCGACGCTGACGATGCTTTCGCAGCTTCGCCGGCACTACGGCCCGCTGCCGCCGGCGCGGGTCATCTATAACGGCCTGGCCTGCGACCGCGCCACGGCCGCCATCGCCGAGAAGGAGCTGCTGGCCCTGTCGGCTGGTCGCCTGTGGGACGAGGCCAAGAATGCCGCCGCGCTGGCCAAGGCGGCGGCGATGCTGCCCTGGCCGGTGTACCTGGCCGGCGCGACGGACCACCCGGCGGCGACGCGGGACGGACGCGTCGAGGGCGTCCGCTGCCTGGGCCCGCTCGACCGCCGCGAGCTGCTGGCGTGGATGGCGCGGGCGGCGGTGTACGTCTTGCCCGCACGCTATGAGCCGTTCGGCCTGACGGCGCTGGAGGCGGCGATGCGCGGCTGTGCGCTGGTGCTGGGCGACATTCGCTCGCTGCGCGAGGTGTGGGGGCGCTCGGCGATCTTCGTGCCGCCCACGGACGCGGTCGCCCTGGCCCGGGCGATCGACCGCGTGCTGAGCGACGAGCCGCTGCGCCTCCTGCTGGCGCGACAGGCTCGCCTGCGGGCGGCGCGCTTTACGGCCGTGCGCATGGCGCAATCGTATCTGGCGCTATACCGTCGTCTGCTGGAGGGGCGGCTGGTCAGCGTGCCGGAGCTCGAAGGCGTATCTGCCTGAGCCGGCGGCGAAGCGCACTGCGCCGCCTGCCCGCTCGGCGCGGGCAAGGCCGGCGACGGCGCTGATGAACGCGCCGTCTTTCCAGACATCGTGGCCGCCCTCGCGGATCGTCGGGTTCTCGATGCCCAGCGTCGGCACGGCGATGGCGGCTGAGGCGCCGGGCGGGATGATAACCTCCAGGTGCAGGCCGGCGGCGGTGCGGCACCAGCTTGAGACGACACGGCCGCGCGGGGTCGGGATAGACGCCCGGGCCCAGGTCAAGTCGCCCAGCACCTGCGGGGCGATCTGCACGTGGGCGTAACCCGGTGTGCACAGGTCGCCGCCGAAGTATCCCGGTCCGCCGATGCCGGCGATGTCGCTGAAGAAGAACCCGCTGGCGCTGGCCCACATGGGCATGCTCTCGGCGCGTTTGCCCAGGCGGTCCCACATGTAGCGGCCCCACGATTCCCATACCGTCGTAGCGCCGCGGGCGATCATGAATCCCCAGCCGGGGTACGTCGTCTGCGTCATCACGGCGAACATCACCTCGCCCGCCCCGGCGCGGGTGAGGGCCTCGATCATCGCCGGCGTGCCGCACGTGCCGGTGTGCAGGTGGCCGTCGTGCGTGTTGACGATATTGTCGACAATGTCGGCGACCACGGCTGATCCGCACTGTGGCGGCACGACCTCCAACGCCAGCGGCACGAGGTTGGACGTTTGCGAGCCGGTGGCGTATCGCCCAGCCGTCTCGTCGAGCCACTTGCGATTCAGGGCGTCGCGTGCGGACTGCGCCATGGCGGCGAACCGTGTTGCGTCGGCGGGCTTGCCCAGCAGGGCGGCCACGCGCTCCATGATGGAAGCGCAGCGATAGTAGTAGCCGGTCCACAGCGGTTCGGGCGGGGTCTCGCTGGAGAGGAACTCTTCCTTCTCGGCCACAGGGCCGGGCACCATGTGGTCGCCCAGGCTGCCGCCGGAGACGGCGCCATCCGTGGCACGGGTGGCCAGATGATCGAGGAATCGCGTCATCGGCTCGTAGTGCTCTTCGAGCAGCCGCCGGTCGTCGTAGGCCATGTAGCTGTGCCAGACGGCCATGGGGTAATTGCCCGCCCAGGCCGGATCGCCGGGCTTTGCGTCCTGGTATCGCGGGACGACGCAGATGATCGAGCCGTCGTCGTTCTGCGCGTCAGCGGCGTCGCGCATCCACTTCTCCCAGAACAGCGGCTGGTAGAATCGCGAGAACAGGGCCGAGCTGACCGACGCGGGATCGAGAAACGCCCAGTGCTCGCGGCAGAGGCAGTCCAGCAGCATCCCGAAGGCCGCGATCCGCAGCGTCTGGCGGCAGATGCCGTGGATACGGTTGAGCAGTTCGTTGGAGCAGGCGAAGTCGGCTGAGAAATCGTAGTCGCCGTGGACGAACCGCCCCTCCATGTCGGCCAGTTCCGGCGGACTGGGCAGGCCGCTGACCTGCACGAAGCGAACGGGGTGGAAGGTGAAGCGCGGCTCGAAGACCTCGCCGGCTGGGTCGCCGCGGCAGATGTAGTAGTCGGTCTCGCGCGGCTCGGGGTAGCTGCGCAGGTCGAGTTGGCCGTCGAGTTCACAGCCCTCATCGTAAAGCAGGCCCGAATACTTGATGGTGATCTTCGTGCCGGCAGGGGCCTTGACTCGCAGCCGCACCCAGCCGCCGAAGTACTTCTCGAAGTGATAGATGTACGTTCCCGGCGCCGGGCAGGCCAGCCGCACCGGGCGGTACGTCTCCATCACGCGCAGCGGAGGCAGCACCTGCGCCGAGAGCTTTTGCGTGCGGGCCTCAACCACGCGCACGGGCGACCACGCCCGATCGTCGAAGCCATCTTGCGTCCAGCCGTGCTGTTCGAGGCGGGCGTCATAGGTTTCGCCGCCAAAGAGATCGGCGCTGACGATGGGGCCTGGCGCGGTCTTCCACGTCTCATCGCTGACGATGCTCGCCGCGGCCCCGTCGGCGCCGGTGACGTCGAGCTGCAGTAGCAACTGCGGGCATGGGCCGTAGTGAATCTGCGGCGGGTAAACGCCGCCGGGAGCGAAGTCCGGCTCGGAGAACCACCCGTGGCCGAGGATTACGCCCACGACGTTCACGCCCTCGCGCAGCAGGTCCGTCACGTCGTGCGTCACGTAGAGGCTGCGCTTGTCGTAGTTGGTCATCGCCGGCTCGAGCACCGCCTCGCCCACGCGCCGGCCATTGATGTACAACTCGTGCCAACCCAGCCCGCAGACATACGCCCGCGCGCGGGCGGGCGGCGAGGGCAGCGTAAGAACCTTTCGCAGCAGTGGGGCGTGTACGTCGGCGGCCGCGGCGATCCATTGCCCCTGCCAGTCGCCGGCGCTGAGCAGGCCCATCTCGAAGCGGCCAGGGGGGCTTACGGCCTTCTCGGCAGCGCCGCTGTCGCCAGTTGCCCACACCGTCACGGACCACCAGCACTGCTGGCCGCTTTTGAGGGGGGCGCCGGCGTACTCGACGTGCACCTGCCGGTCCGACTCGACGCGCCCGCTGTCCCACAGGTCCGCCTTGCCCTGCATCAGTTGCTGGGGCGTCGACGCCACGCAGACGCGGTAGGCAGTCTGCCTGATCCCGCGGAGGTCCGATTCCATCGCCCAGGCAAATCGCGGCCGCGGGGTGTCGATCCCCAGCGGCGAGGAGAGATATTCACACGTGGCGTTGACTACCTGCAGCATCGGAATGTTCCTCGGTGTTTGTCGTTGGCGAAAGCGGAATCATGCACCGTAATGGCGCGGATATCAATAAGACTCCGGTCGTCGAGATTACGGAAGAAACCCGTCGAGCGAACAACCTCTGTGACGGGCTCGACCGCTAACACGTGAAAATTCGGGGAGCATAAGCGAGACGCCCATGCGACTCACGGGCGAGACGCCCGTGCTCCGGTCGCCGCAACGTAGGCCTTCTCGGCCGCGGCGATGGTCGCGTTAATGTCGGCGTCGCTGTGGGCGGCCGAGACGAACATCGCCTCGTACTGGCTGGGTGCTATATAAACGCCTTCGTCCAGCAGCGTGTGAAAGAACGCCGCAAACGCCTGCGTGTCGGCGGCCGTGGCCTGGCGGTAATCACTCACCGGCGCGGGCGCGAAGAACGGCGTCATCATGCTCCCAACGCGGTTGAGGCAGGTGGCCTCTGCCCAACCCGCGCCGGCCGCGGCGCGCGACAGCCCTGTGGCCAGATGCGACGAGGCGATCTCGATCTTCTCGTAGAAGCCTTCCTCTCGCAGGGCCGACAGCGTTGCCAAGCCCGCGGCCATCGCAATGGGATTGCCCGAGAGTGTTCCGGCCTGGTAGACCGGTCCCTCCGGGGCGAGGTTGGCCATGATCTCTTCGGAGGCGCCGAAGGCGCCCACCGGTAGCCCGCCGCCGATGATCTTGCCCAGCGTGGTAATGTCCGGCCGCACGCCGTAGAACTTTTGCGCCCCGCCGTAAGCGACGCGAAAGCCGGTCATAACCTCGTCAAAGATCAGCAGCGATCCGCAGGAATCGCACGCGTCGCGCAGGCCCTGCAGATATCCCGGCGCCGGCGGCACGACGCCCATGTTGCCGGCCACGGGCTCCACCAGCACCGCGGCGATAGTCTCGCCCTGGGCGGTTACCAGCGACTTGACCGCGTCGAGGTCGTTGTAGTGAACCAGCAGCGTGTCGGCTGTGGCGCCGCGAGGCACGCCCGGGCTCGACGGTACGCCCAGCGTCAGGGCGCCGCTGCCGGCGCTGACCAGCAGCGCGTCGCTGTGACCGTGATAGCAGCCGATGACCTTGACGATCTTGTCGCGCCGCGTCGCCCCACGGGCCAGCCGCACCGCCGACATCACCGCTTCGGTCCCGCTGGAAACGAACCGCACCTTGCGGATCGAAGGCACAGCCGCAATCACCGCCTCGGCCAGCAACGTCTCGGCTTCGGTCGGGGCGCCAAAGCTGGCGCCGTTCTGGATCGCCTTGGCCACCGCCGCGGTAACCTGCTCCGCCGCGTGGCCGAGTATCGCCGGACCGTAGCTGCCGACGTAATCGATATACGTGTTGCCGTCGATGTCGGTAATGCGGGCGCCCTTGGCCCGTGCGATTACCGGCGGCGTGCCCCCCACGGCCGCAAACGCCCGCACCGGCGAGTCGACCCCGCCCACCAGCACCTTGCAGGCCCGAGCAAACGCGGATTGGGATTTCTCGTCTCTCCGAACCATATGTGCTTTCACCAAAGTACGGAATGTTAGCGGTCGAGCGTGCTCGACGTGGTTTTTTGTGCCTGAACAACCGCGCGGAGCAAGCTCCGCCGCTAACTCTACTTCACCACCAGATTCACCAACCGTCCGGGGACCACGATCTTCTTGACCATCTGCTTGCCTTGGACGGCCGCGGCGACGGCGGGGTCAGCCAGGGCGGCGGCAATCACGTCGGCCTCAGCGGCATCGGCGGGCGCGGTAATGCGGGCTTTCATCTTGCCGTTGACCTGCACGGCCAGCTCGACGGTGTTCTCGACGATCATCGCCTCGTCAAACGCCGGCCACGGTTCGTACGCCAGCGAGTTCTCATGGCCGAGCACCAGCCAGAGCTCCTCGGCGACGTGCGGGGCCATCGGCGCCAGCAGCAGCACGAACCGCTCGGCCTGGCCACGCGCGATTCGCCCGGCTTTGAAGACGGCGTTGACGAACTCCATCATGGCGGCGATGGCCGTGTTGAACTTCATCGCGCGGTAATCTTCGCCGACTTTCTTGATCAGCCGGTGCAGCGCCCGCTCGACCTGCTCGTCGGGCGCCTCGGCCGACAGCAGCGGCGCGTTCTCCTCGGCGCCGGCGATCATGCGCCACACGCGCTGCAGGAAGCGATGTACGCCCGGCACGTCGCGGGTGTTCCAGGGCTTCGAGGCGTCGAGGGGGCCCATGAACATCTCGTACAGGCGGAAGGTGTCGGCCCCGTACTGGCCGATCACGTCGTCGGGGTTCACCACGTTTTTCAGGGCCTTGGACATCTTCTCGACGCTGATGGCCAGCTCCTCGCCGGTGGCCTTTAGGATGGGCTTGTCGCCGGTAAAGTCGATGGCGTCGTAGGGCATGCTGATCCCGCGGCGGTCGCGGTAGGTGAAGCTGGTGATCATGCCCTGGTTGAACAGCTTGCCGAAGGGCTCGCTCGTCGAGACGTGCCCGAGGTCGAACATCACCTTGTGCCAGAATCGCGAGTACAGCAGATGCAGCACGGCGTGCTCGGCCCCGCCGACGTACAGGTCCACGCCGCCGGAGCGGTTGGTTTCGCTGGGCGCCATCCAGTACTTCTCGATCCCGGCGTCGACGAAGCGGTTGTCGTTGTCGGGGTCGAGATAACGCAGGTAATACCAGCAGCTCCCGGCCCACTGGGGCATGGTGTTGAGCTCGCGCGTGGCGGGCCCGCCGCAGGCCGGACAGGTTGTCTGGGCCCAGTCCGTCAGTTTGCCCAGCGGCGGCGAAGGCGGGGCGGCCGCGTCGTCGCTGGACATCGGCGTGAAGTCTTCCATCTCCGGCAGCTCGAGCGGGAGCTGGTCCTCGCTCAGGGCGACCGCGCCGCACTTGCCGCAATGCACGATCGGGAACGGCTCGCCCCAGTACCGCTGGCGGCTGAACAGCCAGTCGCGCAGCTTGTAGTTCACCGCGCGCTTGCCCAAGCCGTTCTCGGCCAGCCACTCGGTGATGCGCGTCTTGAACTCCTGTGTGGGCAGGCCGTCGTATGGGCCTGAATTGACCGCCGTGCCGTCGCCGATGAATCCGCGCCAATCGGCGCCGCCGGGGGCCTCCACCACCTGCACGATGGGCAGATTGAACTTCTGGGCGAACTCATAGTCGCGCGTGTCGTGGGCGGGCACGGCCATGATCGCGCCGGTGCCGTAGCCCATTAGCACGTAGTCCGCGACCCAGATCGGGATCTTCTCGTCGTTGACCGGATTGACAGCGTAAGCGCCGGTGAAGACGCCGGTTTTGTCCTTTGACTCGGCCGTGCGCTCGAGCTCGGACTTCTGCGCCGATGCCGCGATGTAGCTCTCCACGGCATGGCGCTGCGCGGCCGTCGCGATCTGCATCACCAGCGGATGCTCCGGCGCCAGCACCATGTAAGTAGCTCCGTAGAGCGTGTCGGGCCGCGTGGTATAGACGACCAGTTCATCTGCGTAGCCATCGATCTCAAAGATGACTTCGGCCCCGATGCTCTTGCCGATCCAGTTTCGCTGCATGATCTTGATCGGCTCTGGCCAGTCGACGGTCTCGATGTCGGCCAGCAGGCGCTCGGCGTAGGCGGTGATGCGGAGCATCCACTGCTTGAGCGCGCGTCGGTAGACGGGGTAATTGCCCCGCTCGCTGCGCCCTTCGTTGGTGACTTCCTCGTTGGCCAGCACCGTGCCCAGCTTGGGGCACCAATTGACGGGCACTTCGTCCATGTACGCCAGGCGCTGGCCGTCGATCACATCGCGCTGCTCACCGGATGTCAGCTCCTGCCATTTCTTGAGCCCGCCCGCTTCGCCAAATACCGGATCGAGTCCCTCGACCGGATTAAGCACCGGGGCTCCCGACAGGTCCACCATGTACTTTCCGGCCTGGAGGGCGTTGACCAGATCGGCAATCGGCCGAGCTCGGCCGGCGAGGGCGTCGTACCAGCTACTGAAAAGCTGCAGGAAGATCCACTGCGTCCAGCGGTAGTAGTCGACGTCGGTGGTCGCCAGGCGGCGCGACCAGTCGTAGGAGAAGCCGAACATCTTGATCTGCCGCTCGATGTTGGCGATGTTGGCCTCGGTCGTCACGCGCGGGTGCACGCCATGCTCGACGGCGTACTGCTCGGCCGGCAGGCCGAAGGCGTCGTAGCCCATCGGGTGCAGGACGTTATAGCCGCACATGCGGGCCCAGCGGGCGACGATGTCGGTCGCCGTATAGCCTTCGGGATGCCCCACGTGCAGCCCCGCGCCGCTGGGATAGGGGAACATGTCCAGCACGTACAGCTTGGGCTTGTTCTCAAAGCCCGCATCGCCGGGGTTGACCTGGCAGAATGTGCCCTTGTCGGCCCAGTATTTCTGCCACTTCGTTTCGATCGCTGCAAAGTCGTATCCACGCATGGGTCAACTTTTACGCCTATTTCGCAGCCAAGTCAACGGGGACGAGGTGGGGCTGCGGAGCATAAGAGAACACGAATGACACGAATAATGACGAATAAATGATTTTGGAGTGAAGAACAAAACAACTTCCTCCCCGTCATTATTCAATTCATTTGTGACATTCGTGGTAAGTTGTTTTGCGGGAATAACCGCCGCTAGCGCGATGCGGTTTCCAGCGCGCGGAGGTCCTGGCCTTGCTGAAGGGCGTACGTCTGCCAGGCGGCGGAGAGGCCTTCCAGGAAGTTGGGGTCCGGAGGCATGCACAGAGACCGCTCCAGCGAATCGGTGACGGTGCAACCGTCTTTGAGATTGCCCAGGAACGTCGAGAACTGCTCTCGCCCGAGGCGGCTGTGCAGGAACTGCGTCAGGCTCAGGCTCTGAGCGTAGAACGTGCCGCGATGATCCATGTCGCTCTGGTCCATCAGCAGCAGCTTGTCCATGCTGATGCCGTCTTCGCCGCTCAGGGCGGCTGCGGCCAGCAGCAGCCGGTCGTTGTCGACAGCCGGTTCGGCGAGCATCGCCAGCCCTTCGTTCAGGAACAGCGGGCTCGGCGCGTCGCCGAAGTATTCCTTGAGCACCAGGTGGCAGGTCTCGTGGGGCAGCACGCGGTCGATCGTCATCGTGCTCAGGGTGCGGTCTTCGTTGAGTTGCGTCAGGTCGATCCGCCGCGTCACGACGCCGCCCGAGACCGTCAGGTTGAACCGCCCGCCCGACCACTCCGGCGCGCCGGGGGCGTTGGCGGCGTAATCGTTCTTGTCGATCCAGACGTTGATGTCGACGACGTGCGGGTATTCCTGGGGCATGATGTCGCCGCAGATTCGCCGCAGGCTTTCCTCGGCCAGCGTCGCGATCAGCGTCGCCAGGTCGGTATTGCGGGCGTGAACGGCAAAATGGCGGGTCGTCTTGGTGACGGCTGCGCCTACCGCCGCCATGGCTTTTCGCTGCTGGTCGCTGAGTGCGGCGCTGGGGAGCGTCGCGGGGCGCAGGGGCGCCGCCTCGCGGCAGCGGCGCATCTGATCGAGCACGTACGCTCGCGTCGGCGTCGAGTCGCAGACCTTGAGGAACTGCTGGTAGGCCTCGATGGCCTTGGCGGGCTGGTTCTGGCGATTGTAACACTCGGCGGCGATGATCCACGCGCGTTCCGACGCGCCGGGCGCGGCCAGCATGTCGTCGACGACAGCCGTCGCGCGGGCGTAATGGCCCTGGCTGTAGTATTCCAGTGCCGACTGCATGGGCGCCGGCGCGTCGATGGCCACGGCCGCCGCCCCGCACACTCCCGCCGCCAGGGCGAGCGATACCAGCATCAGTCTCAGGTGGCATAGCCTTTCCGGGCTGCGTTCACCCAGGCTGGAAAGCCTGTGCCACCGTAACCGGGATGTTCTCTTAGCCGGCGTCATCGAGTTCCCCAACCAGCAGATCGCGCATCGCCGTGAGTTTGTTCAAGTCGGTCTGGGCCCACTGGATTTCCAGGATGAGCTCTCGCCGGTACGGCTTGGCCAGTTCCATGATGTCCGTCAGCGACGTGCGGACGGCGTTGACGTGATGGATGAGCTTCATCACCGACTCGCGGTAGTCGTTGCGCGACATGTTCTTGTTGCCCAATGCGGCCATCGCCGCATCAAAGCGTTTGGCATCGGCATCGACCTGCTGGCGGATCGTCGCGATGCGAAGCCGCGTGATCTCCACGCGGTAGCTGCGCGTGATGTCGGCCACGAGCGCGTCGGCGGCCTCGAACGACTTGGCCGCGGCCGCAAACTTGCTCTCGGCCAGGGCCTTGTTGGTGGCCTGGGCGTCTTTGGCCTCGGCCAGCAGTTTCTTGCCCGCCTCCATGCGCTGGCGGGCGAGGTCCTTCAGGGCGGCATCAAGGACGATGGCGCGGCTGAGCGAGGCCGGTCCGGCTTGCACCTGGGGCTGGCGTCCCATGAGCCCGGCGCTGGGCGGGTACGGCTCGGTCAGCACGTACATGCCGTCGGTGTTGGCCGCGAGAATCTCGGCAATGGCCGCAAACCGCAGGAAGCGGTTGTCCTTGCCCTTGGCGCCCAGGACCGCGTAGGTCCTGGCGGCCTCGGCGAACTTGCCGCCGCGGAGCTGCGTCTGTCCGGTCAGGTCCTCGACGAGAATCTGCTGCTCGACGCCGCGGGCGATCTGTCGCAGGGCCGGGAGGATGCGCCCGCTCAGGGCCGCCACGTCGCCGGCCTCGAGCTTGCTGCGGGCCAACTCGATGGCCTTGTCGAACTCGACCCAGGCGTTGTCGATGCGGGCGTACCCGAGGCCTTGGCGGGCCTGGACGTTTTCCGGATTGAGATCGAGCACCTGCTGGAAGATCTTGCGGGCCTGGCGATCCAGACCCTGGCGGACGGCCCAGAGCCCCACGCCCAGAAGCTCGGTCTCGCTCTTGGAGTCGATCTCCTTAAGCCGATGCTCCAACTGCTCTTCGGGCGTTTCCTGGATCTCGATGCGGACGACCTGCGATCGCGGCAGCGTCAGGCTGCCATAGGGCATTTCGATGGTGACCGAATCGCCTTCAACGGAGACTTTGCCGCTGAACGTGCGGCCGTCGGAAGTGACAACCTGGTCTGCCGACAAGACTGCCGGCCATGCCAGTGTCAGGCTAAGGAGAAAAACCAGCCTACGCATGGTTGGCTCCGCGGTTCAGTCGCGGTGTACGTCTGCCGCGCCCCCCCAGACCGTACCTGAAAGTATATCAGAGTCGGAGATTAAGGCCAGTAGAAAATCGGGGCGGGCGCGGCCGGCGCGAGCTTGCGGCCGATTGACTGAGCCGCTGAGGAAGAGGCAAATCAAGCCAGCGCCGCATGTGGAGTGCGACGCCGCCAGGACGGCGGTAAGGTCTCGCGTCTCGCGCGGTTTTTTCAAGCTGGGGGTGCTTTTGCCTTGAATAGATCATAGTGTTCATTTGATCGCAGGTTGCCGGCGCGGCAGGAGCACGCCTATGCGCGTCAAGGGATTCACGCTGATCGAGATCCTCATTGTGGTGGTGATCCTGGGCATCATTGCCGCGGTCGCCATTCCCCAGATATTCGGCGTCGACGACATGGGCAAGCTCTCGACGCTCAAGATGAACCTCTCGGCCGTGCGCGGGCAGATCGAGCTCTACCACCTCCACCACGGCATGACGCTGCCGTCGGACCTGGTGCGACAGCTCACCTCCCGCACCGACGCCCAGGGCAATGCGGGAGACCAGTTCGGTCCGTATCTGACCCAGTTCCCCGTCAATCCTTTCGCGGCCGTCGCGGCCGACGAGGTCGATGACACCAAAGGCGGCGGAAACAAAGGCTGGTACTACAACCCCGCCACCGGCGAGTTTACTCCCGATGACGACGCGCACGTCGGACTCTGAAAGCCCTGCTGGCATGCGCCTGGCCGGCGGTCAAGGGACGCCATGCCGCAAGCGGCGGAATATCGCCCCCTGCCCGCTCCCTCTCACAACTCACCACGCGCAACTCACAACTGCCTTTATTCTTCCCGTGCCGCCGGGTACTCTTCAGTCATGACTCTAGTGGGCGTCAGTCTTGTGCTGGAGCCTCCGGATTGGCCGGTGCTGCTGTCGGTGATGGCCGCGGCGGCGCTGGTGGCCGAGGGCGTCTTCATGACGCTGCATCTGGCGCGGCGGGGCGGCGTCGGTGCGGCAGGCACGATGGCCGCTGCCCTGGCCGGCGGCGCGGCCCTGGCGGGGGTCGGCGCGTGGTGGGGCTCGCCGGCGTTGGCGCTGCCGGCGCTGGCGGCGCCGGCGATCGTGGCCGCCATCGCCGCGGCTGTCGGCGGCGGGCAGGCGCGACGGCGCGCGTTGGCGCTGAGCGGCGCCGTCTGCAGCGGCCTGATGGCGCTGATGCTCCTGTGCCTGTTCTGGACCCCGGCCGGCCAGGTCGTAACGCTGGCGGCGTCGGCAGTGGCCTGGTCGGTGCGGGCGTATGCCACGACGACCAGCCCGCTCAAGCCCAAGGCCAAGGCCTTGCTGCTGGGCCTGCGGCTGCTGGCGGTGCTGCTGCTGGCGCTGTGGGCGATGGGCCCGGCTCTGGAATACCGCACCACCACGGACGTGCGCGGGCTGGTGCTGCTGGCCGTCGACGTCTCCAGCTCGATGCAGCGCCGCGACATGCCCGGCGACTACCGCCTGACCAGCCTGCCTGAGGGCGAAACTCCCGTCAGCCGCATCACCTCGGTATACAGGGCCCTGACCGAGCATCGCAGCGCCCTGAGCGAGGTCTTCAAGCACAGCGACATCGAGCTGGTCCCCTTCGACGGCAAGGCCCACCCGGCTGTCCCGCTGGCCCCCGACGCCCAGGGCCCGCTGCCCCTGCCGATGGATGCCGACGGCACGTCCACCGCCCTGGGCGACTCTCTGGCCGCGGCCATCGAGCCCCACCAGGCCACCTCGCGGGCGGTGACGGCCATCGTGCTCGTCAGCGACGGCTGCAACAACACCGCCGCCACCGACGCCACGCGCCCCCAGACGTACGCGCGGGCCAGCGCCCTGCCGATCTACACGGTGGGCGTGGGCTCGCCCTCGCCGGAAAAGTTCATGCACGTCCTGAGCGTGACGCTGCCGCCGGACATGCAGAAGGAGGTCGACGCCTTCAACTCGCTGCCGATCAACGCGCAGATCAAGGCCACCGGGCTCAGGGGACGCTCGATCAGCGTCGTCTGCCGCTTCGGCGAGACGGTCGTGGGCAAGAAGGATCTGCCCGTCACCTCCGACGTGCTGTCGGAGAACTTGCAGTTCGTGCACGTGCCGACTCAGAGCGGCTATCAGCGCCTGACGGTCACGGCCGAGGCCTCGGGAGCGAAGATCGAGGGTCTGCTGGGCCGCCCCAGCGCGGCCGCGCTGGTGCACGTCGTAGACCGCGAGATCCGCATCTTGTACATCGAGGGGCGGTTCCGCTACGAGGCCAAGTACATCACGCAGGCGCTGGCGACGGGGCAGCGGTTCGGCGTCGACCGGCGAGTGCTGCTGGCGCCGCAGACTGCCGCAACGCCCAACACGCTGCCGACCGATCTGAAGGAATGGCTGCGATATCACGCCATCATTCTCGGCGACGTGCCGGCGGCGTGCTTCTCCGACCAGCAGTGCCAGATCATCCGAGAGCTCGTCGAGAAATACGGCAAGGGGCTGTGCATGATCGGCGGGGCCGACAGCTTCGCCGCCGGCAAGTGGGGCGAGACGGCCGTGGGGCGAGCCCTGCCCGTCGAGATGGCGGCCTCCGACGGACAGATCGACAGCGAAGTTCGCGTCGTGCCCACCGAGGAAGGCCGGGGCGACGAGATGATGCAGATCGACGCCGGCGACGTGATGGCGGCCTGGGCGTCGCTGCCGCCGCTGTCGGGGGCCAACAAGCTCGCCGGCATCAAGCCCGGCGCGGTGGTGCTGGCACGCAGCGCGGGCAACGACCCGCTGATCGTTGCCCAGCAGTACGGCAAGGGGCGCTCGCTGGCCATCGCCTTCGACACCACGTGGCGATGGGTGCTCAACCCCAAAGACACCGCCGCGCTGCAGCGGCGGTTCTGGCGGCAGGCGGGGCTGTTCCTGGCGGCCCCCAAGGGCAACGTCTGGGTCGCGACCGACCGCGGCAGCTACAACCTTCAGTCGCTGACGGCCGGGGCGGAGGTCGTCAACATCACCGCCGGCGTGGAAGACCCGCGCGGGCTGCCCATGCCCAAGGCCCCGGCGACGATCGTGCTGACGGGTCCGGACAACTCCCGCCAGCCCATCGCCACGGCCGAAGGGCCCATCATGCGCACCGGCGTGCTGCGGCGGCTGATGACGCCGGGCGTATATACCCTGAGCATCGAGGCGATGGTGGCGGGCAAGAAGCTCGCCGCCGAGCACAAGTTCGAGGTCGTCTCGCGCGATCTGGAGTCTGAGACCGTCACGCCGGACCTGGACCTGCTGAGCGAGATGGCCCGCTCCAGCGGCGGGCAATATGCCCCTCTCCGCGAGGTCGGCCCGCTGCTGGAAAGCCTCAAACTCCAGACCCGCCCCAAACCCCAGGAAGTCGTCGTCCACAAATCCCTGGGCAAACCCAAGCCCCTCGACTGGCCGCTGGTGGCCCTGCTGCTGATGCTGCTGTCGCTGCAGTGCCTGGAATGGGTGCTGCGAAAACACAAGGGGCTGGTCTAGCGGATCGACTTTGGGCGGGATCGGGAGATTTAAGACAAGGAGTCAAGGGTGGCCAAGAAAAGTCCGCTTGAGAACGCGATTCGCCGCAACGATCCCGAACGTGTGCGACGGCTGCTTGCGGATGATCCTTCGGTCCTCGACGCGTTGATCTACGATGAGGATCCGATCTTTCTGGCTATCAGTCTCCACCGCACGGAAATCGTCAGAGCGATGATCGAAGCCGGGGCGGACATAAGTACCACCGAATCGCTCTGCCGCCGCACGCCAATTCACGAGGCCGCCGCACGCGGCGACTACGAGACGGTTGATTTGCTGCTGGTCTACGGCGCCGACCCCAACGCCCGAGACGAACAGGGAAGAACGCCCCTGCACTCTTGCGTAGAATCTTACGCGGGGTGCGAGTCCGGGATCATCGGCTATCTCGTGTCGCGCGGCGCCGACGTCAACGCAAAGGATAACGGCGGCGCCACGCCTTTGCATGGCGCGGCGTTTCGCAGTCCCGAAGACGTCGATGCCCTGATCAAGGCCGGGGCGGACGTCAACGCGGCAGATCCTCGGGGCCTCACCCCACTCCACAGTGCGGCTTGGGGGTACAGTGAGGAACAGATCCGGCTTCTGGCCAGGGCCGGGGCCAATCTCGATGCGTCAACCAAGGACGGCCTGACGCCGCTGATCGAGGCGATTGACCGGCTGACGCTGCGCGAGGCCCGACGGCTGGCCAAGGCGCCCGACAAGCGCGGGCGTGCTCCGAGACTCCTCAGCGCCGCGGAGGTGCTGCTCGATTGCGGTGCGGAGTTGGACGTGTATTCCGCCGCGGTGCTCGGCCGACTCAACCTCGTGCGGCGGTTCGTCGATGAGGATCCCGAACTTCTGCGGCGGCGGTTCTACCTGGGGCGCACGCTGCTGCACGCGGCGACGCGCCTGGCGCAGCGCCCGCTGATGAAGTTCCTCCTGGACCGCGGCGCTGATCCCGACACAAGCGACGATCAGGGAAGTACGGCCCTCGATACAGCGGCGTTCTGGGGTCACGCCCAGGCGCTTGAAATTCTTCTGAAGAAGAATGCGAGAACGGACACCGCGCCGTCGGGTAAGTACCCGCCGCTTCTTTGGGCCGCTGCCATGCGCAACCGAAGATCAGCGCTCAAGCTCATCGAGGCGGGGGCTGACGTTCGCGCGGCGCTGCCCGATGGCCAAACGCCGCTTCATGCGGCAGCCGACAAGGGCCTCCTCGACGTGGCTCGCGAGTTGATACGGCGAGGCGCGAACGTGAATGCGGCTGAGGATAGCGGCCGGACCCCGCTGCTGAACGCCCTTGACCAGGCCCACGACGACCTCGCGTGCCTGTTGATCGAAAACGGGGCCAAGGTCTGCAGGGGCGGGAGAAACGTGTGGTCGCCGCTCCACGCAGCCGCGCGGTATGGATGCCTGCGCGCCGCCGAGGCCATGGTGTCGCGCGGGGCGCCTCTGGAGGCAACAGATCAGGATGGCGCCACGCCCATGCACCTCGCCGCCGGACAAGATGAGATCCGGATAATGGAAACGCTGGCCGCTGCGGGGGCAAAGATCGATTCTCGCGACAGCAACGGCCGCACGCCCCTGCACTATGCCGCATCCGAGGCCGTCGAATGGCTGATCCGGGCCGGAGCACAGGTCGAGGCTCGCGACAAGGACGGGCGTACTCCTCTGCACTACATGAGCCCATGGGTCCACGAGCCCGGTCTGGAGATCCTCCTGCGCCATGGCGCTGATATCAATGCCATGGACAATCAAGGCCGCACGGCGCTTCACATCGCCGTGGAAGACGGATGCCACGAGGGGATCGACGCGCTCTTAGAGCACAATCCCAGTGTCAACGCGCGTGATGACAGGGGATTTACTCCCCTTGGCTATGCCCTGCGGGGGCGTCGCCGGAAGATCGCCCAACTGCTTCGTCAGCATGGCGCTGTGGAGTGACAGCTCGAACACAAACCCTGCATCGCACTGTGTGCTGATTCTGGAAGACACTTCCGGAATCGAACCTGCCTTCTGTACAATCACCACGTTCGTTCTCGCTTTTCAGGAGCAGCAAGATGCCATTCAAGGTCAACAGCGGCCAGACGTTTGTGTTCATCGGCGACAGCATCACCGACTGCGGGCGGCGGGCGCATGCGCGGCCGCTGGGTGATGGGTACGCGCGGCAGGTGGTCGACCTGGTGACCGCGCGGTATCCCGAGCGGAAGATCGACTTCATCAACGAGGGCATTAGCGGCAACACCATTATCGGCCTGCGCGATCGCTGGAGCGACGACGTGCTGCGCCATCGGCCGCACTGGCTGAGCGTCAAGATCGGCATCAACGACCTGCACCAGCACCTCGGCGGCGGGCCGATCACGCCGGCGGTCTTCGAGACGACCTACCGCGACATCCTCACGCAGGCCCGCAAGCTCTGCAATCCCAGGATCGTCCTGATCGACCCGTTCTACATCAGCGCCGACCGTTGGCCGGCGAGCTTCCGCACCTCGGTGCTCAAGGCCCTGCCCAAGTACATCGCCGTCGTGCATAAGATGGCCCGCGAGTTCAAGGCCGCCTCCGTCCGCACGCACGACCTGTTCCAGCAGCAGCTCCGCTACCGCCCCGCTGATGCCTTCTGCCCCGAACCCGTGCATCCGTACCCGTCAGGCCACCTGGTCATCGCGCACGGAGTCCTTGAGGCCCTGGGCTGGTGACTGCGATGCGTGCGGTGCTGATATCGTGTGCCCTGATGTTGGCGCCGGCGATGGCGGCCAGGGGCGCCGAGGTGCGAATCACTGTGGCCGCCGACAAGCCCGCCTGGACCATCTCCAAACTCCTGACGGGCATGCACACGGTGTACGGCCATGAGCCCGACGCGCTGTGGGAGAATCCCCAGGTCATCCAGTGGCTCAAACAGGCCAAGGTCGGGACGATCCGCTATCCCGGCGGGACGGCCGTGCAGACCTGGCACTGGGATAACCCAAGCGGGATCAGTTTCGAGTCCGACAGTTGGGACCCGCACTACAAGGACACGCCGCGGGATCCTGACTTGTGGATGGACCTCGGCGAGTACATCGCGCTGTGCAGGAAGATCGGCGCCGAGCCGATGGTGGGCATCAACACCGGCTCGGGCCTGAAGTTCAAACGCCAGCGCGATTCGCTGCAATCGGCCCGGCGCCTCATCCAGCACTGCGTCGCCAAGGGCTACGGCGTCAAGCTGTGGTACATCGGCAACGAGTGTTACAAAGGATGGAGCGCCGAATCCTACGCCAAAGCCATCGACGAGTACGCCGCCGTGCTCAAGCGCGTCGACCCGAAT
>JAJFVE010000123.1 GCA_021371965.1 Planctomycetaceae bacterium
CTTGCCCGGAAAGCGACCCTGCGTCGAGTCGTACTTGAGCAGGTACGCCAGCATGTCCGCGTCGCCCAGGTCGTTGATCGCCAGAATGTCGAAACGATCGGGCTCTTCGCACATCGCCCTGAAAGCCAGCCGGCCGATGCGGCCGAATCCGTTAATGCCTACTTTGGCTGCCATTTTACACGCTCCTTACGCGTTGGGTTGCTCGCCGGCCGGGGCGACGTGTCCTTTTCGTGCCCAATCCAACCGGTTAGTGAAACCATGACCTTAGCTGCCCCGCCCGCGGCTGTCAATATTGCTCTCGACGATTATGTAGCCCCTCTGTTACAGGGGGGAGCGGCCGCCATGGCACCGGGGGGCTCTCTTGCTGCCATGCCCCCCTGTCCTATTCTTCTGCTGCGCCCGTGGTGGGCGCGTTGGGCCTGCTGGTCGGACCGCTGGCGGGCTGGCTTGCGGCGCCGCCCATGCCGATCTTCACCACGCGGTTGCGGGTCATGCGCACGACGTCCAGCCGCAGTTCGCTCTGCCCCTTCACCGCCTCGGCGAAGTCTTTTACGGTGACGATAGGCCGGTTGTTCACGTGCGTGATGACCTCATAGGGCTTGACTCCGGCAACGGAGATCTTGCTGCCCGGTTCGATCTTGGCGCAGATCACACCCGGGTCGCCGGTCTCCTTGTGGAAGTACCGCCGCACTTCGTAGGTCATCTCGGCCACGGTCAGCCCCAGGGCCTCGTTCTTCTGCCTGGCCGCCGAGACGTAGTGCGCCGGGCTGGCCTCGACGGGCATGGTCTTGCGCTGGAGCTTGCCGTCGGCGAAGTACTCGATCTCGACATCCTTGCCGAAACCAATGTCGGTCAGGGCGCGGGTGACGTTGTCCTCGGCCGGGGCCCAGGGCGTGGGGATCTCGTCGTAGTACTGATCGGGCACCTGGTCGAGCCGGTTCCACGGGAACGGCTGGCGCGAGAAGGCGTACTCCTGCACCTGCAGTTCGATGGGCGCGGGGCGGTCCTTGACGTGGATCCGCAGCAGCACGTCGCCGAGTTTGAGCCCGATCTTGGCGGCCGGGCTGCCCGGATAGACGAACGCCACCAGCGCCCCGGAGCGCCCGTCGTGGGTGAGGTCGGAGACATTGTTCACCCGCGCCAGTTCCGGATCCAGCGACTGCATCACCACGCCCAGCCAGGCCAGGCGGTTCTCCTGCTCTTGCGTCAGCGGGACGTTGCCCGGATCGGAGGAAGCCACCAGGTTCTTCATCACATCCTTGATGTGGGCCACGGGCGTGGCCTCGATACCGCCGGAATATCGCCGCTCCGAGGCCCCGGGCTTGGGACGGCGCGACAGCGGGAAGGCCACGAGCTTGCCTTGGGTGTCGAAGATGAAGCTGTTCTCGTCTCGCCCGGCCAGGTCGGGGTAGACCATGCGCTTCCAGCCCAGCGAGTAGCCCATGATGCGGCTTCGCATGAAGTACGGCACGAGGGCTTCGCCCTGGAGTCGCACCTCGGCCGAGAGGAGGGTCTGGCGGAGATAGTCCATCACGTCGTGCTGCGACAGCGGCGCCCCGCCGGCCAGGGGAGCGTCGAGCTTGGCGACAAAGCCGCCGTAATCCTTGAGCGAGAATTCAAACTTGGCGGGCAGTTCCTTGCCCTCGGGGGAGAACACGCCGACGCGCTCGAGGCGGGCGGTGATCTTGGGCGTCAGCGGGGCCAGCACCAGCACGGTGCGGTCGTCCAGCAACACGCCCAGCACCTTGCGTTCGGTCTTCTCGCCGTCCTCATCGTCGCCGCCGCGGAAGCGTCCGCCCTGGCCGGGCATCTTCTTGGGGCTGCGGAAGCTCAGCGACACGCGCAGCACGGTGTTCATCGTGGTCTTGCGGCACTGGTCGAGCTGCTCCTGCATCTTCTTGTCGTCGTACATCTTCCAGTTCAGCGGCGAGCCCTTCCACGAATCGTCCAGCGGCAGCGAGCGATCCATCACCACGGCCACGGGCGTTCCGCTGCGCGTAATCACCAGGGTTCCCGGCTCGGCGATCGATCGCTTCTTGTCCTTGGCATTGAGCAGCACCGTGTCCGAGTCGCCGCGCGAGATCAGGTACCACTCGGCGCTGGTTTCGTCGTATTCCACCACGCGGTACGGCCCCTTGGCCGCGGCGTCGAAGACCAGCGGTTTGACGCCGGCAAGCGGCTTTTCGGTATCGATGAAGACGGCCTCATGGTCCTCCGCGACGGCGGCGATCTTGGCCGGCAGCACCTGCTCGCCGAAGCGAACCTCGATCTTCTTGATGAATCGCGGGTGGATCATCAGATCGGGGCTGATGACCCGCGTGGGCGAGACGACGAAGGCACAGACCTCGATGGGTCGTTCCTGCTCCAGCGACATCTCCGGCCCCAGCGTGCGGGCGCTTCCGTTGGCGCGCGGCGCCTCGCCCTTGTCGTACTGCACCGTGTACTCGACGCGGGCCACCGAGGCGAAGAGCTTCTTCAGGGTCGCCGTGTCGGATGCGGCGTCATCGGCCTTGGCGGGCTGGGTCTGGGCGGCCGACCGCTTGAAAGGGCACGTCCCGTTGCTGCGGAACCACAGTGCCACCGCAATCGCCGCCACTGCCACCACGACCAACACTACAGCCGCTGCTTTACGCATCGAATTCTCCTTCAATGGGAGCGAGGTTACTCTTTTTCATAATCGCGGGAGAAGTCCACCACGAGCTGGCGCATCAGGCCGTTGCGCATGATGGTGAACAGCGCGCGGTGCTTGACGCCCACGTTCTTGATCATCTCGGCGTGGATCTTCTTCAAGTCCTCGAGGGTCTTGACGTCGCCGCCTTCGATTTTCAGGATGATGTCCTGCCGCTCGAGCCCTGCCGAGCCGGCGTTGCCGGGCCACTTGACGCCGTACACGAAGACGCCTTTCTTGCAGTAGAAATAAAGATCCTCGTTCTCGAACTGGTTGATGGTCTTGATGGTCATGTCCCAGCGGGGCAGTTCGAGTTCCTCGCCCTCGACCTTGCCCTTGGCACGCGGCGTCAGGGCGATGCTCAAGGTCTTGCCGTCGCGGAGGACCTCGAACGTCGCCGGCTTGCCTTTGACCAGCAGCCCCAGCAGCTTGTTGACTGCCGGAAGGTCTTCCTCGCGCGTGGCCGTCAAGGCCGTGCCGTTCACCTTCATGATCCGGTCGCGGGCCTTGATCCCCGCGCGGTGGGCGGGGCTCTCGGGGTCGGGGTCCGCCGCGATCACGCCGTCGTTGCCTTCAAAGTAGATATTGCGCACGAAGTCCTTCAGCGGCTGGAGCTGAAGCCCCGTCCACGACCAGTTGACCTTCTTGAACTGGCGAAGCTGCTCGACGATCAGCTTGACCGTCGAGGTCGGGATGGCAAAGCCCAGACCGTCGCTGCCCGAGGCCCCGCGGGCGTTGATCCCGATGATTCGCCCCTCGGTGTCAACCAGCGGGCCGCCGCTGTTGCCGGGGTTGATCGCCGCGTCGGTCTGCAGCCACAGGCTGTACTCGCTGTTGCCGCGCAGATACCGCCGCGTGCACGAAATGATGCCCTGCGACACCGAGCGGCTCAGCCCGTACGGGGCGCCCATCGCCATGACGAAGTCGCCTTCCTTCAGCGCGTCGCTGTCGCCGAACTGCGCCCAGGGCAGCGGCGAGGCCTTGTCCGCAGCCGGCAGCTCCAACTGCACCAGCGCCAGGTCGGTGTCCTTGTCCGAGCCGATCACCTTGGCGTCGACGCCACGCCCGTCGTACAACATCGCGCGGACCTCGACGGCCTTGTCGATCACGTGCCAGTTCGTCAGCACCTCGCCCTTCTCGGAGATGATGACGCCGCTGCCGAAGGCTTCCTGCGTGACCTTCTTGCCCGATTCATGCGCCTCGGAGAGGACCTTGATGAAGACCACGGCCGGGAAGACCTTGTCGGTGGCGCGGCGGATGATCTCGCGGAAGTCCTGCACCGTCTGCTTGGGTGCGGGCTTGGAGGCCGCCCCCGCCTGGGCCAGGACGGCCGCCGGAGCGACAAGGGCTGCGAATGAGGCCAGAATCACCGCGACGACACGCACTGGTTTCATAACGGAACTCCTTCCAAGGCCTGATGCCCCCGCGTCATACGAGCCCCGAGGGCCTAAGGTTACGAGCGTATCCGCCGCCGCGGTCAAAGTCCAGACCGGTTTTGGCGGTGAAGGTTACGTTATCGGTTCTACGCCTGATGCATCCCTGAGGTTGAAACTGATTTTTGATCTTGTTTGCCCGTCCCGGGCGCCATGGCGGCTGAAACATAGGACTAACACCATGAGACAGATAGGACCTATGGGCCCCATGCCATATCCGCCCGGCTGCGCGCAGAGGCACGGGCGACTCGCGCGTCTCGCGCGTCTCGCCCGTGCCGGGTTCAGGGGCAGGTTCTACTCGGATTTGATCTCGATCTTTCTTGTGGTGGCGGCGGCCGCACGCGGGAGCGTCAAGGTCAGCACGCCATCCTTGAACGAGGCCTCGATCCGATCGCGGTCGATTTCGTCGCTGACGGCAAAGGCGCGGAAGTATTTCCCGCGCGAGAAACCGGCGTACGTGGTGTTGTATGCCGGGCCGGGGCCTTCGCTGCCGGCGTCGGCATAGATGCTCAGCACGCCCTTTTCAACGCGGATGTCGATCGACTCGCTCTTGGCGCCGGGCAGTTCTGCCGCCAGGACGGTCGTGCCGTCCCTGGTCTCGTAGAGGTCGACCAACGGGCTGAACGTGTCGTCGCCCATCTCTCGCGGCATGGTTCCGGACTGAACCTTGGGATTATCGTTCTTGGCCATGGATCTATCTCCTTGAGCGCTCTTACTTCACGGAAATCTGCTTGGGCCGCGCCGCCTCGCTCTTGGGCAGGCGCACCGTCAGCAGGCCGTTGACCAGCGAGGCATCGACCTTGTCGGCGTCGACGCGGTCAGGCAGAACGATGGTGCGGCTGAAGTCGCCGCTGCCTCGCTCGCATCGCTGATACGCGACCTCGTCCTCGGTCGGGGCCTTCTTGACCCCCTTGATCACGAGCGTCTCGCCGGTGATCGAGATATCGATATCCTCGCGCTTCACGCCGGACATCTCGCACTCGACGATCATGTCGTCGCGCCCGTTGTACACGTTGACCGGCGGATACACGCCCCCGCCGATCTGCTGGGCCAAGGCCATGCCTTTGCCGAACAAGCGGTCCAACTCGCGCTGCATGTACCTGAACGAATTGAATGGATCGAACGCACCGGGAAATCGAAATATCGCCATGTTCGTACTCCTTGTTGCCTGTTAAAGCCTTCGCCCCTATATTTGCAAAGCCAATGCCAGAGAATAATAGATGCAGTTTCTGCAATGAGTTATGCTATCAGGACCGGTTGGGGAAAATGCCAATCTGGCAGAGTCTGCCCGCCGCTAACAAAACTGGATCCCGATCGCTAATCCGAAATCCACAATCCCCCCTACTCCGTCTGCAGGCGTTTGACTTCTTCGCCCTTTAGCAGGGCGTGGGCTTCGCGGAGGGCCTTGAGGATGGCGTCGGCGGCCGGGCTCGATGCCAGGACGCCGCGGAGGTCCAGATCGTCCATCTTGTCGGCGCGGTTTCCGGGGAACCAGTGGCCGCCGTTGCCGAGCAGATTGTAGCGCATCTTGCCATACTCGACCATGTCATACGCCGCGACCAGATTTCGCAGCCACACGATCGAGGGGATGTTGATCTGGCCGGGGGTGTCCTTCCAGACCGGCAGGCCCATGCCCATCGGGTTTCGCAGCGCCGGATCGACAGCCGCGGCGTAGGCTTCCTCCAGCCGCGCGACGATCGGCGGCAGGAGCGCCGGGGCCCGCTCGAGCAGGTCGACGGCCTGGGCGTGATGGTCAAAGTCGCTTGGGCGCGAGACGCCGATGCTCAGCGTGTGCACCTGTGGGTGCGACAGGCAGAACAGGTCGTTGAAGACGATCGGGTGCAGCGGCTGGCACAGGTCGACCAGGCGCTGCGGGGGCTCGTAGAGCTTGCCGCCCTTGTCGACGGGGCTGATGACGAAAACGCCCATGTCGTGCCGGGTGGCGGCCTCGATCGCCGGCCAATTCCACTGCTGGATGTAGAACCAGTGCAGGTTGACATAGTCGAACCCGCCGTCGCGGTCGTGCTCGATGGCCTGGACGATCACGTCGGTGGGCCCGTGCGTCGAGAAGCCGATGTGCCTTGCCTTGCCGGCGGCCTGGAGCTTTCGCGCAGCCGCCAGGCACCCGCCGCGGCGCACGGCCTGGTGCAGCACCTCGGGGGCATTGATCCCGTGCAGCGCCAGCAGATCGACGTGGTCGAGGTTCAGCCGCCGCAGCGATTCTTCAAAGTTGGCAACGAAGACGGCCGGATCGTCCTCGGGGATGATTTTGGTCTGCACGATGATGCGATCCCGCGGGAGCTTGGGCAGGATCAGCCCAAGCTGCCGCTCGCTCGATCCGTATCCGCGGGCGGTCTCGAAGTGGTTGATGCCCAGCTCGAACGCCCGCTGCACGCAGGCGGCCATGTTATTCTGGTTGTCGGCCGGCACGTCGGCTAGCGGCAGGTCCTGCCACTGAAATTGAAAGCGCATTCCGCCGCAGGTGATCAGCGGCATCTGCAATTCGGTCCGGCCAAAACGACGGTACTGCATGGGGGTCCTTTCGGTGCGTAATCCAAGATAAAAACTTACCACAGAGACACAGAGGGCGCAGAGGAAAAAACCAAAAACCGGACGGGGACGGGGAGTGCGGGATTGCCGGATTGGGAAATGATTAAGAGGATTGGGAAAAAGAAAGAGAAACTGGGACGAGAGCTTTTGTCCTTGCTGTCCTTGAAGTCCTTTGGGCCCTTTCCCTGTCTTGTTCTACCTGCCCTGGATCGCCGGGGCGGAGGTGGTCTCCATCGCGGGGCGGCTGATGGGCAGGGTGATGGCGAAGCTGGTTCCCTCGCCGGGGGTGCTTTCGACGTCGATCTTGCCGTGGTGCTCGTTGACGATCTTTCGCGCCACGGCCAGGCCCAGGCCCGTGCCGCGCTGCCCTTTGCCGCTGTAGAAGGGGTTGAAGATCTTGTCCATCTGCTCGGGGGCGATCCCCGCGCCGTTGTCGATCACCGTCAGCATCACGCTGCCATCGGTCTTCTCGTAGCGGCTCTTGAGGGTGATGATCCCGGCGTTGTCGCGGACGGCGTCCATGGCGTTGTTGACCAGGTTCAGCAAAGCCTGGCGCAGCCCGTCGGCGTCGGCGGGAATCATCGGCAGGTCTTCGCCCAGTTCCGTCACGACGGCCACCCCGCGCTCGTCGGCCGCCGCCGAGACCAGCGAGACGCAATCCTCCAGCACCTCGTTGACGTCGGTCTTGACCATCAGCGGCTCGCGGTCCTTGCTGAAGGCCAGCATGTTCAGGATGAACCCGTTGATGCGCCCGAGGTTGCGCTGAACGATCGGCCAGGCGCTCTTGGCCTTGGCGATGTTGTTGGCGTTCAGCGCCATCTCCACCACGTCCGTCCCCGCCCCCAGCGCCTGGAGGATGTTCTTGATGTGATGGCTCAAAACCGCCACCGTCTCCCCGGCGGCCGCCAACCGCTCCTGCTGCACGTTGGCCAGGTGCAGGCGGATGTTGTCCACCGCCAGGCCGGTCTGGTACCCGATGGCCGTCAGCAGGCGCAGCTGCTCGGTCGAGTAGGTGTGCTCGGAGAGGCTGCAGTCGAGGTGGATAATGCCGAGGATTTTGTCGCGCCCCTTGATGGGCACGCACACGGCCGAGCGGATGCCGTAATTGTGCACGCTCTTGCCGGCGGCGAACCGCTTGTCGGACATCGCGTTGGTGCTCAGCACGCCCAGTTGGTTGTTGAGCACCTCGTTGATGATCGTGCGCGAGATCGGCGGCGTCTCGTCGGCCACGCCCTTGGCGAACCGCGAGCTCTTGAGGTTCAGCTTGCCATCGTCGGTGATGAGCATCGTGAAACCGCGATCGGCGGGGAGAATGTCGAAAATGCGCGCCAGGATGTGGTCGAGCAACTGGTCGACGTTGAAGACCGTGCCCTGCTCGCGGATAAGCTCGTACAGGAACCGCAGGTTGTCGATGGCCGTCGCGCCGGCTTCGGGCGTCGGGATGATCACAGAGTCTTCGTTGGACGGCAGCGTCGCGACGATCGAGGCCTCGACGAGGTTGCCGTTCTCGTCCACGTCGACCACCGAACCGCTGCGGGCCACGCGCCCGTCGACGTCGATGAACACCAGCAGCGAGCCGCCACAGCGAATCTGGTCGCCACGGTTCAGCGGGGCGGGCTTGGAGAGCTTGACGCCGTTGAGGTACGTGCCGTTGGCCGAGCCGAGGTCCGTCAACACCCACCGCCCCCCCTGGCGGCTGAGCATGAAGTGGCGGCGCGACACCGTGTTGTCGGTCAATTCGAGCGAACCGCTCTGGCGGCCGAGGATGTTCTCGCCCTCGCGCAGTTCAAGCGTCTTGCCGCGATCAGGACCTTGGATAATCTGTATTGATGCCACGTAAGCCCCTCTCCCAGTCAGGAGAGACCTGCGGCCGGGTGGATATCCAGATCGGGCCCCCTTGCACGGGGGCCGCAACCACAGATTCTCCGCCCGACCTGCCTGAGATGATGCTGGATGAAATATATGAAAAGGCTGGTCGAACGAATCTCATCTAGCTTTCATCTGTTTTTAACCTACGCCAACCGCAAGTGTCAATGCCAATCTAGCTGCGACTGCAAATTGTATCCCGCACACGGGCACCACACGGACTCCGTTACAGCCGATCTGCCATCGACTCTGACAGAAAGCGATTATTCCGTCGCTCGCGACCGATCGTCGTCTCGGGCCCGTGACCAGGCAGCACGCGCGTCTCGTCGGGTAGCGTCATCAACTGCGCCCGTACGTTTCGCAGCAGCCGCTGCTGATCGCCGCCGCGAAACCCCGTGCGGCCGATACCGTCGTAGAACAGCGAGTCCCCCGCAAGCACCAAGCCCTCTTGCGGGCTGTAAAATGAGATCCCGCCCGGCGAATGGCCGGAAGTATCCAGCACTTGCCACGTGATGTCGCCTAGTGTCAATACGGCCGGAGGGTGCAGAAGTTCGTCCGCCGGCGGGGAGGTGATCGCCAGCCCGAACACGCCGGAAAGATTGCGGTCCGGGTCGTCGAGCATGTCCTCGTCGGCCGCAGGGCAGTAGTACTTCGCGCCGGGCCAGACCTGTTTGAGCTCGCCCACGCCGCCGATGTGGTCGCCGTGTCCGTGCGTCAGCAGGATCATCGACACGTCGGCCCCGCGCTTCTGAAGCAGCCCCGGCAGCCCGCCGGCCCCCATCGCCGGATCGAGCACCGCCCACTGCCCCTGCGACTCGAGCAGGTACGTATTGGTCTTGAGCGGACCCAGGATGACGCATTCAATCTGCAGGCTCACAGCTTTGCTCCAAAGAACGCTACTCTTATCGCCGACGATCTTTCGCTAAAGAAACGAACCACGAATATCACGAATAAACGAATGAGGACGAAGAAAGCAACAAAGAAAGAAAGCTTCCAGCAGCCGCCCTCACACGCACCCGCTTCAGCAACGGATTGCCTCCTCTTGTTCTTCTCCAATTCGTCTCATTCGTGTCATTCGTGTTCTCTTATTGCGCCGCAAGACCGTGGTCCGTGGCCGTAATCTTATTTCGCTGCCAGATACGCGTTAATGATATCACTCACGTCGCAGGTCTTCTGCTCGCGGGCGGCCAGGCCGACGATCTTCCGCTCTCGCAGGGCGCTGTCGGTCGAGTCGCTGGCGTGGGCGCCGTTGCGCATCAGGTCGCGCCCGAAGTCGCTGCGGACCGTTCCCGGCTGGGCCTTGCTCGGATCGGTCGAGCCCAGCACCTCGCGGATCGAGTCGATCGCCCGCGGTCCTTCATACAGCAGCGCCAGGCAGCGGGTGCGGCTGGCGGTGGCCTTTTCGTCGGCGCTGATCGTCGTGGGATTCACGCCGGTCATGTACTCGACGATCTTGTTGAACTCGGTAGCCGCGTTGCGCTGGGCGAGGTGGTCGGCCAGCACGTTGGCGTCGGCGTCGGTAATCTGGAAGTCGAACGCGTCGTGCAGACGTTCCATCACCGCCCGCGTCACCAGGAACTTGAGCTTGCTGACGAAGATATCCTTCAGCGGCCCGTAGAACTCCTCGCCTTGGGCGACGGTCATGTTGAACAGCTTGGCCGCCACGATCCGCAGCCCCGTCAGGCTGAACGTGTCGATGATGTACCCCGGGCGGCGTGAGCGGGTGTAGAAGTTGTCGGGCTTGAGCATCACCAGCGAGACCTGCGGCGGCTCGGGGTAGTGCAGCCGCCCCGTCAGCAGCCCGCCGTCGCTGACGGCGAAATCGGCCAGCAGCTTCAGGTGCGCCGCCGCAAGGCTCGGCGTCGGGCAGGTGATGACCGCCGGCTCGAAGTGGCGGATGGAGCCGTCCTTGTTGCGGATCAGGTCGCCATACGTGCCGCGGATGGTATTGCCCACCGGCTGGTCGGTGAAGCTGCCGACGACGTCATCCTTGAGATGCCGCACGGCGTTGGCCCCGCGGAACAGCAGCAGCATGCACCGAGGCACGTGGCCCCACTGGTTCTTCTGGCGCAGGTTCTCGTCGAGGTACCGCCGCCAGGCGTCGGCGAAGTCGGCCAGCGTGTCGTCGGGGCAGATGACCTTCTTATACGCGTCGACGAAGGCGTCGGAGAACACGTACATCCGCGTGGCCACCAGCTCGAGCTGGGCGTTGGCCAGCAGGCGGCTGATGATCCCGCCGGTGCGGCTCTTGAGAAGGCTGTACGGCGTGATCAGGGCGTAGGACAGTTCATCGCTCACGGCATCTCTCCCATCGATTCTGGCTGTCGGGGCAATCGAACGCAGAAGGATAACAAATCTCCGTGCGATTTCCAATTTCCAAATTTGCATGCGCCAGTAGCACGGACGTTTGGTCCGCCAGTCCCACGGGCATTTAGCCCATCACGGCGGTTGCAGCGAGACCATGGCCCGCTTGCGGCTGGCGTCTTGGGCAGCTCACCCACGCGTTTGCACTTCCTTGCACTTTGTTGTACTTTTCACAGCGGTTTGCAGGAAGCTCACCCTTCCGCCCCCCCGCCGCGCCACAAAATCATTGCCCCATGACCATAACATATTATGATAGCAACACTTATATCGACGCTCCACACTAGCGTAGTCGTAACACATTTATCTGACATCAGTTATATATCATCTACCAAGATCCAGGGCAAAAAACGCCGTCGCTTCGCCCCCGGCTAGATCCCAGCAGGCCCTTCGGGCCGCATCTTTGACCCAGCAGGCTTAAATAGCTTGCCTGCTCGTGTCGCGGCCTTATCATACGGCCATGGGAACTTTCCGATCAAAGCGGTGGCAAGTTGTGTTGATTCTGGGTGCACCGATTGCCGCATTCCTTGTCTGGAATTACTGGCCGGCAGGCGAAGGGCATATCACCATCGGCTATGACACGACGCGAATCACCGGCCCCGTGCGCCCTGACGGGACAGTCGACTACATCGCCTACTTGAACAACAAGCTTGGCCATGGCGTTACGCCCGAAAACAACGCGGCCATTCCGCTCTTGAAGATTTGGGGCTCCGCTCTGCTGGGCAGCGCAGAGTATTCTCCAAGGCAGGTGGAACTGCTGGGGCTCAAATCGGTTCCCTCGGATCGTGTGGCACTGAATGAGTTTCCGGTGCCTCGCACTCCGGAAACTTCCGGTCCTGTGGATAGGGAATTCGCCTCCAAGCAACTTCTGGACAGCCTTTGCGAAAAGCCGTGGTCTGCGCCAGAGCATCCAGAGGTCGTGGCATGGCTGAATGGGAATGCAGAAGGGCTTAGAACTCTGGCCGAAGCGGCGGCAAGACCCAGATTCTTCATTCCTTTCTTTTCGCGCCAGGCTTCGCCCTCCCTGATGGAGTGCAATGTTCCTGCCGTGCCCGGCTTGATAGTTCCTCGGTTGCTGGGCGCGCGAGCCATGTTGCGACTAAGCGAGGGCGACATTGCCTCGGCCCAGGCGGATGTCCTGACGCTCCACCGCCTCGCCAGGCTATACGGGCAATGTCCCGATTTGGTCGTCCAAATGCTGGCGATAGGAGTTGAGAATCATGCTCTGAAGACTTCGACGGCACTAGCTACTTCCTCCCGCCTCAATAAAGGCCAGATGACGTCTTTTCTTGCTGCTCTTGCGAATTTGCCCCCCATGCCCGATCCCCTGGCCGCGCTGGAGGAGTACGAAAGGTTCGTTTACCTCGATTGCGTCGGGCATCTGGCGCAGCGGCCGGGCAGAGGCCTCGACGGTTCAACGGATTGGGACTATCTGCTCCGACAGTACAACCTCTTCTGGGACGTTCTCATTGCACGATATCGTAAAGCTGATATTTCGGCCAAGAAACTGCAAGCGGCCCGAGAAATGTCGGAGTGGCTCGGTCAGCCAGAGGAACGCTTTGTTGCGTTTGTGGCAAAATGGGGAGGAAGAGCAGCGCGAGGGTTAAGGACAAAATGGACGACCCGCGCCACGTTCCGAATAATCACTCCCGTGCTCAGCACCTATAGTGAGTCGGGGCTTCGCATGGCTCAGAACCTAACACTGGCTCAAGTCGCGGCCGCGCTTTCAATCTATCGCATGCAGCATAACGCCTATCCGAAGTCTTTGGACGATCTAACCTCGATCCTTGGCGGGCCGGTCCCGCCTGACAGCTTCGGTGGCAAAGCCTTGATTTATCGGGTCACAGATTCCGGCTGCATCCTGTATAGCGTCGGCCCCAACGGGAAAGATGACGGCGGAGACTCTGCCAAAACCGACGACCTCGCGGTTACCTTCCCATAGCGAACCCATGCTGGCGGACACCGTGCGGAAAACAACTACGGACTAATCCGGCTAATCCGGGGACACCATACTAGTTTCTGCGCTTTCGTTTCGTCTTCTTGGCCTTTGGCGGCCGGCCGCCGGGGGTTGGGGAGCAACGTGCGTCCCAAGGCCGCCTCGAGCTTCTTGACGAATCCCACCGACCCCAGCGGTCTGCCTGTATTCTTGCTGCGGTGCAACGCCTGGGCAAGGGGTGCTCGTCCTTTCGTCGCGAAGGTATTCCTCCCCGCATCTGGGCCAGGTATCTTGGCGCGCCCTGCCGGATGGAATCTTGGGGAGGGACAATTCAGTCTATGGCCATTTCGGGCTTGCTCTTGTCGATGGCAAAATGGGGCTTGTTGCAGGCGGGGCAATACTTCAGATCGTTGGGATTCTTGACTTCGAGGAACGGTCCCTTGCATGTGGGGCAGGCGTGGATGGTCATGATCTTGCCTATCTGGCTGTCCCAGACCTCACCCAGCGGCACTGGGCGAGGGGTCACTTTGATCCGGGCCTTCATCTCCGCGGGGATGTTGTCCCGCGTCCAAGTGAGGTAGACGAACTTCTTGCACGCCCGGCAGTATCCAGTAATCTGCTCGAAGAACATTCCTCCCTCGAAGATCACCTGCGACTCATATCCGCAGCCCTTTTCCCCCTCTCCGCCAATGTCAGGTTGGCCTTGGCATTTCATGCTCAGACCTCGTCCTGCATAGACGGCGGCTGTGGCCACGAGGCAGATCGTCAGAACGATAGCGATAGTTCTTCGGGTCATGTTGCGCGTCCTTCAGATAAAGGGAATAGCGGTCTTTGACTATACCGTTGTTTCTCAGACCCCCAGGGCTTCCCATCCGGGGAAGGGGGGCTCGCCGACGTCCGAGTATTCCTTCAGAGTCGTGCCCATCCGCCAGTACTTTCGCGTGAGGCGTTCGAAGCTATGCCACAGTTCGTCCACGGCCACCTGGGTGGGGGCGATCCAGCCCGGGCGGGCCTGGTACTGGGCCTGCAGTTGCCCGGCCGCTCGGCCAAGCGACGCGACCTGCGAGGCGACGATCTTGTCGCCCTCCTGCCGTGAGGGCATGCGGCCGGTGGCGGCGAAGTCGTGTCCGCACCAAGGCCCGGACTTCGGCGAGGGTTCGCTGCGCGAGAGGTCGACCAGTTCCGGCCGCAGGGCCATCAACTGCTGCGTCTCGCAGAGGCCCGCGTGATCGCCGTGATAACCGGCCAGTTCGATGCACTCCCAGTCGGCGATGCAGTAGATTCGCATGGGTGAGCCGGTCCGGCGGAGATACCAGTCGCACAGGAGGCGAAAGTCCTTTTCCGGTCCGCCGTAGTGCCCGGTGACGAGCATGGCGACATGGAACCCGCGGGCGTCAAAGACGCGGAGCTGGTGCAGCACGATGCGGAGCATCAGGTCGTTGGGAAGGCTGCTGCACAGGGATTGTGCGACCCCCATCGAGGCGGGCCAATCGAAGTTCGGCTGCTCGGCCACGTGCCAACACATCGGCGGGGCCACCACTCCGCCGTGCTGGGCCGCCGCCCGTTCGCACAGCGCGCAGGCCTTCAGCCAGTCCAGTCCCAGGGCGTTGTACGCCCCATGCGGCTCCGATAGACCGTAGGCCATCCAGCAGACGGGGCAGGTCTCGATAGCTTCCAGCAGCTCATCAGGCAGCATCTCTTCCCATCGGACTTTGTTGGTCGCCATGGCGAATGTACCTTGTCTCATCCCTTCCCATCACAGCCCAATGCCTCGTAGCCACCCTCGCCGGCGGCCAAATCCAGGCGGATGATCCGTCGCGGCAGGCCGGGAAAGCCCAGTGCCGAGGGATCGACCGCTATGGTGCCTCTTGCCGCTTTACTCGCGCAGTATACCACCGTTATGCCTTTGGCGCCGCGGTAGCTGCGGGCAGCAATGGCGGCGTTTGAAATCTTCAACCCCTCCCTGTCGCGAAAACCCTCAGGATAGCCGGGGGCTCTGTCGTCGCGCATGGCGCGGCGCAACTTGGCAAACTGCCGCAGGGCCCGCTGAAGCGGCCCGCGGCCGCGGCCGTCGATATTCGTCTCGGTGAGCACCTGGACGCCCAGGTATGCAACGAAGCCATCGAGCAAGGCCTCGTTGACGAGTTCCGGCGCCAACAGGCGCGCGCTGTCCTCGCCGAGAATCGCAGGGCGGTAGGGAACGCTGTAGCGCACGATCTCTCGTCGAGGCAACCCTGCCGGCGAATAAAAGCCCATCCCGGCCGACTGCCAGAGGTCGGCGCTGCGCGTCTGTATATCACTGCCGACCTCAGTGGTTACCATGCCCCCGTCGGGGCCGAAGGTCTCGCGAATCGCGCGGATCATCCGGTCGATGCCGTTGACGTGAGCGCAGAGGCGCTTGACGCTGTCGGAACCATGCGGGTGATCATCCCGTGGGCAGACCAGGTACTGCGTCGGTCCCTGGTCCAAGGTCACCCCGCCGCCCCCGAGGGCCGCATAACCGGCGGCGTACTTCTCGACCCACAGCTTCTGCCACGCTTTGCAGTCGGGGCAGGCAACATTGCCGATTTCCAGCCAATTGGCGTTCTGCGTGTCGCAGCCGGTGTCCGCCTCGGCCAAGTAGTCGCGGGCTTTGGGATGGTTGTAGAACAGGTGCGCATAGAAGCAGATGCCCGTCATCCCCATTTCCCGCAGCTCGCTGCACATGGCGGCGGCCCCTGCGTCGCCGCCCAGGGACTTCTTGCAGGGCAGGTGGTCGGGCATGCGGTTCGGGAAGTTCTCACTGGAGCCCCACAGCAATAGACCCATATTCTCCGGCAGAAGTCCGATCGCCTTGGCGTAGCCCCGTATGCCGCGCGGCACGTCGGCGAAGGTCTTCTTGTCAAGGGCGGACGTCACGAAGAAGTCCATCTTGCGAACCGCCGGCGACGTCTGGGCCCAGGTCCTGTACTGGCCGGCGAACGCCTGCTCATACTCGCGGCGATAGATGTCCGCCATCCGGTGCCAGTCTCCCTCGTGCGGGGCGACGATCCACGCGTCGGTCTCAAACGACGCGCCCGACTCGAGCCCGCACACGCATCCCACAGAACCAAACCGCAGCGGATGCTCGGCGAGGTTGAACATCTGCCAGTTGACGTGCATTCCCCCGCCTGCCTGCTGAACGTTAAAGAGCATGGTCATGCCCTGGCGATTCAGGTAGCCCACGCCGATTCCCCCGGCCGGACCGTAGAGGTCCATCCAACCGCAGTCCAGCCCGCAGTGTGTTGCGAAGAGCGGATACCCGAACGTCGCAGGTTGCGTGAAATGCCCATGCGGATTGGGCCAGACCTGCCCGTACGACCACGTCGGCACGGCCAGCGTTTCAGCATCTCGCGATGCGGCCGCAACGAGCTCTCCGCCGCCGCAGGCCAGCTTTGTCACGCGGTAGGGCGAGCCGTTGGTCAGGCGTGCACGAATGAGGAAATGCTCGGCGTCGTCGGCCAACGTGATCCGGACCGCCAGGCGCACGCCGGTGCGGTTGCCCGCCACCGTTACAAGATTCGCGTAGGTCATCCGCAACGTCTTGCCGCCGCGGGCGCCGGTGATCGCGTAACGCATGGCCTGCACGCCCTTTCCCCCGACGGGCATGCTGACTCTCAGAAAGTCCGGGCACCAGTCGTGGCCCAGCGTCAGCTCGAAAGGCCATGAACCGGTACCGGGCAGCTTGTGGCTCAGGCCGGTCTTCCTGTTCAGGATTTCTATGAAGTAGCCGCTCGCGCGGTCGATCACCAGTTCGACCTTGCCGTTGCCGAAGCGCATGCGTCCACGTTGCTCTTTCAGGCACGTCTTCATCAATTTGCCTTTCTTATATGGCCTCTGTCCAAGGCCGCCACTTAACTGCAAAGTGCCGAAGACACCACCCGTTTGCTACTTGACGCGGGTGATGCGGAAGTAGTCGATGCGAGTCAGATCCGTACCCCACCAGTCGTTGGGGCTGATGACCAGGCGGATCAGGTCGCCTTTCTTGCACGCAGCTGCTTTGACTTCGAACGCGGCGCTGTCGGGGCCGACCTTGTCGCCCACCGGGCCGCCCTTGCCGAGCACCGCTCGCGGCT
Organism: Planctomycetaceae bacterium; assembly: GCA_021371965.1. Next base: position 16,909 of record JAJFVE010000123.1, read on the forward strand.
CTGGAACCGACTGGCCCACGCGTTCTGCCGCCACCTCGACGATCCAGCTCACGCCGTCATGACGCGGCGCCTTGAAAACCTGCAGGTCGGTGATCTTGCCGGCGATGTCATACGTGCCCTCTGCCGCAACGCGGAATGTCACCGACACCGAGGAGTGGCTGCTCTTCTCGACGTACGGGTGGGCGAGGATCTGAGGGGCCTTCAGGTCGCCCCAGAAGCCTTCGAACTTTCCGTTCCAGTCCGTGTTGAAGATCCAGCCGTTGGTCTGATCGGGGTTGGGCAGCCCGCCGGCAACGGGGCCGGTGACTTTCTTCTGGTGCCCGGGGGCGGAGTTGAGGTCGACGATACCGTTGGCGCGGTGATCGGCAGACAGCGTCGCCGTCGGCAACGTCAGTCGGTGATGGCCGCCGAAGATCAGTCCGAACCAGAACCCCCAGGTGTCGTCCTCGGTGTTGCCCTTGCCGTCGGGGCCATCGCCCTTGGGGTCGGCCACAGCGGCGGGCGTCAGCTCCACCGTATCGCCCGGTTTCATCGTCACCACGTGGGCGGCCTTGACGGCCAGTCGCGCCTGCTCGGCGGCCAGTTCCTCCGCGGTGGGCTCCCTGGGCCTTTCGGGAAGGGCCAGCGTGCTGCCGGTGAGTTCGTTGGCGACGGTGCGGGCGATGATCTCGTTGCCGACGGCGGTTGGATGCAGGCCGTCCCAATCTTCGTTGGCGTCTTTGCGGCCGATGAAGGGCGTGTGCGTGTCTATGAACCCAACGTTCATGTCTTTGGCGATCTGCTGGATCACCGGGATGACTTCCCTGCGAAAGAAAGCCGTGTCGCCGCCGAACGAATCGCGTTTTGCGGCCGGGGGCAGCAGCAGGTATATCTTCCGCTTGCCGGCGGGGTCCTGGAACATCTTGATCAGGTCCTTGTACCCGGCGATGAAGCCCGCCCTATCGCCCGGCCATCCCTTGGGCCTGCCCTCGATCGCGCCGAACATCATCAGCACCATGTCCGGGCGGAACTCCCGCGCATGGGACGCTTCCCTGCGGTTCCAGACGCGCCGCGGATCCAGGTTCCGCAGCAGCGTCGCTCCACCGGAGGCGAAGACCTTCACGTCGTATCCTTCACCAAGATGTTTGGCCAGCACCGGGGGCCAGCGCTTGTCCGTCGAGAGACTGTCGCCGACGACCGCCACGCGGACCTTGTCGGCTGCCGCCGCAGGGGCCGCCTGCGGCTGGGCCTTGGCGCCGGCGGTGAAGGTCAGCGTATAGTCGGTGCGCGTCTTGCCTTCCTTGTCGATGAGCTTTGAAGTCACGGTGACTTTGAGGCCGTCAACCTCTACGACGACATACCCCGGCTCGTTGGTCTGGCTGTGGTAATACTTATGCGGGGTCATGCCGGGGATCTTATTGCCGTCCCAAGTGCGGTTGCGCCAGCCGTAGAACTTCGTGCAACTGGGCGGCACGATGACCTGGTAGAAATCGTCGTCGAGGCCGGCATCTTGGGGGTCGAGGGTGTCGTTGTTCAGCCGCGTGCAGTTGGACACGTGCATGTGCCCACAGAAGAATGCGCGCCCGCCGGCGGCGATCAGGCTCTTTAGAAAGGCGTCGCGAATCGGCCCGGTGTTGTCCAGCGACGCACCGTGCTCGACCTTCTTGATCTGCGTGTGCTGAAAGGCCAGCACGTGCGGCTGCTTATTTGCCGCCAGCTGCGCGTCGACCCACCTCTGGTCGATCGTCAGATCCATCGTGTTGGGTGTCTTGTACCCGTCGATGCATAGAAAGAACGCGTTCTTGTGCGTGAAGGAATACGTCAGACCCTTCTCGTCGGCAGGGCCGTTGCCGGGCATGGCATACTGCCCGGAGAACACCTTGTTCCATACCCCCGCCGCCCAGGGGCGCGTCTCGTTGGGTCCGGTGTCGTGGCTGCCGCGGATCGCGTACACGGGAATCTTCGCGTCGTACGCCGGGGCCATCGTCTTGCGAAAAAGCATCAACTGCCCCTCGAGTCCCTCGGGCGTGCCGGCGCCTTGCACCAGATCGCCCGTGACCATGATCAACTCGGGCTTGACGTTCTTGACGATGTCATTGATGACGATGCCAAGCGTTCGTGTCGCTACGCCGCCTGTGCTGTCGCCGGCGGAGCCTTGGCTGTCGGACATCACGACGAACTTCCAACTCTCCGCCCTCGCGGGCAAGGCCGACAAGAATATCAGCACAAGAACTGCCAAGGGCAACGTTGCTTTCTTGATCACGCGGTTCTCCTTGGGATGAGTGTTCGCCAGTGAAACCCCCGGATTCTCCAGATGGATGAGTATTTCTGCCAATGGAACTTTCTTTCGCGGTATCAGGCGGGCGATGCTGCTTTCCAGCAACGCCTGAGCCGACGCTGAAAGTCGTCATTCAGGGCGAGCAATGTCTTTTCAAAATCAATTCCATCTTCGACGCTGCGTGCCGCCCCCCCTGTACGGGCGGGACGCCCGTGCCACGCATGGGCGAGACGCCCATGCCACAAAACGGACCGGGCGAAGGCCGCGTTGGCAACCTTCGCCCGGTTCTGTTTCTCGTTGTTCAATCGGCAATTGGCAATTGCCAATTGGCAATCAATACATGTCTTCCATTCCGCCACCGCCGGGGGCCGGGGCGGCTTTCTTTTCCGGGATCTCGCTGACGACCGCGTCGGTGGTCAGCAGCAGGCCGGCCACCGAGGCCGCGTTCTGCAGCGCGGTGCGCTCGACCTTGGTCGGCACGATGATGCCGGCCTTGAGCATGTCGGTGTACTTGCCGCTGACAGCCTCGTAACCGAAGTTCACATCGTCGCTCTCCATGACCTTGGCGGCGACGATGGCGCCTTCCAGGCCGCTGTTGAGGGCGATCTGCTTGATCGGGGCCACCAGTGCCCGGCGC
>JAJFVE010000130.1 GCA_021371965.1 Planctomycetaceae bacterium
CTTGAGGAACTTCGCCTTGGCCACGTCGAGGTTGGCGATCAGGCCCGAAATGCTGCCGATGATGTACCCGTACATGCCCACCCCGAGCACCTGCACGACCATCGTATAGATAATCTGCACGTTGCTGTTGCGATCGGGCACGTAGTCGCCGTAACCGATCGTCGCCACCGTCGTCAGGCACCAATAGAGCGAGCGAATGTACGTGTCGACGGGCCCGCGACCACTCTCGGCCGCACCGATCAGAATCCATCCCAGCGCCATGAAGTGGCATATCAGCGTGAACCAGAAAGCGAAGACCGTCAGTCGCATGATCGCGGGGTTGACGTACAGCGAACCGGAAACACCGCCCAGGGCCCGGCGAACCTTGAGAAGCTTCAGCAGGCGCAGCGCCCCAAGGATGGCCGCCGCCCGCATGCCGCCGGCGACCAGTCCGTCGCCGGCCAGCGCAAGCAGCGGAACCGCCGCAATCACATCCACGGCAAACCAGCCCCGCAGATAGGCCTTCATGTCGGGGACCTTGCCGCCGGCAGCCATCGCCGGGGCGCGGCGCCAGAGAAGATCCCCGACCAGGTCCAGGCAGAACAGGGCGGTGAAAAACCAGTACATCGCACTGGGGGCCCCTGTGCCCAGAACGATCTCGTACGAGAGGCTCAACGAAGACGCCCACACCGCGGCCACGAGGATGAGATTCCACACCGTGCCCAGCGCTATGGGGGAGTTCTTCTCTTGCTGCAGGTCGCTCATGCACGACATTATGCGCGAAAGAACCGTCTTTGCCGATACCCCAGATTTCCTGCGGCGTTATAGATCATGGTCGACGATACTTTACGGCGACGCCACAGAGGACTGACGATGACCAAGACCATACGCATCAATCCCGACGATCGCACGATCTTGACAGGCTATTTCGCCCGCGTCGTCGGGCCGGTCGCCTCGGCCTGGACGAGCCCGGGCTCCCGCGGGTTCTGGCAGGGCTGGACCGGACCCGATCAGGGCTTCGACTGGACGATCAACGTCCCCCGCGCCGGCCGCTACGCCATTGACGTGCTCGCCGAGGGCGGACCGCAGCGCCCGACGGTTGAAGTGACGGCCGCCGGCAAGACGTTCCCCGTGCGCCTCGGGCCGTACTGGGACCGCATCAGCGCCGGCGAGGTCGCCCTGCCCGCCGGGCGCAGCACGATCTCGCTGCGATCGACCGGCGAAACACAGCCGCTGAAGTTCATCTCGCTGGAACTGGTGCGCCCCGGCGTGGCGCGGCGCATCGAGACCGATGCGATGTCGCTGCGGGCCGACACATCCTGGATGGTCGACAAGACGTACGGCCTCATGTTCCACTGGGTCGGCGGCACGTACCCGCGCCGCGGGCCAAGCAAGCCCTATCGCCAGGCCGTCAACGACTTCCCGGTCAAGAAGTTTGCCGACACCGTCGCCTCGATGGGCGCCGGCTGGGTCTACGTCTGCACCACGCATGCGATCTATCACTGGCCCGGGCCTAACTCGGCGATCGACGCGATCCTCCGCGGCCGCACGTGCAAACGCGACCTGATCGGCGAACTCGCCCAGGCCCTGACCGACCGCGGCGTGCGCCTGGGGCTGTACTATCATCCCGGCCACGACGATAAGCCCTGGTGGAACCGCGTGGGGTTCGATACGGCCGGGCGCGAGACGTTCTTCCGCACGTGGAAGAGGGTGATCGAAGACGCCGGGCGGCGGTACGGAGAGCTGCTGGCGGGCTGGTGGTTTGACGACGGGATGCACAGTTACTACCACGCCGCCCCGCCGTGGAAAGACCTGCTGATCGCCGCCCGCGCGGGCAACCCGCAGCGCGTGGTGCTCTGGAACGCGTGGCTGGCGCCGAAGGTGACGTGGTACACCGACACGTCGAGTTGGGAGTCGTGGCTGACCAGCGACTTGATCTCCGGCGGCGGCAATCTGCCCGTCGGCGGCGACGGCCGCTTCATCGCCGGCCCGCAAAAAGGCCTGCAGGCGCACCTGACCACATTGATCCACCAAAGCTGGGGCCATCACAAACCCAACACGCCCATCAGCAAGTGCCAGTACACCACCGAGCAGTTGATCAAGTGGCTCCAAGAAGTCCGCAGCCGCAAGGCCGTCGTCTCGCTCAACCTCGAAATCTACCAGGACGGCAAGCTAGGCCCTGCCGACATCCGCCGCTTCCGCCAGATCCGCGCGGCGCTGGATAAGAGCCACAGAGGAAGCTGAGGGAGCAGAGGCTCGCGATACCGGGAGAAGCTACACACCGTCTCCTCGAATCTCCGCGGTTTCAGGTTTCGTCTGATGGAATGGAGGCGAGCGCGACGATTATTGGCAGCTCGCGATCCTCGTGTTCCACTCTCAGATAGAGGTTTCTTTCTTTCCAAACCGCAATCTTAATTCCGATGGCCCATTCGGGGAAATCGTCTGCACCAACCTCAAATGCTTGCGGTTCTGCCCCGACAGCAGAACTAACCTGGCGACTCAACGATTGGAATGCAGCCTCATATTCCGGGTATATTCGCTCACTCAAGTCGTAGTTCTTTGCATCATAAAAATCATTTGAGACAACAAAGTAGATTTCTTTCTCGTTGCCGGAGGTTATCTCACGGATGCAATCCGGGATACCTCGCGGCTCCACGAATTGACAATGTGGTAGTGCTTTTTCCATTCTCCGCTGCTCTGCTTATCTAAGCCCGCTACAGCTTCACTACCGCCACGCCGAATCTTGGCAGTTCGATGGACTTTTTCGTCATCGCTCCGGTCAGCAGTTCTTTTTTGCCGGCGGGCACGAAGACGATCTTGGACTCTTCGGTGTAGTTCATCAGGAACAGCAGCTTCTTGCCGGCGCCTTCGCGGATGGAGGCTTCCACGCCCGGCGGCGGGGTGACGACCGGGCGGATCTTTGCGTCAGCCAGCAGAGCGGCGATTAACTTCACGTAGAACTCGGGCTCTTTCACCACCGTGCCGCAGTACCAGCCGATGCCCTTGCCGTAAACGTTGCGAGTGACGGCCGCAAACTTCTTCATGTGCCACGGCTCATAGCCCACCAACGTCTCGGCGCCCTTGGCGGTCACCCAGTCGGCGCCTTGCGTGGCAGTGAAGGCCCCGGCCAGGAGGTCGTCCGTGCCGGTCATCGCATACCCTTCGGGAAGCGTGCTTTCGTACTCTTCGATCTCGATGCCCAGCGCGGCGCTGAGCAGGCCCGGCAGCGTGCGCGCGTGGCAGAGGCTCGTCTCGTCCTTGACGCCGGTTCGGATGTCGCAGCAGAACACGCCGCCGGCTTTGACGAACGCGTCGACCTGCTTGGCCGCCGCGTCGGGCATGACGTACCAGTCCGGCGCGAAGACCAGCTTGTAGGGCGTCAGGTCGTCGCCAGGTTGGATGATGTCGGCATTGACGCCGGCCGCAAGCAGCGCGTTGTAGTACCGCTTGACGGCGGCCATGTAGCTGTTGCCGCTGAAACCCGGCTGCATGTCGACGGCCCAGCGGCTGTCGTAGCTGTAGATGAAGGCGACCTTGGGCTTGACGGTCGTGCCGGCCAGGTGCTTCTCGATCTTGCGCAGCTCGCGGGCGATGGCGGCCGTCTCGCGGTATCGCCGCAGCGGCTTGCCGTCATGGCCGAGAATGCCGTGCCAGTACTGCTCGCGCCCGGCTGTGCACGCCCGCCAGCGGAACCAGATGTACCCCTCGCAGCCATGGGCAAACTGCTGGAACGCCCAGGTCTGCATCTCGCCGGGGCGCGGGGCGCGCCCGTACGTGCCCCAGCCGTGCGGGCCGGAACTGGTCTCCATGATCCAGAAGTTCTTCTTCTTGCAGCCGCGCATGAGGTCGGCCGCCAGGGCGGGCCCGTCAGCCATCCCGCCGCCGTAGAACAGCGGATAGCTGTCCCAACTGACGTGGTCGAGGTCTTCGCTGAGCTGGAAGTAGTTCAGCCCGCCGTAGCCGTAGCCCATGAGGTTGTGCGTGATGAAGTGCTTGGGGCAAACCTCGCGCAGGATCTGCACCTGGTCGCGCTGGAAGCGCACGTTCTGCCAGGTGTAGAACCGCTTCCATTCCAGGCCCAGGCTGGGGTTGTGCGACCCGTCGGCGGCGGGCAGCTCGATCTCTTCCCACGTCTTGACGTAGTGGCCCCAGAAGTGCTTGCCCATCGCCTTGTTGAAGGCGTCGATGGTGCCGTAGCGGCTGCGCAGGAAGTCCTGGAAGTCGCGCCGGCACGAATGGCACCAGCAGACCGTGCCGCCGAACTCGTTGTCGGTCTGCCAGCCGATGACGTTGGGGTGTGCGGCGTAATGCTCGGCCATCGCACGCGTGATGCGCTGCGACATCAGGCGGAACGTGCCGCTGGAATAGCACTGGTCCTTGCGGACGCCCCACTCGACGCGGGCCGCCCCGGGCCCGCCCTGGGCCATCACCTCGGGATACTTTTCCTTCATCCACGCCGGCACGATGGCCGTGGGCGTGCAGAGGATCGCCGAGACGCCGTTCTTGCCCAGCACCTCCAGCGACTCGTCGAGCCAGGCGAAGTCGTAGCGCCCTTCCTCGGGCTCCATCATCACCCAGGCGAACTCCGCCAGGCGCGTAACGTTGAAGCCGGCCTTCTTCATCAGGCCCGCATCGATTGGCCAGCGTTTCTTGTCCCAGTGCTCGGGGTAATAGTCGGCGCCGATGTACATGGTCGTCTCCTTAGCAAGGCCAAGAGCATACAAGGGGCATCGCCAATTTCCAATTTCCAATTGCTCATTGCCTCTAACCTCGGCCGCGCCGCATGTGGAGTGCGGCGGCAGCAGCCGCCGCTTTCGATGTTGTTGCGGGCGCGAGCATCCCAGAAACAGCCAAAGCGGCAGCTAAGGCTGCCGCACTCCATAAGGAACGTTCGCGGGCGCGGGGGGTTTCAAAGCCTATGAAAACTGCAATGATATCATTGGCTTTAAATCTTGTATTGGCCGCCGGGGCGGGCGCGGCGGAGATTTGCGTCAGCCCCGCCGGCAACGACGCCAACGCCGGCACGAAGGATAAACCCCTCGCCACGCCGACGGCCGCTCGCGATGCGGTGCGGAAACTCATCGCGGCCGGGCTTAAGGAGAACATCACCGTCCTGATTGCGCCGGGCGTGTACTACCTGCCGCAGGGGCTGGCGCTGGAATCCGCCGACAGCGGCAGCGAGGCCTTCAGCGTCACCTACGCCGGTGCCGACGAAGCCCACGCGCCGGTGCTCCTCGGCGGCGGGCCGGTCACGAACCTCAAACCGTACAAGGACAAGATCTGGATCGGCGACCTGCCGCAAGGCGCGCAGCCGAAAGTCGCCACCGAGAACAACCAGTGGCTCACGCTCGCTCGCGACCCCAACGACGGCTACCACCGCACGCAGGCGGCTTCGGGCGAAAAAGCCTTCATCTACAAGGGTGACCTCTTTGGCGCCATGGCCGGGCAGGATGTTTCCAGCGGCTGGGTGAATGTCTGGCCGGGGCAGGGATGGTTCAATCACGTCTGGCAGATCACCGCGCTGGACCCCAAGACCCGCAGCGTCGGCTTCGTGCGCACCAGCGGCATGGGCGGGCCGGTCGCGGCCAACAACCGCTTCTACCTCATGAACCTGCTGGGCCTGCTCGACAAGAGCGGCGAGTGCGTGATCGACGTCGCCGCGGGCAAGTTCTACGTCTGGCCGGGCCGGGGCGAGGCGGCAGAGAACGCTTACGCCGTCGTCACGGCAGAGAACGTCCTCAGCATACGCGGGCGCGACGATGCGCCCGTGCGCAACGTCCACCTGCGCAACCTGGACCTGAGCGTGGCCGCCGGCGAGGCGGTCTTCATCACCAACGCCCAGGACTGCTCGATCCGCGCCTGCCGCATCGCCAACTGCTGGGGCCAGGGCGTTTCGGTCTGGCAGGCCAATCGCCGCATCACCATCGCCGACAGCGAGATCGCCTTCACCGGCGACCGCGGCGTGCATCTGCGCGGGGCCAATTGGAAAGGGCCGGACATCAGCAGCCATCACGTGGTGGAGAACTGCCACATCCATCACGTCGGTCGCGTGGTGCATACGTCGGCCGGCGTGCAGATCTTCCAGAGCGGGCACAACCGCGTCGTACACAACCACATCCACGACAGCCCGCGCTACGGCGCGAGCATCAAGGGCCTGGCGCTGCGGTCGATGAACGAGAGCGACCAGACCAAGGCCCGGCGGTTTGAATTGCTGCACGCCCGCAACAACGTGCTGGCGTACAACCACATTCACCACGTCTGCCTCGACAGCGAAGACTGCGGCGCGATGGAGAGCTGGGGGCCGGGCAAGGACAACGTCTATGATCACAACCTGATCCACGACGTTGGCACGGGGCACGTGCTGCTGATCTGCGGGATCTATCTCGACGATTCGTCGAACTATTTCACCGTCACCAACAACGTCGTCTACGCCGTCAACGGGTCGGGGCACATTCAGCAGATCTACGCCAAGGGCATCCACAACACGATCGAGAACAATATTTTCGTCGCCGGCCGCACGGGCTCGGCCATCCGCTCCAAGAGTTCGGGCGAGGTCGGCTTCCACACGTACCGCCGCAACATCATCTGGTTCGACCAGCCGGACGGCCCGCTGTTTCAGTTCGACGACTGGGACAAAGACCGCATCACCGAGTGCGATTACAACCTGTACTTCAACATCTCCGGCAAGCTGCGCATCGCGGGGCGGACGTCGTACCGCGGCCCCTTCCCCGGCACGTGGACGCAGGCGTACGACAAGCACAGCGTGGTGGCCGATCCGAAGTTCGTCGACGTGTCAAAGCGGGACTACCGCCTGCAGGACGATTCGCCGGCGCTGAAGCTGGGGATCAAGTCCGTCGACGTGCGCAGCGCCGGATTGACCGACAAGTTTCCCAAGCGATTGGCACGCGAATAGGGTGGCATGGCGACACGCGTTTCTGTTTCACGCGGGTCGCCATGGACGGCTGTGGACGCGCCCCGTGCCTCATGGCGACCCCGGTAAAACTGGTGTCGCCATGCCACCCGCCGCGGGAGTAGTGAAGGGTGCCGTGGCGGGCAGGCCCGAAGGGCCAACAGCCACGATCCCTGATCTTCCGGCCCGTCGTGGCTGTCGGCCTGAAGGCCTCCCGCCACGGCACCCGCTCGTTCTCGTCCTCGTCGTCGTCCTCGTCGTCGGTTTTCTCTTCTCGGACTACCGCTTGGGAATCATTCCTACTGATCCCTGCACGGGGTAAGGACACGTGCAACCGCTGGACGCCTCGGGCATCAGCACCATGCCGCCGGCGGGGATGATGTTGATCCAGCAGCCCGGGCGCGTCGCCGTGGTCAGGTGCTCGCTGGCCGGCGTCGAGAGGTCCGTCATCTGCGGGTACCCGCCGCGATTGAACACCTGCTTGGCCGAAGCGGAAACCGCTCCGCAGCCGCCGCCGTTGCGCCCCCACTGCCAGTTGGGCACGGCCTTGCCCGTCTTGAGCTCGTACTGCACCGCGGGGATGAACAGCCGCTCGCCGACGATGACCGCGCGGTAAGCGTTTTCGCCGTGGCTGCCGTCGGCGGCCTTGGCGCCCGGGCCGGTGTGCTCCATCTTCCACAGCCGATTGCCGCTGGCGGCGTCGAAGGCCTGCAGGTCGTACTTCAGCATCCCGCGCTTGCCGCCGGCGACGGTGCGCGAGTCGGTGGTGACGACCACGCCCCCGGCGACGCTGAGGAACAGCATGTGCTGGGCGGCTTCGAGGTCGGCCTTCTGGCGGTAGACCACCTTGCCGTCGCGCACATCCAGCGCCACCAACACGCCCCCGCCGCTCATCAGCACGGGCAGGGGCACGCGGCCGGCCGCGTCTTCGCGCGACTTGGGATTCGTGCTCTCGATGAAGTACATCCGCCCATCCGCCACGGCGATGGTCGAGTTGACGATCATGCCCTCCTGCGGGCGGTAGGTCCACAGGCGCGTGCCGCTATGGCGATCGACGGCGAAGACGTTCTCGCTGCAGACCATGGGCGAGAGCGGGTTATACGAAAACTGCCAGGTGCTCTGGCCGATCTCGCGCCGATGCGCCCCGGGGCGGCACAGGCTGCCAAAGAGGGCGTCGCCCACGGTGGCCACATAGCCCCACTCGCAGGCCTTGCCGCCGATGTCGGCGTTGACGGTCAACTTTTTCTGGCCCGTCCGCACGTCGTAGGCCTCACACGCCCCGCCGGCGGCGATATAGAGCAGGTCTTCCGCCACGGCCATATTGCCGCAGGCTTTGCTGGTGTCCAGGCGCACGGAATTGGGCAGGGCGTGTTCCCAGAGCATCGCGCCGTTGTACGAGTCGACGCAGGCCAGGTAGTCGTAGCCGCTGACGAACAGCCGTCCGTCGCGATACAGCGGGGCGGCGGCGCGGTTGTGCCGGTCGGCCATCGTCCGCGGACCCGGCAGGCCAAACCACTGGACCGTCATGCCCGCCCCGACCAGCGTCTCGCCGCTGCAGGTGCTGTTGCCCGCGTCGGCGTAGCAGTGCGTCCATTGGCCCGCGCCTTCCAGCGGGCCGCGAATGACGGCTTTGCCCGCCTCGGTCACCGTCACGCCGCCGCAGGGGCGGGTGACGCGCTGCGCCTCGGCCTGGAAAGCCGCCGGCGCGTTGAGCACGAGATTGAAAAGGTAGTCGCTGTAGGGCAGCGCGTCGGCCTTGGCCTCATGCACGCTCACGCGGCCGCTCATGCCGCGGGCGTCCACAACCTTTCTCGCCGCGGCGGCGGCCGGGGCATCGGCGGCGGTCATCACCACCTGCATCTTCGACTGTCGCGCGACTTCGCACGCCAGTTCGGCCGGCCCGCCGATCACCAGCGCGTAGCCTTTGTCGGTCTGGGCCTTGGCCAGGGCGTCCTTGGCGAGGGCGGCGAACTTCTCGTCAGACGCGGCAGCCTTGGGCGCCGCGGCCTGGACTACCGTGCCCGCGCCGCTGCCGGGGGCGAAGCAGTAGATCTTGCCTGCATCGGTGCTGACCAGGAGCTTGCCGCCAGCCACCGCCAGCGACCAGGCTTTGCCCTCGACCTTGAGCGTCCAGATCTTGTTCTTTGCCTTGAAGGCCGCCACCTCGCCGTCGCCGCCGGCGATGCGGATTTCGTCGGTGCCGATGAAGCAGTACGGATATGCCGCCGCACAGGGCTCGTGCTTGAGGATCGAACCGGCCGCCGGCGTGGCGACCGTGTCGACCGCGCCGCCGGCCGTGCGACCCGCCGGGGCGAACACCTGCGTCCCCTGCAGGCGCAGATATCCCTGGGCCGCCACCGCGACGGACTTCGAGGAGAGCTTCTTGCCGCTGGCGATGTCCGCCGTCACCACATAAACGCCGCCGCCCTGGTTGGGAAAGAGCCCCGCGCAGAAATACGCCACGTTGCCGCTGACGAGCACGCTGGTGCGCACCGGCCAGAGACTGATGATGCGCCCGTTGCCGGCGATGCGCCGGTCCTGGTCGGTCGCGCGGAGCTTCCAGATCAGCGTTCCATCGGCGGCCTTGAGTGCGTACGCGCAGCCGTCGTCGCTGGCGAAGAGCACCTTGTCGCCAACGACCGTCGGCGCCAGGCGCACGGGGCCTTCCGTGGCGAACGCCCACAACTCTTTGCCGGTGGCGGCGTCGAGGCAGCGGACGTTGTCGTCGGCCGATGAGCCGAAGAACACGCGCCCGCCGGCGGAGACCACCTGGAACGCGCGGTCGTACGGACAGTCGGGGGCGAGGTTCTTCTTGGAATGAAAGACGTCATCCTTGGCCGGGTCCGGCCAGGCCGGCGCGGGGGGCATCGCGGCGGTGTACACCCACTGCAGGGCAAGGGGCCCGGGAAGCTTGTCGGTCGATTCGCCCGTTCGGGCGGCATCGTGCATGTACGTGGGCCAATCCTCAGCCTGCAGAGGCAGGGCGTTTACAAGCAGAGCGACCAGCACCGCGGGCAAGAACTTCTGAACCATCTCCAGTCCTTTCGAAAAGCCCCCCAGCGATTATACAGGTATTGAACCACAGACGACATGGCAGCGACCGCGGAGGTTTGGGCGCGGACTATCTGCGTTACTGTTCCTGTTCTTTGTTGTTTAATTGTTTTGTCGTTTGTTTCGGATTTGTCTTTTCGTATTTCGAATTTGCTGGAGCAGATATGTCCCCCCTGAATCTCTATGTCTCGCCGACGGGCAGCGACCGCAACTGCGGCAGCGAAGCCGAACCTTTCCGCACGCCCGAGGCCGCCCGCGACGCCCTGCGCAGGAAGAAGAACCGCGCTGGTGCGGTGGTGTATCTGCGCGGGGGCATCTATGAGCTCAACAAAAGCTTCACGCTCGACCGCCGCGACGGCGGCAGCGCCAAATCGCCCATCACGTGGCGGTCGTACCCCGGCGAGCAGGCGCGATTCGTCGGCGGGCGAAAGCTGCCCGGCGACATGTTCAAGCCGGTTACCAGCAAGGCGATTCTCTCGCGCATCATCAGCAAGGCCGCCCGCCGCAAGGTCGTGCAGATCGACCTGCGCAAGTGCGGCATTACGGACTTCGGCGAGTTAGCAGTGCGGGGCTTCGGCGGCGGCTGCAAGGCGGCGCACCTGGAGCTGTTCTTCAACGGCCTGCCCATGCAGCTCGCGCGCTATCCCAACGACGGCTACCTGCGGATCTCCGGCGTCGAGTCCAAAACCACCTTCAAGACCCGAGGCCGCCGCATGGCGCTGTGGTCCAAGGCCGAAGACCTCTGGCTGCACGGCAACTGGGACTACATCTGGGCCGACCTGTACGTGCCGGTGGCTGGCCTCGATGCAAAGAAGCGCACGATCACCGTCGCCCGCGAGCAGGAGATGAAGAAAGGCCGCCCGTTTTACGCCGTCAACCTGCTCGAAGAGATCGACGCCCCCGGCGAGTGGTACCTCGACCGCAAGAGCGGCCTGCTGTACTTCTGGCCGCCTGCTGACCCGCGCAAGGCGGATGTTGTCGTTTCGGTGCTGAAGGAGGAACTGCTGCGCGTCGAGGGCGCGGCGCACCTGCGATTTGAGGACCTGACCTTCGAGGTCGGCCGGGCGAACCTGGTCAGGGTGCAAAAGGGCGACGACGTGGTCTTCACCCGCTGCACGATCAAGAACGCCGGCATCGAGGGCGGGTCGATCCACGGCCGCGGCTGCGGGCTGACCGAGTGCGAAGTCGCCTGGTGCGGTAACGCGGGCATTTCGCTGCACGGCGGCGACCGGCCCAAGCTCATCCGCGGCGACAACTTCGTGACCCACTGCCGCATGCACCACTTCGGGCGCTGGTGCAAGACGTACACGCCTGCCGTGGCGTTCGAGGGCGTCGGGCATACCGTCGCGCACAACGAGTTCAGCGAAGGCCCGCACGCGGCGGTGCTGTTCGGCGGCAACGACCACCGCGTCGAGTACAACCACATTCATCACGTGGGGCAGTACGCCAGCAACGGCGGGGCGATCTACATCGGCCTGGGCTGGGACCAGCGGGGCAACCTGATCCGCTACAACTACCTGCACGACCTGAAGGGGCGCATCCCCGGCGGCGAGTACGGGATCATGGCGATTTATCTCGACGACTGCAACAGCGGCAACACGGTGCATGGCAATATCGTCTCCGACGTGGTGGGCTTCGGCCTGCTGATGGGCGGCGGGCGCGACAACATCATCACAAACAACATCTTCGTGCGCTGCGGCGAGGCGTTCGGGGCCGACAGCCGCGGCATCGAGCGCATCATCGACGAGACCAACAGCCACTGGAACCTGCTGCGGTGGATGAAGGGCAACGGCATCAACCACAAGACCGAACCGTGGGCGAGCGCGTATCCCAAGCTGGCGCGCATCCCGGATTCGTGGGAAGAGATCCAGAAAGGCCGCTGGCGCTACCCCGAGGGCTGCGTGTTCTCGCGGAACCTCGGCTGGGACAACAAGAAATTCATCCACACCGAGAACAGCGGCGGTGACGGCACGCTCAAGGCCTTCGCCCAGGTCAAGGACAACGTCGAGAACGCCGACCCCTGCTTCGTCGATCAAAGCGGCGGCAACGTCTCCCTGCGCGACGACAGCCCGGCGTGGAAGATCAACGGCTTCCAGCGGATCCCGGTGGAGAAAATCGGCCCTCAGCCCGGAAAAGAACCGCGCCTGGAGTGAAATCAGCGGCCGAGCCCGCCACGGCGGGTCTTCGACTTAATTGTGGGACCTGTTTCCCATGGGAGTTCCTATGAAAGTCAAGCTTCGGCCACCTATGGACAATCTTGAGAATGTTCCTCGAGGTGTCAGGCCCGGCTATGAGTACTTGGTTTTAGGAATTGAGGCTGATGACTATAGACTCCTGAATGATGAGGCAGAGCCGGTCCTGTATGATCTGACACTATTTGATATTGTCGATGACCAAGAACCCTCTAATTGGATTCATCATGTCGGTCCTGACGGTGAACACTACGCCTACCCCCCAGAATTGAACGCCCGTGGTTTTTTTGAGGATTATCATGATGGGGTTCCAGCTTCGGTGGAGACTTTCAGGCGGTTTCTTTCGTCCCTAAACGACAAATAGTATGGTCATTGGGGACTGACCCCATAAAATTATGCTTTTGACAGAATGCGCGGGCGGGGATAGCGTCTTGTTTATGGTCTGCCGAGTCCCAGTATGAACGGATCTATAAATATCCAGTTTCACATGCTGCTCGACGAAATGATCGATTTTGTTGCTGCAGTGAGTAAGGAGTACTCATTATCCGTTGACTTGGAGCGGTGGGGACCATCTCAGGCCAATCGTGAAGTCTCTCCAGAAGAGGACCTGGTCGTCGCGGCGCGGGATTTCGGGCATATAGATAGAATCTGGCTGCTATACCGCTCGGCTCGGATGCGAAAGCCTGAACGGTTCATGCTGAACGTTGGGACATTCAGAGGGAAGGAATTGAGTCAAGCTCAGTTGGGTGCTGGGACAGACAAGAAAGGTGCTTTCGAGATACTAAAGAGAATAGCTGCAGAATTACGACGGCGCACAACGGCAGGCGTCTGGGTGGTTTCACCGACTGGCCATGCTGGTTTCACAAAGGCATTTCGGATCTCACCTGGTGCCGCTGCCGCGTCACGCGCCGGCCAGATTGAGCTTAAGAACATAGCATTTGGACAACTCATGACCGTTGATCCGCCGACGGAATTAGATTTAGAGAATGCCGCTATCAGGTGACACCATACATGTTTTGTGCTTGTGGGCACCTCTGGCAGGCGCGGTTGGCGTCATTCGTGTTATCCGGGGACACCTTACAGGTTCTGTGCTTGTAATGGGCGCGACTGCGGGTTAGGAGGCGGCATGGGCAGATGCGCGAGTTGTCATTCCGGAGTTGCCACAACGCAGGGCGGCAACGTCGCCCTGCGCGACGACAGCCCGGCGTGGAAGATCAAAGGCTTCAAGCGAATCCCGGTCGAGAAAATCGGCCCGCAGTCTGGAAAACAACCGCGCGTCGGGTAAAGTCAGCGGCCAAGCTCTTGTCCGGCATAGCTCGCAGAGCGGAGATGGATGCTGACGCGGGTATTAGCGGGTCGTCGCTTACGTCAAAAATATGGCTAGAGGCCAACCGCCGAATCCCTCTATGCGAAGGTTTAGCAATGAATGAGATACTGGCCACCCTTATGCGGTACTTCAGCTTCTTGTACGAGGAAGAAGGATTTAGATTCGTTGATTCCAGGGTGTATGACTCTGGCTCTGCGTACGTTGTACTGGCCGGTAAAGGATTATATATACTTTTCAGCGCGCACCACGACGAATGGGCGATAGATATCTCGAAAAACAATTATGGTGGAGGTGCCGAAGTATATCCTTTGGAGATGATGCGGGCCTGCCTGACAGGCAATACAGACAAACCGACTGGGCCGACATTGGATAAGACCATACCTGGCCTTGCTAAATGGTTTAGGAAGAATGTCGAGAGCGTTTGCGAAGCTCTATCAATAGCCAGACAAGAACAGACAAGAGCGGCGTTCACTCGCATGAGTGAGATAAACAAGAGGGCAATGGGGCTATGAGAAGATTCTGTCCGCTCGCAACAACCCCGGCGGCCCGCCCCCAAAGAGGCAAAACGAGAAGAGAAATGACTAGTCCAATGTAGTGGTCAGAGCATTGGATCCTATTCGCAGAGCAGATTGGCAACGAATCTAGCGCTTAGTGAGAGAGAATAACAATGACCGAGATACTGAAGTTCCTTATAGCATCTTGCAGCTTCCTGTATCAGGACTACGGCTTTAGATTTGTCGACTCCAAAACATTCTCCACGAGGGACGCAATGATTATACTAGCCGCGGATGGATACCTCCGTCTGTGTTTCTCTTACGAGCGGGAAGAACTTCTCTTGGAGGTCCAGCCAGACACTGCAGAAGCTGAAGACACATGGTGGGGGATAAGCCTACTGGAAGAGCTTCTTACAGGGCACGATGTCGCAAGCGGCCTTATGTCACATGAAAAGGCGATATTTCTAAAGAAACACATGCCTGATGTAATGAGACTCTTCGATAAAGAGAGAGTGGCAGGGACTTGCGAAAAGCTAGCTTCATTACGTGAGCAAAGGAACAAGAAGATGTTTGGAGATGCTTGGTTTCGTTGACAGTCTATCCTGCATAGCACATAGATCTAGGTGCCGCCATCAGGAACCTGCTTTGGCTACGGCCGTAGCGAAAGTTATCATCACATGATCCCCGCCGCCTTTGGGTTCTCTGTTGGGGATCTCGATGCGGATGGTGCGGGTCTGGCTGGCGGCGTCGGCTACGGCGGCGATGAAGATGATCTTGGAGTCGACCACGCGGCCGTTGCCGAAGTCGACTTTGGCGGCCGCGCCCGGCTCGAGGTTGGCGGCCTGATCGACCGGCCTAGTTGAACTCGAACTGCAAACCGCGCGGAGCATCCGCCTTCGCCAAGGCTACGGCGTGACAAGAGCTCCGCCGCTAACATTGCCTCTGCCTAATTGCACTCATGTATAACAATGCGATTTGTCAATACTAATTGCTTACCTTCCCATAAACTCGCTGTGAAAAGTACAACAAAGTGCAAGGAATGTGCAAGGGCAGGTCGGATGCCCATGCTGCTTCCGCGGTGACCATTATTGTCCTTCCACGCACTCGATGCCGCTCAGGATCGGCTTGCCGGTCCTGGGCTTGAACTCGACGGTCAGCTTGTCGGACACGCTGACGTTCTTGAGTTCGACAACAAGCGACCGCTTTGGTCCGCCGGCGGCGGCCGCGACGTCGAGGCCTTGCCGGACGACCTTGCCCTGGACGATCACGTCGAAGACGCGCTGACCGGTAGCGAGGCCGTCCATCTCGGCGAAGACCAGTCGCACCGTGTGCGGCCGCGCGGGCGAACCCTCCGGGCCCATTCTCACCGACAGCGACTCGATACCCTCGGCGACGCTGGAAGCCACCCACGCCAGCGCGCCCGAGACGGTCGAGGGGTCCTGGCGGTGCAGGGCGCCGTTGAACTCGACGACCGTCGTGGCTTTCCTGCCGGAACCGACCTGTCGCCTGCCGCCGGGCTTGAGGTCCACATCCACCTGCATCTCTGGGCTGCCGGCGGGAGGATACTCCAGCCAGAGCGTGCCCTCGTACAGGCGGTCGCCGGGGGCGCCGAGGTTCAGACCGATCCGCTTAAGCACGCCCTCGGCCGGCGGGGGCAGAACGCTGTAGGTCCACATCTGCGCCTCGGGCATGTGCACCAGCGCCAGCGACGCCTGAAGCGGGTACGAGCAACTGCACGTGCGCGTGTAGTCGGGGGCACTGAGGACGCCGTCGGCGGCAATCAGGTTCGAGGTGCAGCCGCTCTTGAACCCGCCGAAGTTTCCCGTGCCGCCCTGGCCGAGCAGATCGTAGTAGCCCGCCGTGCCGCTGCGGAAGAACATCATGTTCTGGCTGGCGATAGCCGTGTTGCAGCCGTAGAAGCGATGCCACGCCCAGGGCACATCCTGGCCGCTGACGGGATGGCGCACCGTCGCGGGCTTTCCGGTCAGCAGCGAAAACGCCTCGCCGCCGTCGCCACCGTTGGTGATGCCCCGGTCGCGCCACAGGAGCACGGGCCCTTCGATCTTGCGGTCCATGTCCTGCCAGAGCACACTGCCGTCGGCGCCGCGATAGGCGACGATACCGCGCCCCGCCTCGTCGCCGGCGCGGTCGCGCGACCCGCTGCCGCACTGCAGCAGCGCGTCGTGCGCCGATGAGTATCCCAGCCACGTGCCGAAGATGTCCTTGTCGGCCGACCAGACCCCCTTGCCGGTCTTGAGGTCCAGCGCGACCAGCCGCCCGGGCGGGACCGGCTGACCGATGAACGCCAACTGCGCGCGGTTGCCTTCGGAGAAGTTATCCAGAGCGTAAACCTTACCGCCGCCAGTGGTGACGGCGTTGTGGCGATACGCCACAGCCGCCGGTCGCTGCCAGAGCACCTTGCCGCTGTCGCGGTCGAGGGCCACCAGGTTGCGGCTGCTGATGCCGAAGCGGGTGTTGAGTTTGACTTCCGCCGCGGCCGCCAGGTCGAACGTCGCGCCCATGGGCTTGGGTTTGGGTTTAACCTTGTCCTTGGGCTTGGGCAGCTTGACGTCGATCTCCATCGGTTCGGTGGTGGCCACCAGCACGTCGCCGGCGATCATCAGCACGCCCCAGTTGGGCGCGGCGCAGCCCGCCCGCGCCGGGGCCTTGAACGTCGCGGCGGTCTTGCCGGTGGCCGCATCGAGCACGACGATGTCGGGCCCGTTGATCAGGTACAGGCGGTCGACCGTGATAGCGTAGTTGGAACCGAACTGGTTGGCACCGGGGATATGCCCCTGGTTGTAGCTGTCGTCGCGAACGTCGTCTTTGAAACTCCTGTCCCAGTACATGCCAAAGTTATTGAAGCCCTCGATCTTCCGCTGCCACAGCACGCGGCCGGTGTACACGTCGCGGGCAGAGATCATGTTGATGCCCTCGATGAACAGCCGCCCGCCGGCGACCTGCGGACTGGGCCCGTGGCCGTGGCGGGGCAGCACGTCGCGGAGATTGTCGCTGCCGAACCACAGCAGTCCCAGCGGCGCGGCCACGCGATGCTCGGCGCCGACGACCGAGTTCGACGCGTCGGCGTATTGGTGCGTCCACTCGCCGGCGCCGGGCAGGGCGCCGCCGCGGCGGATGCGAACATCCGTTGCAGCCACCTCGACCGTCGCGCCCTCGAGCTTGCCGCCCTTAGCCAACGCGGCCAGCGCCTCGCCGCCGGGCAAGACCGCCACGCCGCCGTAAGGCCGCAGCGGCGCCACCAGGCGCTCGACGCTGCACTTTGCGGCGTCGAAGCCCGCAGCCGCGATGTCTTCGCTGGCGATCAGGCTGGCGAAGTACGGCGAGAGGTCGTAGTCGAAACCGTTGCCGACGATGGCGGCCACGCGCGGGCCGTAGAGCCCCGCGTCGCTCATGCGGCGGCGGAAGGCGTCGGCCTTGGCGGCGTCGGGCTCGATCACGACGATGTGCAGCTTCGACTGGGCCAGCAGCTCGTCGATCAACCGCCCGCTGCCCACGCCCAGCACCAGGGCGTACCCTTCGGTCGCACTGGCGGCCAGCATCGCCTTGGCTTTTTCGGTCCAGGCATCGGCCGCTGCCGCCGGCAGGGCGGGCTTGAGTTCGTGCGCGACCGGCGAACCGCCGCCGGCGCCGAAGCAGTAGATGGCGCCCTCGCGCGTAACGACGAAGAGCTTGTTATCGGCCGTGATCGCGCGATGAAACTTGCCGCGGAACTGCCCGGCGAGGTCCTGCCCCACGCGTCCGCCCTGCTCGAGCACGGCCGAGACGACCGTGCCGTCGGGTCCGGGGCCATAGAACTTGTCGCCGGCGCGGAGGGCGATCTCCTTCATCATCGGCGAGAGCTTGCCCTGCCAGAGCGGCTTGAACTTGTCGACGGGAACCTTCTTGCCCTTCTTGTCGAAGCCTTCGCCGAAGTAGTGTTCGAGACCCTTGAACTCGCCGGCGGCGATGTCGAGCATGAAGACCTGATTGTTCTCGCCCAAAAACCCCGGAGCCCCGCCGCTCTTGCTGCCATCGAGGGTGTACCGCTGGCCGCCGTTATAGTACCCGCCCCAGGCCACGTACACGTCCCACCCGCCGAGCTGCTTGGTCATCATGTTGTTGGCCAGGAGCTGGCCGGTCTTCTGGTCGAAGATCGCCGGGCGGTTGCGGCTGTTGGGGATGATCAGCCGCCCCTGTGCGGCCGCGAGGTACCCCTGCGGCGCGATGCCCGAAAACGACAGCGCCCCGCCGTGAGGCTGGACCGACCACTGCTGTCCGTTGCCGCTGTTGGTCCAGACCAGCTTGCCCGTCCGCGCGTCCATGCAGTAGATGAAGGTGCCCATGAACGGCCAGAGCCCGGCGGCGAAGTACAGCTTGCCCTCGTCGAGCAGCAGCCCGCCGCGCGCGGGCCAGAGGCTGATCAGCCGCCCGTTGCCCAGTCCGCGGCGGTCGCCGCCGCCGGCGCGGAACTTCCACAGCAGCTTGCCCGTCGCCGCGTCGAGCGCGTAGAGATAGCCATCATCGCTGATACAGAAGATCTTGCCCTCGAACGCTGCCGGCGCCAGGCGGATGGGGCCTTCGGCGTAGAAGCGCCACTTCTCGGCGCCGGTGGCGGTGTCATACGCCCTCAGGCTGTCGTCGACCATCGACCCGATGTACAGCATGTTGCCCAGGACGATGGGCTCGTATGAGGCGTCGAATTGCAGCTTCCACTGCGTGTCGGGCCAAGCCGGCTGGGGCGCGGGCAGTTGGCGGCTCCAGAGGAGCTTCATGTCGGCAGGCAGCGCCGTCGGGACAATCCCGCGCCGCTGTGCGTCGAACTGCCACTGCGGCCAATCGCCCGCCAGAGCGGCAGGGGCACAAAGACAAATCGCCACCAATGGCAGAACCATTGCAGCCAACGACGTGTGGGCCGAAGAAACAACCTGACAGGCTTGTTTCGAATGCATGGCACGAGGTTGCGAACTCATCACGTATCCTTTCGAACACACAGCAGGAACTACTGTCAGCGGGTGCCGTGGCGCGCAGGGCCGGAAGGCCCGGAGAGCCACGATCCCTGATGTTGCAGCAAGAGGTCGTGGCTGTCGGGCTTGGCCCTGCCGCCACGGCACCCTGGCGACCTTCTCCGCACTCATCATTTTTCCGCTTCGTCGACTAATTCGACGCCGCAGATCAGCGTCTTTCCGGTCCGGGCGGTCAGACCGACTTTCAGGTCGTCGGCGATCATGACGTTCTTGAACTCTTTGATGACGCTGCGTCTCGGGCCCCCGGCCGCGGCGGCGATGTCAAAGTTCGCCAGCACCACCTTGCCCTGCAGCGACACGTCGAACACGCGCGCCCCGGCGGCAACGTCGTCGGGCTCGGCAAAACACAGCCGCACGGTGAACGCCCGCGGCGGGCTGAATTGCCCGCCGGGGTTCTCGCCCCAGCTCGGGCTCTGGCCGACGCGGATGTTCCAGCCGCGCACGACTTCCTCCACCTTGCCCGACTGCGGCTGAAGGAACGGGCGGATGCGGATCTCGCTCAGGCCCGTCACGCCCGAGGCCGTCACCCAGTTCAGCGCGCCGGCGACGGTCGTGTTGTGGTTGCGGAAGAGCTCGCCGGCCCCGCTGGTGCGCACGGGGACGTCGGGCGAGGGTCCGGCGATGCTGGGATGCTCGACCCACAGCGTGCCGCTGTCGGCTGTGCGGTTGCCCGGGGCGCCGAAGTTCACGCCCACGCGGCGCACGGCCGTGGGCCGGTGCACCGGCGGATAGGCGTCGATGCCCCAGTACTCGATCTCGGGCATGTTCACCATCGCCAGCGACGACTGGTTCTGATACGAGCACGTGCACGTGCGCGTGTAGTCGGGGGCGTTAAGCACGCCGTCGGCCACGATCAGGTTCGACGTGCAGCCGCTCTTGAACCCGCCCAGGCTGGCGGTGCCCTGGCAGAGGTCCATCGGCACAAACGCCGCCGACGCCGAGCGGAAGGTCAGCAGGTGCTCGCTGGCCACGGCGGTGTTGCACCCCTTGAACCGCACCCATTCGTAGGGGATCTGCTGGCCGGTGACGATATGGCGGCGCATCATCGAGCCGCCGGTGAGCAGGTTGTAGACCTTGGCCGGCGGGGCATAGGTGTTGGCGCCGCCGGTCTGGGTAAGGATCATGTCGCGGCGGATCACGGGCGGGCCGCTGTACGGCTCGTCGTGCGTCCAGATCACGCTACCGTCCTTGCCGCGATGAGCGGTCATGCCCTTGCCGACTTCGTCGCCGCCGCGGTCGGGGCCTTCGCTGCCGCCCTGGAGCAGGATGTCGTGCTCGGCCGAGTAGCCCAGCCACGTGCCGAAAACATTCTGGCTGGTCTGCCAGAGCACCTTGCCGCTATGGGCGTCGAAAGCGTACAAAGTCGGCTTGGCAGTGAACTCCACGCCGCGTCGGTCGAGATATTCCGCTCGCTGCTTGCTCAGACCATCGATCGCGAACACCTTGCCGGCGGCGGCCACCACTGCGTTGTGGCGGAACCCGTACTCGCCCTTGCGCTGCCAGAGCACCTTGCCGCTGACGCGGTCCATGACCACCAGCAACTCGCTGCTCTCGCCGAAGCGCCCGTTAGCCGTCACGCCCGGCACGCGCGAGTACACCGGCCGCCCGATCTGCTTGGCGCTGGGCGGCAGGGCCAGCAGGCACGCGTCGATCATGAAGTCGCTGCTGGAGACGCTGGTGTTGTGGCCTTCGATGGCCAGCACGTTCTTGCCAGGCCGCAGCAGGCCCTGGCACTTGATGTCAACGTATTCAAAATCCGTCGCGGGGTGCTCCTTGATCCCGCGGGCCTTGCCCCCGCTGCCTTTGGCCACGTTGCCCCGGGCCACTTCCTTGCCGTTGAGGTACGCGATGAACGCGTCGTCAAACTTCACGCCAAGGGTGAGCCACCGCAGCGTCGTGTCGGCCACCTCGAACGTGTGCCGCAGATACACCCGCGTGTACTTGCCGCGCATGTCGCTCAGCGTCGTCGCCGCGTCGGCGTACTTGTACCCGATGGGCAGCTTGCCGCTCTTCCAGCCGGCGGCCGCGTAATCGATATCGCCCCACTGCCCCTGCGGGTCCGACCCGGCGAGGTACTGCCAGGACGATCCCTTGGGGATAACCGGCACGAGCCCATCGGGCGAGGCCTGCCCCGCCTCAGGCACCTGCAGCGGCTGGGCCGTGGCGACCAGCACATCCTGGTCGGCCAGCACCACGCCCCAGTTGGGTGCGGCCGCGCCCTCGGCTGCGGGTAGTTTGAAGTCGGCCAGTGTTTCGCCGCTGGCGGCATTGAGCACGTGACAGACGGTCTGATCGACCAGGTACACGCGATCGGCCATCGTGACGTAGTTGGAGCCGAACAGGTTGGCCCCGGGATAGTGCCCCTGGTTGCGGCCGCCATAGAACGGGTCGGGGTTATACGACTCGGTGTAGTACATCCCGAAGGTGTTGAGCTTGGGGAACTCCCGCCGCCAGATCACGCGGCCGGTGTACACGTCGCGTGCGTGGATCACGCCGATGCCCTCGATCACCAGCCGCCCGGCCGCCACCTGCGGGCTGGGCCCGTGCCCGTGCCGCGGCAGCACGTCCATGTTTGAAGGCCCGCCGAACCACATCAGCCCCAGCGGCGCCTTGGCGACGCTGTCGGTGGACGAGACCGTATTGGCGGCGCTGGCGTACTGGTGCGTCCAGTCGGCCGAGCCCGGCAGAGCCCCCACGCGCTGCATCCGGATATCGTCATCTCCACGCCTTACGAGCACATGGTCGCTCCGCAATGCCTCGATCTTCGCCGTGAGATCGGGATTGCACGCCCTTTTGCCCGTCAGGTACAGCGTCCCTCCGTAGGGGCGCAGCATGTTCAGAATTGCGTCGGCTATCTGGGTATCGCTACCCAGACCTGCACCAGCAGGGTCTTCGCTGACGATCAGGCTGGCCAGGTAGGGCGCCACGCGCATGCCCGGCCGCGACGTCATCACATGCACCCGCTCGCCGTAGACGCCGGCGGCGTCGTAGCGGCGGCGGGCAGCAGCGATCTTGGCCGCATCGCTCTCAAAGACGATCACGTGCAGCTTGCTCTGGAGAATCAGTTCATCAACCAACCGCCCGCTACCCAGGCCCAGAGCGACAGCGTAGCCTTCAGCAGCGCCGCTGATCTTCATCGCTCCGGCAGCGATCTGTTTCCAGAGGTCGTCCTGAGTCGCGACGGGTTGAACCTGCGGCGCGGCGGCCTCCGGGGTGCGTGAGCCGCTGTTAAAGCAGTAAATCCTGCCCTCGCGCGTGACGACGAAAAGCTTGCCGTCGCCGGCGAGCATGGTCCAGATCTTGCCCTCGACTTTCGCCTGCCAGGCGACGGACTTGGCGGCCGTGTCTACGCAGATCACTGACGACGCGCCGTCGGAACCGTAGAGGCTTTTGCCGGCGCCAATGTGCAGCTTCTTCATGCCGCCTGAAGGCACTTGCCAGAGGATGTTGGGCGGACCGGGCTTGGACGTCTTGCCGCGACGGTCGGGAATCGGCGGACCGAACATCTTCAGCTCGCGGGCGACGATCTGCTCGCCTTCGAGGCCGATGGCGGCCTCGTCGGTCAACACCGCCGCGGGGCTGTTGGTTTTGGGCTCGCCGTCGGCGGCGGCTGCCACCTGGCGTTCG
This sequence comes from Planctomycetaceae bacterium, assembly GCA_021371965.1. The sequence goes on from JAJFVE010000130.1 coordinate 22,605, forward strand.
CACCAGAACAGACCGGCGGCCGAAATCACGTCATAGCCGCCGGCGTGCGTGACGGCGTTGCACCAGAGGAACCGCCCGGTCTTGCGGTCGTAACCGGCCGGCACGGATCGCCCGCCGGGCACGACGAGCGTGTCGCCCGAGACGGTCATGTACCCTTGGGGGCCCACGCCGGCGAAAGCGGGGCTGGCGTGCGGCTGGAGGATGTAGACCGCCCCGCTGCCGCTGTTGCACCAGAGGACCTTGCCGCTGTCGGCGTCGACGGCGTAGATGAACGTGCCCATGAACGGCCAGATTCCGGCGGCGAAGTAGACCACGCCGTCGGCCAGCACCGGCCCGCCCCGCGCCGGCCAGGCCGACGAGAGGCGATCGTTGGCCAGGATGCGATAGTCCATCGCCGGACCTTGCACCTTGTACAGCAGCTTGCCATCGGCCAGCGAGAGGCAGTACAAGTTGCCGTCGTCGCTGGAGAACCAGCATTTGTCTTTCGAGGCCACCGGCGCGAACCGCACCGGGGCGTCGGCGTAGAACCGCCACTTCTGGGCGCCAGTGTCGGTGTCATACGCGGTGACGCTGTCGCGCACCATCGACGGCACGATCAGCAGCTTGCCGGCCACAATCGGTTCGTATGAGGCGTCGAACTGCTGCTTGTGCTGATTGAACGGCCAGGCCGACTTGGGCGTGGGCAGATGGATCGACCACTGGCCGCTGAAGGATCGCGGCAGGGCCTCGCTCGTCCAGGCGCCGTGTCCGGGATTGTATCGCCACATGGGCCAGTCGCCCGCGTCTGCCGGGACGGCTGCGACCGCCAGTGCGCCCAGGATCGCCATCAATGCCGAAAGACGTTTCACCGTGATACTCCGTCCTTAGATTTTCGTGGCTCGTTTCAACCTTCAGTTTAACAGTTTTGCCGTCCAATCCGGCCGGGGAAAAAGCTTGCGCCGCACGGATGCGCGGGTGCCGTGGCGCGCAGGGCCGAAGGCCCGGAGAGCCACGACTGCCCAAGCCCGTCGTGGCTGTCGGGCTGAAGCCCTCCCGCCACGGCACCAGCGGCATTTATAGGGGCTATATCTCGCGTCGAGGGGTTTCAATTATGGAGGCGGCAAAATCATCGTCGTACCGCCGGACCTTCTGCTATGATGAAGCGATAGCTGCCCCTGGAGAAGAGGATAACTATGTCAATCAGGAACAACGGCTTGCATGGGTGGGTGATGGTGGTCGCGATGCTTTGGGCCGGCGCCGCCTTCGCGTGCGACACCCCTGTTTTCCGTTACGCCATGGAGAAATGGCGCCCGGACCCGTATCCGGTCGTGATCTTCCACAAGGGCAAGCTCACCGACGCGCAGCAGAACGCCGTGCTCCTGCTCCAGAAGCAGTCTGAGGATGACAAGACCAACATCAAGGTCGATGTCGTCGATTTCGACGGCACGGTTCCCGCGGGGGCGAAGAAGCTTTTTGACGGTCTCACCGACAAGACGCTCCCGCGCCTGGTCGTGATCTATGAAGCTCGCTCCGGCGCCAAGGGCGTCCTTCACGACGGACCGCTGACGGTGGAAGAAGCCCAGGCCGCCATGAGCTCGCCGGCGCGCCTGGAAGTGGCCAAACGCCTCATGGGCGGCGATTCGGCGGTGTGGGTCCTGCTCGACAGCACCGATAAGGCCGCCAACGAAGAAGCGGCCAAGGTCGTCTCCGCCCAGATCGTTTCCCTGCCCAACGAGGTGGAGGTCTCGCAGCCGTCGGCCGAAAACGCGCCCTCGCAGGACCCCGAAGGCGCCCCCGGGGCCAATCAGTCGCCCTGGCCGAACAAGCTCAAGTTCTCCATGGTCCGGCTGGCCCGCAGCGATCCCAAGGAGACGATGTTCGTCAAGATGCTGCTGGGCGTCGAGCAGGACCTCGCCGAGGGGCAGTACGCCTCCGAACCGGTCGCCGTCCCCGTCTTCGGACGCGGACGCGGGCTCTATGCCCTTGTCGGCAAGGGCATCACGCCCGACAACATGCGAAAGGCCGCAGAGTTCCTCGCCGGCGCCTGCGCGTGCGAGATCAAAGACCAGAACCCCGGCGTCGACATGCTCCTGACCGCCGACTGGGACAGTGCCGTCGGTCAGCCGCGATTCGTCGAAATCCAGCTCCCGGAACTGGCCCCCTTGGCGCCGGGACAGACCGCCGCCCCTCAGACGCAGCCGGCCACGCGCGCGGCCGCTACCGCCCCCGCTACGCAGACGGCCGCCACCGTGCCCAGCATCGGGCCGGCCCCGCGATCCGAATCGATGTCCCGCGGCGGCAGCAGCGGACGTACTATTTTCTGGAGCGCGCTGGCGGCACTGGGCGTGCTGCTGGTAGCCGCGGGCGCAATGTCGCTGATCCTGCGGTCCCGCGCCAAACGCTGACGGATTCTGGAACGCATGAACCTGACTCGACTGCTTCTGCGAGAGGTCGCGCATCGGAAGTTCAACTTCGCGATCGGGTTGCTGTCCGTTGCCGTGGCCGTCGGCTGCGGCGTCGGCGCCGTGCTGCTGCTGGCGCTGCAGGACCGCCAGAGCGAGCAGATCCTCGCCGCCCGGGCCGCGGCCAATGAAAAGGAATGGGCCGACTCGCAGCTCGTCCTGGCCGACATGTCCGCCAAGAGCAACAAGGCTTGGGCCACGTACAAAGACGAAGTCCGCAAGGAGTCGCTCAACCTGGGCTTCAACCTGCTGATCATCCCCCAGGCGATGGACTACTCCTCTCCTGACAGCCAGGGCGAAACACTGCCCGAAAATTACGCCGAGAAACTCGCCGGCAGCAACATGGTGCAGATCAACCACGTCCTGCCGTTCCTGCAGCAGAAGTTCTGGTGGCCCGAGCGCAAACGCTGGATCACGCTGGTGGGCACCACCGGCGAAGTGTACATCCAGGACCCCAAGCGCCAGAAGCCGATGCTGCAGAAGGTGACGATGGGCCGGGCGATGCTGGGCTTCGCGATCCACCAGAGCCTGGAACTCAAGAGCGGGCAGAGCATCGAGATCGGCGGTCGCAAGTTCGACATCGAGACCTGCATCGATCGCAAGAACTTCGCCGACGACGAGAAGATCTACGTGCCCCTCCGCGCCGCACAGGAACTGCTCAACAAACCCGGCCGCATCACCGGCCTGATGGCCATCGACTGTGACTGCGACGACAAGGGCCTGCTGGCCATTCGCGAGAACGTGGCCGCCATGCTGCCCGGCACGCGAGTGGTCGAGCAGTACACCCAGCACATCGCCCGCGCCAAGAACCGCGCCATGGTGGCCCAGAACGCCGTGGCCGCGTTTGAACGCGAGAAGAAAGCCCGCACGGACACGCGCGAGCGCGCGCAGGCGTCGCTGGATAACGATAAGCAAAGCCGTAGCGACCTGCGAGACAAGCGCCTGGCTTTGGCGGCCGTGCTGGTGCCGCTGGTGGTAGCCGTCTCGGGTGTCTGGCTGGGACTGATGCTGTGGGACAACGTCCGCCGCCGCCGGTCCGAGATCGGCATCCTGCGCGCCCTGGGCGTGGGGCAGGGCAAAATCATGGCGCTGTTCCTGGGCAAGGCCTTGCTGATGGGCCTGCTCGGATCGATCATCGGCTACGCCGCCGGCCTGGCGGTGGCTGCCGGCAGCGGCCCGCTTGCGGCGTCGACTGGGATGCTGGCAGCGATGCTGGGTGCCTCCGTCGGAGCGGCCCTGGTGCTGGCGCTGGTGGCCAGCTTCGTGCCCGCCCAACTGGCCGGGGCGACCGATCCGGCCGCCGTCATCCAGGAGGAGAGCCTGTAATGCTTGAAGCCGCAGGCCTGAAAAAAACCTTCAGCCGTCCAGGCAAGATCGTCGCCGCACTCGACGGCGTGACGCTCAAGCTCGCCGGCGGCGAGTTCGTCGTGGTGCGAGGCCCAAGCGGCAGCGGCAAGACCACTCTGCTGCTGACGCTGGGCGGGCTGCTGGCCCCCGACAGCGGCCGCATCGACATCGCCGGCCGCAATCCCTACGAGCTCTCGAACGAGGCGCGGGCGGCGTTCCGCGCGGGCACGGTCGGGTTCGTCTTCCAGCAGTTCCACCTCGTGCCGTACCTGTCGGTGCGCGACAATGTGCTCTGTCCTGCCCTGGCCGCCCCGGCCGACGGGTTGGACAAGCGCGCCGATGAACTGATCGAACGATTCAACCTGGCCCCGCGCCGCACCCACCTGCCGGCCGAGCTTTCCACCGGCGAGAAGCAGCGAGTGGCCCTGGCCCGCGCCCTGCTCAACAGCCCCAAGCTGCTGCTGGCCGACGAGCCCACCGGCAACCTCGACGAAGCCAACGAGCGCGTCGTGCTGGAAACCTTCAAATCCTTCACCGCCGCCGGCGGGGCCGTCCTGATGGTCACCCACTCCCGACACTGGGAAGATCACGCCGACCGCGCGCTCTACCTCGAAGCGGGCCGCCTGCGCTGACAAGAGAACACGAATGCCACGAATGGACGAATGAGGACGGGGGCGAATGGTGCGCCGGGTGCCGAGTCTGGCACCCGTGATTCCCTGTTCCCTGTTCCCCCTCTTATCTCGACAGCACGTACTCCGTCAGGTCGTCCAACTGCTGTTTGCTCAGCTTGCTTGTGGCGCCGTGCTTGTCGTTGGGGTTGAACTTGGTCAGCACATCGGTCATGGTCGCGGCGCGGCCGTCAAACAGGTACGGGGCGGTGCGCCAGACTTCGGTGAGCTTGGTGGTGTAGAACTTCGTCGGGCCTTTGGCGTCGGTCAGGCCGATGTCGTGGGGCTGGGAGTCGGTGCCCAGGGCGCCGCTGTGGCAGGAGGCGCATCCGGTTGACTCAAAGAGCTTCTCGCCGCGCGCCGCCGATTCGCTCAACTTGCCGCCGACGAGTCGCGGGCTGGGCACGGGGGCGAGGCTGCGAAGATACGCCTCCAGGGCCGCAACAGCGTCTTCATCCATGCCGGTCATCTGAATGTGGCGAATGCCCGCCCGCACGGCGTCGGCCGACTTTGCCCGCACGCCGGAGATCATCACCGGGGCCACCTGGTGCGTCAGCAGCAGGCTGCGGGTGTTCTTGGGGTTGCCGTACCCGTCGTTGAGCAGATCCCAGTTCAGAGCGTCGGCCCGCACGTCGGGGTGGCAAGTCGCGCAGCTCTGCCAGTTCTGGAAGCATCCCATGGCGTCGTTGAACAGCCGCTCGCCCCGCCGCTGGGGGGATTCCTTGCTCTGCGAGCCCAGCGCGATGCTCGCGGCCTTGGCGCCGGTTGCGACCGGTTCGAGCACGGCCAGCGTGTCACTGAAATATTCAGCCGCTACGATTTTTGAGCCGGCAAAGACAAGTCCGCGCGGGCCGACGCCCATGATCGCCACGCGTCGGCGGATGCCGGCCAGGAAGGCCAGATCGTTTCGCACTTCGGCCTGCCGCGCGGGACCGGCCTTGGCGGCTTCGGCGAGTTTGGCGAGCATCGCCGGGGCGTCGATCACGCTCAGTTCATGCGTACCGGCGTGCGCGACGCAGATCTGCTTGCCGTCGGCAGACCAGGCGATGCCCCAGGGATTGGCGGCGCCGCGGTCGAGATCGTCCAGCAGCACCGTATTCACGAGTGTGCCGCCGGCCAGATCGATCACGCTCAAGGCGTTGGTGTTCATCCAGCCGCGGTCCAACTGCGTCGTGGGCAGATGGTGCCGCGCCAGGATGTGCGTTACGGCCGCATACGCGCCATCGCCCGAGACGCACAGCCCGCGAAGGCTTGTGGAACCGTCGGGCAGGGCGACCTCTGCGCTCTTGCCGGTGGTGGTGTCGATGATCGAGACGACGGCGGAGCTCGTGGCCGTTGCGGCGCCGGCGGGCAGGTGGTTGGCCACGACGAGCTTGCGCCCATCGCTCGTGATGGCGGCGGCGACAGGTTCGCGCGAAACCGCAAGCGCCCGCGGCGCGGCGTTAGCGTCAGCGATAGAGATTGCCAGCACGCGGTTGTTGAACCGGTCGCAGACGTAGACGGTCTTGCCGTCGGGCGAGGATGTCGGGGCCATCGGCGAATGACCTGCCGGCTTGGCCCAACGCTTGGCGCCTTGCTCGTCGAAGGCGAGCAACTGCCCCTCGCCCAGGCCGCACGTCGCGTAGACGGTCCTGCCGTCGGGAGAGACGGCCGCGCCCGTGGCGTCGGCAGGCAGTGGATACTGCCGCACGACCTTGCCGGCGGCAAGGTCCACCGCCAGCAGCTTGGGCGCCGTCGCGGCGGCTACGTACACGATCCGCCCGTCTTTGCTTGCCGCCAGGGCCAGCGGCGAGAGATGCTCATCGGCGGCGGCAGGCGAGACAGCAACGGCGGCAACTAGAATCATCGTCGCCTTGGCAATCATTTGACATCCTTGAACGGATAGAACTTTCGCCCTTCGATCAGCGCCTTGCGGGCTTGCTGCTCGATGCCGAGCATCTGCTCGTACACGTTCTGGCGGCGGGCTTCCTCGCCGTCGTACTTGAAGCCGGGCATTTCCGGTCCGGGGCGTTTGAGCATCCGCTCGGCGCCGCCGCGGATGATCGCCAGCGCCTCCTGGTATTTCGCCGGGTCCTTTTCTTTGAGGCCTTTGAGGCAGGGGCTTTTGTCCGGGCGGCCGAAGTCAACGTCGTTGGCGTTGCCGGCGGCACGGTGCAGGCGGCCGAGTTCCTCATCGCTCAGCGGCGAGCGCCCATAGCGATTGTCGCGGTACGCCGTGGCGTACTCGTTATAGTACGGGCCGTTGATGTCGATCCACGTCACGAGGCGGTCGTAGCTTTCCTTGTCGAGCTTGACGCCGTGGTGGTCGCTCCGCACGACCTTCATGAGTTTGCTGGCGTGCGAGCCCCACGAGTATGGCATCTGCACCTGCGAAGGCCCGGCCCCGATCGAGCCGACCAGCCGCTTGCTCCAGAGCTCGGAGTACGAGACGTTGAACGTGTGCTTGGGCCCGCCGGAGAGATTCACCTTTTCGCCGGCGGGTTTGCCGTAGTCGTGGCACGAGACGCAGTTGCGGTCGAAGACCGGCTGCACCTCCATATAGTAGCTGAACGTGCGGGCCGGCCCGTACCACGGTTGCAGCTGCTGCGCCGGGCGCGCCATCGCCAGCAGCGGCGAGTTGGGCGCAGCCCCGCGGCGGTCGTCATGACAGCCGACGCAGCCCTGCGTTTCGCCCGGGCGAACCATCGTGCCCGATCGCATCGACTGGATCATCATCCCCTGCTCGTCCAGGAGCTGGAAGTAAACGAACCGGTCGGCCGGCACGTTGAAATACGCGCTGCCGTCGGCCTCGACGTTCACGGTGCCCAGGATGCGCTTGTTGATGAAATCATGCCAGCCCATCGCGGGCGATTCGCTGCCCTGGCCGCCGTACGCCGGATGCGTCCAGTGGCGTTTCTCGGGGCTCTCGACCACGCGGAGATACTTCACCGCGCCGGGTTTGACCGTTTCCATGCCCGTGCCGCGATAGACGTTGGCGATGTAAAACGCCCCGTCGCTCTTGCGCAGGTCGACGCGGTCGGGCACCACCGACGGGCGGGGGCGGGCGGCCAGCGGCATCGGGTCGTAGCATCCCGGGGCCTCGTTGTGCAGCACGATCTCGTTGCCGAAGATGTCCAGCAGCACGAGGCTCATCTGCTCGCGGGGCCCTGTCAGGCGCGAGACGAGGAAGTACTTGCCGTCATCGCCGAGCGGGTACGGGTCTTCGTACCGCGTCGGCACGCGCATCATCGTGTCCCAGCGGCCGGCGCCTTCCATCGAGACCATGTCCGCAGCCGCCGGCGGCCACGTGCGGACGATGGGCTCGCGTCCGTTGAGCCCGCGGCGGCGGTCGATGATCGCCAGGGCGCCCCAGGGGCGGTCGTGGCATGAGCCGAGGATCGCCATCACGCGCGAGCCTTCGCTGCCGGGGATGACCCGCGCGTCGATCACCTGCGCGCTGGCGGTGTTGTTGCCCCAGTACAGGGCGTGATTGGTGCCGTCGGGGTTGCACGTCCAAAGCGCCTGGGCGTCGCCGAAGTTGCGGTCGACGTATTCCCAGCGGTCGTAGAGGATGCGCCCGTCCGGGGTCAGCGTGCCGTGACCTTCGTGCAGCGTGCTGTGGCCGATCTGGATCGGGTTGGCGCCGTCGGCTTCCATCACCCACAGGTTGCCCATGATGTGGCGGTTGCACTGGCAGAACTTCGGCTCGCGCGTCGAGGTGAAGGCGATGCGGCCGTCACTCAGATACAGCGGGTCGATGTCCGACAGCCCGCGCCCGAACGTCAATTGCCGCAGGCCCGAGCCGTCGGCGTTCATTTCGTAGAGGTGGTAGTCGTCGCGAATATCGCGCCGCATCGAGACGAGGATGCGCTTGCCATCGAAGCTGACAACCGGATCTCGCACGATCCCGGCCGGCAAGTCCAGCAACACGGTGACCTTGCCGCTCTTGAGATCGAGCGTCTTGAGCGCCCCGCCGGCCACGCCGTTGAAGCTGCCGGTGTTGATCTCGCCGGTCTGAAACATCGTGGCCGTGTTGTGATGGTCCCGCGGAAACTGCCGCCGCGCGACATACAGCAGCGGCTGTGCCGACACCAGCGGATTGGCCACCAGCGCCTCGCGCTGCAGCGCCGCCAGATCGTGCTTGGCTTTTGCCCGCGCCGGCTCATCCCCCGCCGTCAGCCGCTTCTCGACCTCACCCAGCCGCGCGAGAAATTCCTTGCCGCGCGGGTATCCCTCGCCAAACGCGGCGCCAAGATCCTCCACCGCCGCCCGCAGCGAGACCACGACCGCCCCATCCGAGGGCACGGCCACCGGCATTGGCGCCGGCCCACGCTTGCCACGCGAATAAGCAACCCCGGCCGCCGTCAATACGAGTATTGCAGCGACAATAGTGAGCCTGTGCTTGGTGATGATTGGGATTTTAGGCATGAGTCCTCAGCGTTTTTAACCCAGCCCCCGCCTGGCAGGTCCGCAGCAGCAAAAAAGAAAGAGCAGGATCATCTCCCCGGACGATCCTGCTCTTAAGTGAGGATATTCGATCGCCCTCTATTTGCGACGACGCCTCAGCAATGCGGCCATGCCGCCCAGAACCAGCAGGCTCATCGTCGCCGGCTCGGGGATTAGAGTCAGTTGCAGGTCATTGCCGGAATCGCCCAGGCTTAGTGTCCCCTCGTAGACGCCGACCATTCCGGTGAGGTTCGTTCCCAGAGTGCCGCTGATCAAGGCGTTGGTGTCGAAGAGGGTATAGACGCCCGGGCCGGCTGCGCCGGTGAAGACGAAATCGTCCCAGTTCAGCAGTCCGCCGCCGATGGTCAGCACATTGACGCCGGTCAAGGTGACCTTGTCGCCGTTGGTCCCGCCTAGTTCAAAAAGCATCGACTCAGAGGCGCCGCCAAGGGCTGCGGAGATGTTAAGGCTCTTGTTTATGGTCAGCTCGCCGATCGACGCGCCTGGGGCGAGTTTGCCGCCGCTGGCGATTGTGACCGCTCCGCCAATGATGCCGGTGCCGCCCAGGATGGCACCGGAGTTGACGGTGACGTTTCCGGTAGCCGCGGTCTGGTCGCCATTGATCAGCAACTTGCCGCCGTTGATCGTCGTCGTGCCGGTATAGGTATTGGCGCCGCCAAGCACCCATTTGCCTGCGCCATTCTTGGTCAGCGTGCCGGTGCCGGTGGTGATTGCCCCGGAGATCGCCCCGTCGCCCGCACCGTCCAGCGTGAGGTTTTGGGTTCCAGTGATGGACGTCGCTGCCGTGTTGAAGGTCAATGAGCCGGCATCGGAAGTGATCAGGGTTGCGCCGGCCAGCGTGACCGTCCCCCGCCACACATTCGCGCCGCTCTTGTTTCGCAGGGCGCCGGTGCCGTTGATACCGGTGCCGGTGAGGGACAGGGCCTCATTGCCGACCGTGATGCCGCCTTGGATTTCCAGGGCAGCGCCGGAAGCCACCGTCGTGCCGGCGTCGGTGGTGCCCAGGGCAGTGGCGTTGCCGATGTTGATCGCTCCGTAGTTCACCGTTGTGACACCGGTGTAGCTGTTGGCGCCGGTGAGGACGAGGGTGCCTATGTCGTACTGCGGATTGCCGACAGGGCCTTTGAGCAGACCGCTGAGGCCGGTGCCACTGAGCACCCCGCTCAGGGTGGCCACGTTCGTTTCGACGACAATCGATCGTACCGCGCCATTCAGGTTGATCGCATTCTTGAACTCTATCGCGTCAGTGGCCGTGATCGCATTGAGCACGAAGGTCGTCGGGTTGAAGGGGGCCGAACCCCACGTCAGGTCCGTCGGGCTTTCCAGCGTGCCAAAAGCAACCCTGACGGGGCCGCCGTGGGCGCTGAAGCCGCTGACGCCGCCAGTAATCCGCATGTTGCCGGCATCGCTGCCGCCCGTGCGAACCAGGTCGGTGGATGTCTCGATGACCGCGTACTTGCCGCTGCCGAGGTCAGCACCACTGATGGTGAGCAGACTGCCGACGGGCAGACCTGCGCCGTCGTCGGCCCGGAGTACACCGCCGGCGATGGTCGTGGCGCCGGTATAGGTATTGGTGCCCGAGAGCGTTGTATATCCGGCCTTGGATTTTGTCAGCGTGGCGGCGTTGCCGGCCAGGTTCGCCGTGATCTCGGAGATGATGGCGCCGCCAAAGTAACTGTTCCAGATGTTGCCGTTGAGGATAAAGCTGGTCGCCGTCAGGGTGCCCGTCCCGATGATGTCGCCGCCGCCGACGGTGACGGCCCCGACAGTGTCACTATATCCGCCCATATCCAGCACCGCGCCCTGCTTGCCTTCAGCCGTTCCATTGACGGTGACGCCTCCGGATGCTATGGCGTTATTGCACCCGTAGGCCAGTCTGCCCTCGCTGATGGTGGTCAGGCCCCCGTACGTGTTGGCCCGAGTAAGCGTGAGCACTCCCGACCCGGACTTGGAAAGGGTGGCGCTGCCGCCGCCGAGAATTGCGCTGACTGCCACGGCGCTGTCGTTGGCGAACGTGTAGCTTGTGCCGGTGAGCGTTCCGGTCGAGATATCCGCGCCGGTGATGTTCCCGGCGGTCAATGCGACCGCGCCGACCGTATCGCTGTAAGTCCCCATCGCCAGCGTGCCGCCGTTGACCGTGACGGCGCCGCTGCTGATGGCGTCATTGATGCCGTAGGATAATGTCCCGCCGGCCACGGTGGTCGCGCCGGTGTAGCCGTTGGCGGCCGCCAGAACCAGCGTGCCCGGGCCAGCCTTGGTCACGGGGCTGCTCGCGCCGGCAGCGCCGATCAGGGCGCTGACGGTCAGTGTGCCGGTATTGACGTTGAAGATCAACTCCTGGTTGGCGGTCGAGGGCACAATCCGCCCACTACCGGTGATGCTGTACTGGTTGTCATTGCCGCCAACATAGAGAATGCCGCCCAGGCTGGTGGCGCTGGAGGAGGTAATCGTCAAGTTGTTGGCGCCCAGGTTCAGGCTGTCGCTGTTGGCGGTGTTGGAGATCTTGACGGTGTTGGCGGCCATCGCCCCGGCGAGGGATAGGGAGCCAGCCTGGATATAGTTGGCCGAGGCCAGCCCGCCACTGGAGGGCATCGCCCCGTCATAGGCGGATAGTGCCGCGATGGCGCCGTCGGCGGCGTTGGTGCTGTTGACGGCCCAGTCCTGCCCGTTGATGGTGGCCCAGCCGCCCAGGATGTTGTTGACGTTCGTTGTGTCCGTGTCGGCAATGCCGGCCGCGCCGAAGTTCACCGCTGAACCGACGTTGCGGGCGATGGCGTTCATTCTCAGGATGGCGCTGCCGGCGCCTCGGGTAACGCTGGAACCGCTGGAGGCGCCCAGAGTCGTCGAGGCGACGACTTCCGTGTGGCTGCCGTTATTGAGCCGCAACGTTCCCCCGCTGAGAGTCAATGCCGCCGCGTCAGCCAGCTTGCTGTTGTTCTGCGTGGCGTAGTCGAGTTGGAGCGTGCCGGCCTTGATCGCCGTTGCCCCGGTATATGTATTGGCGCCGCTGAAGATCTGTGTACCAGTCCCTGTCTTTGTGAGAAGGGTCGTGCCGCCGGCCATCACGCCCGAGAAATCCCCCGAGGCGTCATTATTGCCAAGGCTCCATGTGGTGCCGACGTTGACGCGCCCGCTGCCGGAGAGGCCGTTAATATTGGCTGTTCGAAAGAGCGTCAGCGTTCCGCCGGTATTGACGATGAAGTCGCCCTTGCCCTCGCCGCCGGCGGGATAGATGTACGAAAACTCGAGCGTGCCGCCGTTCTCGATGGTCGTATTTCCGGAATACCACCAGCGGTCTTTATAAGATCCGAAATTGCTGAAGTCGTTGTAGAACTTGACGCTTCCCTTGATGGTCAGCCCCCCATCGCCAGAGATGGGGCTGTGGATCGTCAACGTGCCAGCGGTGCCGTCGAGAATGGAATCGCTCTTGAGGACGATCTGGCTACCGCCCGACCAGATATTGCGGGCGCCGCCGCTGCTGGCCAACGTGCCGCCATCGAGCGTCAGGTTGTACGCCTTGGTGTCACTTAAGAGCGCCAGTTTTCCGCCGCTGTCGATCTGCAGCGAATTGCCGGCGAAAACGGCGGAGTTGGCTTGCAGCGTGTACGCGCCCGTGAAGTAACCGTTTCCAGCGCTGGGAGAAGTCGCATCATTCCAGTGCAGGCCGCTGTTGAAGCTATATTGGGTTCCCGTGTCGCTGGCGTTCATATAGACGTCGGAGGCCTGCGCGGCAGCCGCGGCAACGAGAACGACTGCGATAGCTAAAACCCGTTTCGTGATCTTCATCGCCATCCTCTCTTTCGTCATACAACGCGACCGAGAAACACAATTCACACCAGACTTGCCCGCCTCCGCCTCTGCTGGCCCAGCCGAATATGATGGCTTCTCCCGGGCCCAAAACGGGGCAATTATCAGCGTATGATAATCGCATAACCCAAAATCGTCAATGGATAAAATCTGGAAGCGGTTGGTATATATCTGGAAGCCAAAGGGGCTGACAATGCCTCGTTTTACCTAAGTCATCCGCAAAAACAGACAGTACAAAGTTGACGATATTCAGGCAGAGCCTTCTAGTTGCGACGACGCCTCAGCAATGCGGCCAAGCCGCCCAGAACCAGCAGGCTCATCGTCGCCGGCTCGGGGACGTACGTCAGATACAGTTGGGTGTCGTCGCCGCCGGCGATGCTGTCGCCGCGAACAACGCTGAACGTGTCGTAGGCCGTGTTGGTGAATCCGGTCTTATCCACCAGAAACTGATCCGACCCGGTAAACGTGGTGATGGCCGTATTGCTGTCGGCGATCAGCCACGTGTAGGGCGTAACGCTGTCAAAGTTGGCAGCCGCGCCGGCGGTGTTGTCGAGCTTGAGGCTGGCCAGGCGGATGATGAACTCGTTGCCGGCGCTGAGGGCACTGAGGTTAAGCGCGCCGGTAATATTGACCAAGTCCCATCCGGGATCAGTGCCGGCAGTCCCCAGAGTGTCGTTGATCTCGAACCGGTAGCTGCCGCCGGCGCCCCAGGTCAGACCGGCCGCGTACGTCTGCGTGCCGGGGCTGTTGCCGGGGCTGAGGATGGCGCTGGCGCCGAT
>JAJFVE010000132.1 GCA_021371965.1 Planctomycetaceae bacterium
GTGGCGGAAGAGTTCGCTCATGAAGCTCTGGCAGAAGGCCATGACTTCATTGTCGCTCTTGCCCTTGGGGTCGAAGTCGCTGCCGCCCTTGCCGCCGCCGATGGGGGTGGTGGTCAGGGCGTTCTTGAAGATCTGCTCGAAGCCCAGGAACTTGATGATGCCCAGGTACACCGAGGGGTGGAACCGCAGGCCGCCCTTGTATGGGCCGATGGCGCTGCTGAACTGCACGCGGAAACCGCGGTTGATCTGGATGTTGCCCTTGTCGTCGACCCACGGAACGCGGAACATGACCTGGCGCTCGGGCTCGACGAGGCGCTCCATGATCTTCATCTTGGCCAGCTCGGGGCGCTTGGCGACGACGACCTCGACCGACTCGGCGACTTCACGAACCGCCTGATGAAACTCAGGCTCGTCCGGATTGCGAGAGGTGACCAGACCCATGATATTGTCAACGAATGTGGACACGATAGACTCCTTCCGCTTGATGACCGTTTGAAACGCACCACTCTGTCACGCGACATTGCGTATCACCTTAGCGACAAGGGGGGTTGGCGTCCAATTAGTTGATCTAATACCCCGTAGATCGAAATCTAATAGCTTTCGCGATGATGCGGCGTTAGAACAGCGATATTGCCGCCAAAACGAATTAGCCGTTGTAATGCCCAGGCGAAGACATTTGGCCGCTGAGGTCGCTGAGGACGCTGAGGGAAGAAGGGGATGAGACGAAGAGGCAAAGAGGCAAAGAGGCAAAGAGGAATGATGGAATGATGGCCACTCTTCCGTCCTGCTATTCTTCTTTCGCCCGTCTTCCTCAGCGTCCTCAGCGACCTCAGCGGCTAATTCAACAGGCCGGATTGGAGAAGCGATGGACATCGCCGCCCTGAAACTATTCTGCGACCTGGTCGAGACCGGTAGCTTCACTCGCAGTGCCGAGGCTGGGGGCATCTCGCAGTCGGCAGTATCGCAGCGCCTGGCGCGCCTCGAGGCGGCGCTGGGCACGCAGCTCCTGTCGCGCAGCGGCGCGGTGATCGCCCCGACCGAGGCCGGGCAGTCGCTCTACCGCGGGGCCAAAGACATCGTCCGCCGGTACGAGCAGATGCTCGGCGAAATAACCACCGCGCGCGATAGCGCCGTGGGCATCCTGCGTGTGGGCACGATCTACTCGGTGGGCTTCTACCTGCTCGACGGATACATCCGGCGGTTCCTGACCGAGCGACCGGGCGTGAACCTCCAGGTCGAGTACACCGACGCCACGCGCATCACCGAGGCCCTGCTCAACGGGCAGATGGACCTGGGCGTGGTAGCCGAGCCGGCCAAGCATCGATCGCTCGAGGTCGTGCCGCTGATGTCCGAGCCGCTGGTGATGGTCTGCTCGCCCGACCACCGCATGGCGCTGCGGCGGAGCATCGTGCCGGCCGAGTTGGCGGGTGAGCGGTTCGTGGCCTTTGCCGAAGGGCTGCCCACGCGGCGGCTGATCGACCGCATCCTGGGGCGCTACCAGGTGAAGGTCAACGTGGTGCTGGAGTTCGACAACATTGACACGCTCAAGCGGGCCATTGAGGTCAACGCCGGGCTGAGCATCCTGCCCACGGCGTCCGTCCAGCGCGAGCGAGCCGACGGGCACCTGTGCGCCGTGCCCGTCAAGGCCGCCACGCAGTGGGTGCGACAGATCGACATCGTCCGCCGCCGCGGCAAAGCCGCCTCCCGCGCCGAGCAGGACTTCATGACGATGCTGCGCAGCGGGCAGTAGAAGCGGCTTTGGGCTTTGGACCTCAGGCTTCAGGCGCAGGAGCCCAGAGGTTCTCCCCGACGTCCGAAGCCCGAGGCCTGAAGTCTGTTTTTTGCCAGAACTCCGGTGGCTATGTCCGGTTCAATTAGGGACGGTGCAGTCTGCTCGCGTCAGGGCGAACAACACTGTCGGGTTCCTTCTTCGCACGAGGTGATGCTGTGAAACAAGACATCGCACGCACGAAACTCTCGCTGGTTGTGGCGATGGCCGTTCTGGCCGCTGGGGTTGCTTTGGCGCCGCTGGCGGCGACGGCCCAGGACGCCCAGCCCTCCGACCCGGCCCTGGACCAGTACTACAACGCCAACGCCCTCTACAATCGCAAGCTCTACCAATTGGCCGTCAAGGAATACGAAACCTTCCTCCAGGCCAACCCCCAGCACGCCAAGGCCGGCATGGCCCGATACGGCTTGGCGCTGTCCTACTACTTCATGAAGGATTGGGCCAAGACCGCCCCGCTGCTGGACCAGGCGATGCAGGACGCCGCCGTCCCCGACAAGGACGCCGTCAGCAACAAGCTCGGTTCGGCGTACCTGGCCCTGGACAAGAATGAACTGGCAGAGAAGGCCTTCACCTACAGCGCCGGCAACGCCAAGGATGAGAGCCGCAAGATCGAGGGCCTGGTGGGCCTGACCGAGTCGCGATTCCGCCAGGAGAAGTGGGACCAGACCATCGCCGCGGCGGACCAGTTCATGGCCATCGGGGCCAAGAGCTCCTTTGCCCCGCACGTGCAGTTCCTGGGCGCCATCGCCCGCTTCCGCACGGCAAAGTACGAAGAAGCCGCCAAGGTCTTCGCCGCCATCGTCGCCGACAAGGAGCCATCCTCTTATAAGCACCCCGCGACGTACCTGCTGGCCGAGTGCAAGCGCGAGGCCGGGGCGCTGGAAGAGTCCATACCGCTGTACACGCAGGCAGCCGTCAAGGACAGCGGCGCCTACGCCGAAGAGGCCCACTACCGCCTGGCCTACGTCTGCTTCATGTTGAAGAAATACGACCAGTCCATCGCGCAGTTCACCAGCTTTCTGGCGACGTACCCCAAGAGCACGCAGGCGCCGAACGCCTCGCTGTATCTGGGCCGCTCGCAGTACGAAGCCAAGCAGTACCCCCAGGCCGCGGCGACCCTCACGCCGTTGACGAACCTGCCCGTCGTGGGCGCCGATGCCACGCTGTGGCTGGCCAAGACCAACGCCCAGCAGAAGCAGTTTGCCCAGATCGAGACGGCCCTGACGGCCGCCATGGGCGCGCTCAAGGCCTCGCCGCTGGCGGCCGAGTTGTACTTCGAGCTCGGCGACGCCCAGCGCGAGCTGGCCAAGTATAAGGAAGGCGCCGCGTCGTTTGCCCTGGCGGTGGCCGCCGGCGGCGACAAGCCGCTGGCCTCGGTGGCGATGTACCTCCAGGCGTTCTGCCTGCACAAGGCCGCCGATTATCCCGCCAGCCTGGCCCTGTGCCAGGCGTACCTGGCCAAGTATGCCAAGGGCGCCCAGGCCGAAGATGCGGCGTTCCTCCAGGGGGAGAACCTCATGCTTACGGCCAAGATCGACGAGGCGCTGGCTGCCTACGGAGCCTACCTTGCCGCGTATCCCAAGGGCCAGTATGTCAGCACCGCCCAGATGCGCATGGGCGAGGGGCTCTATCAGAAGCAGGAGTGGGCCAAGGTGCTTGCGGCCGTCGAGCCGCTGACCGCGGCCGCCGTCAAGGAAGAGGGCATCTTCGCGCGGTTGTGGTTCATCGTCGGCGAGGCGCAGTTCCGCCTCAAGGCCGACGCCAAGGCCGTCGAGGCGTATGAGAAGTTCATCGCCGCCCACGCCCAGCACGACAACGCCGACGCGGCGCTGTTCAACCAGGCGATGGCGTACAAGAACCTGGCTAAGGACGACCAGTCGGCGGCCTCGCTCAACAAGCTGCTGGCGGGCTATCCCAAGAGCAAGCTGCTGATCGACGCCGGCGTGGCGCTGGGTCGCATCCACTATAACGCCAAGCGATATGACCAGGCGCGGGCGGCGTTGACGGCCCCAGCCGCGGCCGGCGACGCCGACGGGCAGTACCTGATGGGATGGGTCGCCCTGGCGGAGAAGAAGGACGACGAAGCGCTGGCGTCGTTCAACGCCCTGCTGGCCAAGAACCCCCAGCACGCCCTGTCGTTCGACGCGGCGCTGCAAGTGGCGGCCATCCAGGTTCGCAAGGAACAGTTCGCCCAGGCTCAGCAGTCGCTGACGGCGTTGATCGCCGCCCAGCCCAATCACGAGAAGATCGACCAGGCGGTGTTTTATCTTGGCCGCTGCATGTGGCAACTCAAGCAGTTCGACGGCGCCGCCCAGCAGTTCACGCGCGTGCTGACGCAGTTCCCCAAGTCGACGGTGGCCGACCAGGCGATGTACGGTCTGGCGTGGTGCCAGAAGGATCTCAAGCAGGCCCCGGCCGCGATGGAGACCTACCAGAAGTTCCTGACCGCCTACCCGACCAGCGCCTGGGCGCAGGACGTGTCGCTGGAGCTGGCGGAACTGGAGTTTGAAGCCAAGGCGTACGACAAGGCGGTCACCCGCCTGACGGCGATGGCCAAGGACGCCCGCAAGGACCTGATCGCGAAGATCTACTATCGCCTGGGCTGGTGCTATTACAACAAGGACGAGATGGGCAAGGCCGCCGAGAGTTTCGAGGCGGCGCTGAAGGACCCGGCCATCGAGCCGCTGACCAAGGCCATCGCCCTGTACCAGGCGGGCGAGTCGGCGCTGAAGCTCAAGGAGTTCGAGCGGGCCAACGGTCATTTCGCCGCGGCCGTGGCGATGAACAATCCCAAGATCGACGAGCCGGCGCTGCTTCGTCTGGGCGAATGCCAGAGCCTGGTCAACCAGTGGGCGCCCAGCCAGCAGAGCTACACGCAGTTCCTGGCCAAGTACCCCAAGAGCGACCTGACGCTGCAGGCGCTGTTCGGCCAGGCCTGGGCGATGGAGAACCAGAAGCTCTACCCCCAGGCGATCGAGACGTATCGCAAGGTGGTCGCCGCCGGCCGGCGCGACGCCACCAGCGCCCGCAGCCAGTTCCAGATCGGCGAGTGCCTGCTGGCGGGCAACCAGCTTGACGACGCCATCAAGGAGCTGACGCTGGTCGACGTGAAATACGGCCTGCCGCAGTGGAGCTCCAAGGCGATCCTGGAGATGGGTCGCGTTTTGAAGATGCAGAAGAAGGACGATCAGGCCGCTGAACGGTTCAAGGAAGTCGTGGCCAAGTTTGCCGACACCGATGCGGCGATCGTAGCCAAGAAGATGCTCGAAGGTAAACCAGAATAAGGAAGAGCGGACTATGTCTCGATTCATGAAGTCCATATTCAGGCTGACGGTGATGATGCTGGTGCTGGGCGTGTGCCTGTCGGCCGCCCAGGTCTTGGCACAGGCCAAAGATCAGCCGGCCAAGATGGGCGAGAAGGCCCTGGCCCAGGCCGCGGCCGCCAAGGATAAGAACGCTGCCCCCGAGAAAGAGACGCTATTGTCGCTGATCCGCAAGGGCGGCGTGGTCATGATCCCGATCTTCCTGGTCTCGATCGTGGCGGTGGCGGTGGCCATCGAACGCTTTCTGACGCTGCGGCGCAGCAAGGTCATTCCCCCGACCTTCATCGAAGGGCTCAAGCTGGCCTTCGCGGGCGACCCGTCGCGCACGGCCGAGGCCATCGCATATTGCGACAGCAATCCCTGCCCGCTCAGCCAGGTGATCAAGGGCGGCATCCGCCGGCTCGACCACGGGTACGACGCGGTCGAGAAAGGCATCGAGGACGCCGGCGGGCGAGAAGTCTACAAGCTCAAACGCAGCCTGCGCCCGCTGATCTCGATGGCGGCCATCGAACCGCTGCTGGGCCTGCTGGGCACCGTGTACGGTCTGATCACATGCTTCGAGACCGCATCGGCGGCCACCAAGGACAAGACCCAGGGCTTGGCCAGGGGCATTTACGAGGCCATGGTGACGACGGCCGCGGGGCTGACCATCGCCATCCCGATCCTGATCGTCGTGCAGATTCTGGCCAGCAAGGTCGACATGCTGGTCGACAACATGGACGATCAGGCCATCGAGTTCCTGGAATACTCGCTCCAGCAGAAGGGCAAGTAATCCCCCGCAAGAGGTAGTTCCATGAGAATCCCTCGCACGGAAGAGATTGACGACAATCCCATTCAGATGACCAGTCTGATGGACCTGATGTTCATCCTGCTGATCTTCTACGTGGCCACCACGACTTTTCAGGAAGAGGAAAAGGACGAGCAGGTCCAACTGCCCGAGACCAGCCTCCAGAGCACGATCTCTGCCGCCAGCAAGCTGATGATCATCAACGTCCGCACGGCCGCTTCGTCTGAGACGGGCGAGTATTACGTGATCAGCGGGCGGGCGATGAACCTGGCGCAGTTGACGGCGATGATCACCGGCGAGGTCAAGAAAGACACCAAGCAGAAGGTGCTGATCCGCGGCGACCGCAGCGCGTTCCACGGTCAGGTGGCCGCCGCGCTGGCGGCCTGCAAACGCGCCGGAGTGGACCAGGCCAACATCGCCTACGACGTCAAGCCGCTGGCCAACTAGCCCGCGCCGCTGAACAAAAAGGAAGCCTCACAACCCAATGCCGTCCAACAGCCAAACCAGTGCCCGCCCGCGCCGCAGCGGCAAGTGGCGCCTCGCCAAGCTGACCGCCCTGTCGCTGCTGGCGGTGGTCGTTGCGGCGATTCTGGTGGTGCTGATCTTCGTGCCGGGCTCGTATCGCAAATACACCAATGGCATGGGCGTCGAGCAGCGCTTCGGCGCCGGGCTGGTGCGGGACGTGATCTGGGAAGCCCCGCGACCGGCCGGGGGCGAGATCAACTCCGAAGGCACCAACGTCCAGCCGGGCGTGTCGGCCCGCGGCGAGGTGATGATCTTCGTCCGCAAGACGGACGCCGACGAGGGCGACCTGTACGTCAGCTACTGGCGAGACGACCAGTGGAGCAAGCCCGAAGCCATCGCCGAGATCAACAGCCAGTACGCCGAGGGCGGCCCGGAGCTTTCGCGCAACGGCAAGATGCTGTACTTCCACAGCGACCGTCCCGGCGGCTACGGCGGGCACGACCTCTGGGCCAGTTTCCTGCAGAACGGGCGATGGAGCAAACCGTTCAACCTGGGCAAAGAGGTCAACAGCGAGTTTGACGAAGTCGACCCCGCACTGAACCACGACGGATCGAAGCTCTACTTCTCGTCCAACCGCCCGCACGAGGATGTCACGCCCGAGCAGCGCAAGGAACTGTGGGTCAAGGCCCTCAAGGACCGCGCCAACAGCGACTACGACATCTTCTGCTCGCAAGCGGTAGCGGCCCCCAAGGGCGAGAACCCCTTCGCCGACGTGAACTACCGCGAGAAGATCATCACGGCCCTGGGCGGCAGCCCGGAGACGGAAAAGGCCGTCATCGCGGCGCTGGACTGGCTGACGCGCAACCAGGAGCCCGCGGGTAACTGGTCGGCTTCAAAGCACGGCGGCGGATGCTCCGACGACGCGGTGACGGCCTTCGCGACCCTGTGCTATATGGGCTGGGGCGCCAAGCACAACGAGGACGGCCTGTACCGCAAGCCGCTGGAAAAGGCGATTAAGTGGATGCTGGCCAAGCAGCCCGCCGATGGCGACTGGACGCGAGGCACCGGCAGCGGCAACGGCATGTACTGCCACGGCGTGGTGACCACCGCGCTGGCCGAGGCGTACACCGTCAGCAAAGATCCCGCCGTGCTCGAAGCCCTCAAGAAGGCTGTGGCCGTCATCATCAAAGCACAGAGCCCCACCGGCGGATGGCGGTACACTTCGCAGCCGACGGACTCGGACACCTCGGTCGTCGGCTGGCAGGTGATGGCCCTCAAGAGCGCCGAGATGGCCGGCGTGGCGATTCCTGAAAGCGTCTTTGCCGGCGCGCGGAAATGGCTGGACACGGCTGGAGGCGGCGCCCACAAGGGCCTGTACGGTTACGGCGGTCCGGGTCCGCAGGGCCCGCTGGTGCCCGAGGGCATGTTCAGCCAGCAGTTGCTGGGCTTGCCCGGGACGGACGCGCGTGCGGAAGAGTCGGCCAACTTCGTGATGACGCAGTTGACTCCTGGCCCCAACGACTACGCGACATATTACGGCACGCTGGCGGCGTTCCAGCACGGCGGGGACCTGTGGGAGAAGTGGAACCCGGCGATGAAGGCCTACGTGCTGGGCGACCAGGTCAAGACCGGCCCGCAGGCGGGCAGCTGGGAGCCTGGCGGCAAGACCTACGGCGGCAACGGCGGGCGCGTCTACATCACGGCGATGTACACGCTGTCCCTGGAGGTCTACTACCGCCTACTGCCGATGTACAACACCAAGGGGGCAGCCGGCGCCGCGGTCAAGAAGTCCTCGCAGAAGACCGTCCGCGAACGCATCGAGCCGACGACCGACAACGCCCCCAAGGCCCCGGCGCAACTGACAGCCGAGTGGGTCGAGGCCCTGAGCAGCAAAGGCTCCAGCGACCGCGGCGTGTCCCTGACGCGCGAAGGCGACCTGGTGTACTTCAGCTCCAACCGCTCCGGCGGCCTGGGCGGGTACGACATCTATAGAGCCAGAATCATCAACGGTCAGTTCCAGAAAGTCGTCAACGTTGGCTCGCCGATCAACACGCGCGCCAACGAGCGCGACCCGTCCCTGCACAGCCACGGCTTCGCGATGGCGCTGGTCAGCGACCGCAGCCGTGACATCTCCGGCGGCATCGGCGTGTACGAAACGATTTCGCGCGACGTCGAGCCGGCGACGGATCTGTCATCGTTCTGGAACCTGTTCAACGCGATCAAGTGGTGGCTGCTGCTGGCGGTTCTCGCCCTGGCGGCGCTGATCTGGATGTTGTGGATGCTCTTTGGTCCCAAGCGAGACAAGATGGGCCTGCTGGCCAAGTGCATTCTGGCCTCGATCGCGGCGCACCTGCTGCTGCTGTTGATCATGGGCGTCTACAACATGTCCGTCACGATCGCCGAGGATCCCGGCATCAACGGGATGGAGATCGCCGTCGACGCCGACGCGCTGGCCAGCGAGAAGATGTCGACCGACATGCGGGAGAACGTCACCGACATCAAGAACCCCGACGCGCAGACGAACGTCAACATGCAGACGCTGCCCACGCCCGTCGACAACCCGATGAAGATGCAGCCGGTCACGCCGGCCGAGGCTGCTTTGCAGGTCAACCAGGCCAACATCGACGTGCGGATCCCGGTGCAGGAGCAGGCCCAGCGCGACTCGCTTAAGAGCTCGCAGGTCGCTCGCGACGTCGTGGCCAAGGTGCAGCTGGGCAGCGAAGACATCAAGGTCGAAGAGGCGCCCGCCGCCCCGGCGGCCAAGGAAGCGGCCGTTCCCAGGGCCGACGCCTCCGCCGTCGGCAGCGCGGCGGCTTCGCATGACAACGCCGTCTCCGACAAACCGCAGGCCGCCGCCGCGGGCGCTGCGGCAGCACAGTCCGCGTCGGCGGCCCAGGCGATGGACTCGGCGGCCGTGTCCGCGATGGCGGTCGGCCAACCCGGCGAGCAGAAGCTCGCCGCCGCCCAGGCCAAGCCCGGCGACATTGCCACGCAGGCGCCCATGCTCGGCGGCGACAGCAACCAGCCGCTCGAGGCGCCGCAGATGAAGGGGTCTGCCGGTGGCGAAAAGGCCCCGACTGTTTCGGACCAATCGATCGGCAGCGGCGCCCCGGTGACGCGTGGCGGTATCGCCGCGGCGGCGCCTCAGGGCGGCGGCGCCAAGGCCGCCCCGGCAGTCGGCGCCGGATCGCTGGAACAGGCCGTGGCCAGCGGCGGGGGAATCGCCTCGACGATCGGCAGCAAAGGCGCCGAAGCGCTGGGTCCGGCCCAGCCCGTCAGCAAGACCGCCATTGGCGGTGGCGGCGCGATCGACGTCGGCGGCGCCGGATCGCTGATGGAGAGCGGTCCGCAGCGCCGGGCCGGCACGCAGCCTGAAGCCAAAGCCGGGCTGGGCAATATTGGAACGGTGAGCGGGCGCGTCGAGGCGCCCAAGGCCGGCGAGATGGGGTCGGGCAGCCCGCTGGGGCGGCCCGACGTGACGGCCCGGGCCGGCATGGCCGGGGCGCTCAAACCCAGCGACGCCGCCAGCGGTGGACAGGGCCAGCAGGCCAACGTCCCGCAACTCGCCCGCCTCGAAGGCGCCGGCGAGGCGGTCGCCCGGGCCATCCCCAAGTACATGATCGGTGGCGGCCCGCGCCTGGAAGAGCGAAGCCGCAACATCGCCCCGACGATGCTGCGAGATCCCAAGCTGCGGGCGGGAATGCTTAAAGGCCTGGGCGGCAGCGACAAGACCGAAGCCGCCGTCGCGCGGGCGCTGAACTGGCTTACCGCCCACCAGGAACCCGAGGGCAATTGGTCGGTCAAGAAATACGGCGGCCAGGCCAGCGACGACGCCGGCACCGCCTTCGCCACGCTGTGCTACCTCGGCTGGGGCGCCAAACACAACGAGCCGGGGCGGCATCAGAAGCCCCTGGCCAAGGCTGTCGCATGGCTGATCAAGAACCAGCCCAAAGACGGCGACTGGACGCGCGGCACCGCCCACGGCAACGGGATGTACACCCACGGGGCCGTCGCCGTGGCGCTGGCCGAAGCGTACGGCCTGACCAAGGACCCGGAGCTGCTGGATCCGGTCAAGAAGGCCATCGCCGTGATCCTCAAGGCTCAGAGTAAGCAACTGGGCGGTTGGCGATATACTTCAGCGCCTTCCGACTCCGACACCTCGGTCGTCGGTTGGCAGGTGATGGCCCTCAAGAGCGCCCGCCTGGCGGGGTTGGATATTCCCGAAGAGCCCTTTGAACTAGCGCGGGGATGGTTGGAAAGAGTCGGCGGCGGCACGCACGGCGGCCTGTACGGCTACACGGGCAAAGGCGCCAGCAGCCCGGCGATGGTGGCCGAGGGCATGTTCTGCCAGCAGCTCATGGGCCTGCCCCCGACGCTGCCGCGGATGGACGAGTCGGCCAAGTACCTCGGCGAGAACCTTCCCAGCACAGGCCCCCGCAACTTCTACTACTGGTACTACGCCTGCCTGGCGATGTATCAGCACCAGGGCGAGGGCTGGGAAAAGTGGAACTCGGACATTCAAAAATTGCTGCTGACCTCGCAGATCATGCAGGGCGACCCGGCCGGCAGCTGGGACCCCAACGACACCTACGGCAGCTACACCGGGCGCGTCATCACGACGGCGATGGCGACGCTGTCGCTGGAAGTGTACTACCGCTATCTGCCTATGTACGTCGACATGGCCAAGCCCAAGAACGCCCCGGCCAAACCGTAAGATTGGGGAACTTAACCACAAGGGCACAAAGGCACAAAGACATGAACTTTGTGGCAAATCTTATTGCTGGGCGAGTCGGGCTCGCTGGCCGTTGACGGCCGTCACGCGCATCGGGACTCCGCCAACCCAGAGCCGGCCGATCTCGATCTTCTGCCAGGATTCCGGGAGCCGCGCGGGATATCGGGCCCAGTCGCCGCTGCTGATGCGCAGGCCCGTGAAGGCGTACATGGCGGCCATCAGCATCGCCGCGTGCGTCGTGAGGTGCTCGCCCTGGGGATGTCCCGGAAGGGCGGCGCAGAGTCCGTACGGGGCGGACCAGGTCTGCTCGCAGAGATCATGGAACACTTGTGCGGCCTTGGCGCGGTCGCCGGCGATGGCGGCGGCGACGGCGCGGGCGACGGTTGCATGGCCCGCCTCGGGCGCGGCGGGCTGGACCTGGCGCAGTTGCTCGTCGCGTTCCAGCGTTCGGCGCAGCAGGTCCGCGTCGACGGCGCCATATTCCGAAGGATCGTGCAGCAGCAGCGGCGCCAACGACTCGCGCTGGCCGGGGGCGATCAGGCCCGTCTGGCGGTCCAACGGAATCACGATGGCCCCGGCAAGGCGTGTCCACGCCGGCGGTGGATCGTATCCGATCGCCGCGGCGCAGTGGCTGGCGGCCACCAGCGCCATGCGGCACAGGATGTTCATCTCGGGATCGTTGCGAGTTCCATCGGCGTTGACGATCTCGAAGCCCGCGGCGGTGAACCGCCCGCGGCTCTCGATCCAGCGGGCGAAGTCCGACAGTATGGGCCAGACCGCCCGGCGAAGGAAATCTTCGTCGGCGGTGGCGAGGTAGTACTCCCAAAACGCCAGCGCGACGCGCGGGGTCGAGCGGTGATCGCCAGCCGCGGCGTCGGAGGGCGGGCACGCTTCCTCGCCGCCGCCGGCGGAGGCTTGCAGCGGAACCAGCGCCCCTTGCAGGCCCAGCAGGTGCGCTGCCGCCCTCGCCGCCGGAAGCGCCGCCAGGCGGTATCGCAACATCGCCAGCGCCGCGTCAGGCGCCGCCGGCGCCACGGCGGGCAGGAGCCAGTAGTCCATGTCGTCGAGCACGCGGCCGCCGTAAGGCTCGGCCAGGCTCAAGCCCATCGGACCCGTGCCGCACAGGCACGAGGCGTGGCAACTGGAGTGCAGATAGAAGAACGCCGCGTCGAGGGCTCGCTGAGCGGCCACGTCCCCGACGATCCGGATTCGCGACTGCCAGAGGTCCAGCCACGTCTGGCGATTGAGGCGGGAGAGCTCCTGGAAGCCCGCTGCGCCTGCCCAGGCCGCCAGGCGCTGGGCGTGCGCCTGCGGCTGCGGGTGATATGCTGAGGGCACGATTGCCGCCAGCGTGTGCACCACGCAAGTCTGCCCGCCCTGGACGTTGTAGGCGCGTGGGGCGGCCTGTGCCAGCGCCAGTCCGGCGGCCGCCGGCGAGCCGACCTGCGGGATCACTTCGATCTGGGTCTGCGACGAGGCGGTCAGGCGGATTTCCTGGCAGGCCAGGCAAGGGGCGCTGCGCGAGAGAAACTGCAGCACCTGGATGTCGAGGGTGAGGGTTTCCGAGGCGGCGAACTTCATGTGCGTGGTCAATTCGCCCGTGGCCATATCCAGGCTCTGCTTGATGACCGTGACCCGGCGGGGGTTTTCCTGCAGGCCCGCGCCGCCGGCGACGATATTGACCGCAAAGGGATACGCCGCCGTCAGCGAGGCGTCGCCGGCGCCGGTGGAAGCCTGGCCAGTCACCATTGCCTGCGCCGGCAGGAGCGGATTGGCCTGCGGGCGCAGACCGATCAGGCCATTGCCCAGGTAGGCGGCCGTGAATGGCGAGGTGAAATCGATGCAGTCCAACTTGGGGATCGGCAGGGCCCCTTGCGGGACCGGCGGCGTTGGCATTGGCATCGGCGCACTCCAGTGGCGTCAAACAGACCGGCCCAGCGGCCGGCGACATGCATTCTGGCGGGAAGGCCATCGCCTGTCAATGCCCCACATGGATGGGAGCCTGCCAGGCGCGGCGAAGTGTCGCCACTTCGCCGCGCCCTCCGTTGGCAAGCTTGCACCACAACCTCCGCACACTCCCTTCCCATCGCGTCAGCGGCCATACCGGCGCCGCGGAGCGAGAGGTCGGCTCCAAAGCTCTTCCTCCGGAATCAAATAAGCAACCGGCATCAGCGTCGCCGGGCTGGGGTCACTGGCACTGTCCCTCGATCACGTCTGTCCACTGCGAGGCGTCGAGCGGTCCGTGCAGGACGGCCGCCCCGCGCGGCGCCAGAGCGACGGCCAGCTCGTCCTGGGCCGACTCGACGTACACCATCGGGCGCGGCGTTATCTGCAAAGCGGTTTCCAGGGCCTCCATCGCGTCGCCGGCGGTTTCGGAGGCGTCGATAATCGTGCGGTTGGCCGCGCCCAGCGCGCGGGCGAACCCGTCGGTCTTCCTGCCCGGGTACAGGCACAGGGCGTAGCGTTCATCTTTGCGGGCCCAGTCGCCCAACTGCCGCACCAGCGAAGCCGAGGGGCACACCAGGACGATCTCTTCAAATTGTTGTGATTTGCTGACCATGAAAGTTCCTCGGCGAAAGTGCCGTTTCGTTAGCTGAGGCGGCGGCTGCGATTCTTGACCAGGATCAGGGCCCCGCCCAGCGTCAGCAGCGCCAGCGTCGCCGGCTCGGGCACGTCGATGATCGAGGCGCTGGAGATGGCGCCGATGGCGTCGATGTCGGCGCCGGCGTAGAAGCCGTACCGGTCGGCCGGATAGTCCATCCGGTCATCCTGGATCGTCACGTACTGAAATCTCGTCGTGGAGGCCAGGCCCGCCGCGGCCAGCGCCGCGTCGATGTCGATGCCTCGCGCGCTGCCCTGGATGCGTCCAACGTATATCCATTCGGCGTTGTCGGTGCTGATCCAGACAAAGCTGGCCTCGACGACCGGACCCACTTCAAAGACGTACAGGTCGGCACTGCTGTCGCCGCTGCCGGTCAGGGCGTTGTCGGTGAATTGGACCGTCAGGTATCCGCCGTTGCCCAGCGAGACGAACTGCCCGATGTTGTGGGTGGCCGCACCGGAGGGCGGCGACGTGAAGTTGGGCGCGCCCAAGGCGTCAGCCGCATCGCGCCAATTCGGATCGGGCGACTCGGGCGTGTCAATCGCCGGGTTGTAGCTGACCACCGCGTCGGCAAACGACAGGGCGCCGGCAGGAAAATCCACGTCGCCGATGATCTCCGCCCGGGCCGTTGAAGAAATCGTCGCCATCAGGGCGGCGGCCATCAGCAGGCCGGCGATACGCTGGAGGCTGTTCGTTTGACGAGTCATGGCAGTAGCTCCGACTTTGGACCGTGACGGCCGACGTGCTGCTTCTTGAACGGACGTTTCCGGCAGATTCTGGGTTCTCCCCGCGTTGCGGCTGGCCGGGGAGGAGGTTCTCGCGAGCACCGCAGCCGCCAGTTGGCTGTTGTTCTTCAGGTTGTGTGTTCGCGTGGTCATGGTCGTTTCTCAGTGTCAGTGGTTAGAGTTCTTGTTTGTCTGCGAGCTTTACAGGACGTTCTTGCGGGCCTGGCGTCGGCGGACGACCAGGATGGTTCCCGCCACGGCCATCAGCACCAGCGTGGCCGGCTCGGGGACCGAGGAGATCGCGCCCACCGCGTCAATGTCGGCACCGGCGATGGCACCGTAGGGCAGAGGGCCGGAAGGACCCGCAGGAACGTCATTCACGTCGTCTTGCAGTTTGACGTAGCTGAACTGCGTCGTGTAAGGCAGGCTGGCCGTCACCAGATAGGGGTCGATGTCGATGCCGCGGGTGCCGCCGGCCATGGTTCCGCCGACTGACAGCCAGTTCGTTCCGTCCTGGCTGATCCACACAAAGGTGGCCTCGTTCACCGCACCGCATTCAAAGATGTACAGGTCATTATTGGCGTTGCCGCTGCCGGTGAGCTTGTTGTTCACGAACTGCAGGACCAACTCGCCGCCGTTGCCCAGCGAGACAAACTGGTCAAGGCCGTAATCGGTGGTCGGGGGCACATAGTTCGGCGTGCCCAGAGCATCATTGGGATTGCGCCATCGCAGATCAGGCGATTCGCCCGTTAGAGTGCTGGGATCCGGAGTGTCAATGTGCGGCGTATAACTCACAACCGCATCGGCGAAGGACAGCGCTCCCTGCGGGAACTCCACGTCGCCGATGAGCTCGGCACGGGCATTCGAGGCGGCACCAATCACGGCAGAGGTCAGAATCAGTCCCAGCATCAGTTTTGTCGTCATGGTCTTCATTGCATTTCTCCGCTAGTGGTCGTATTCGGTTAAGTCCGCATTGGACTCTAATTCTTAAGTTCTTTTATCAAAGCCAATTACGTTCGTCGGTCTGCAGCCTCAGCGGGCTGCTCAGTTCAGCGTAAATCCGCTAGTTGCTCTCCGCGGATGAAAGGGATTCCTTCGCGTCTTCCTTGGCGACGTCGGCACCGACGAGGGGCTCAAAGAAGCCTTCCCACTCCATCGGGCTCATGGGTCCAGCCAGCAGCAGCGAGCCCCGCAGGCGGACCTGGATCTCCAGGTCGTCGCGGAGTTTTTCGGTGTAGACGCCTACGTGCTGACGACCGAGCCGCTCGTTGGCGATCTCCAGCACATCCAGCGCCAAGTCGCCGTCAACCGTTGCGTCGACGATAACGACAGCGGCGCTGCTCAAGGCCATTTCAATCGCGATCGGGGTCTTGGCCGAGACGAGCCTCAAGGAGTGACGGCTGTGGCGGCGAATCCACTGGGCCACCTGGAGCACCAGGCCCTGGCCGGCGTGGAAGAGCACGATCTCGTTATTTGCTGCTGTGTTAGTCATGAAGGCGATCCTTTCTAAGCCGCTTCGCCGGCGGCACTCGCCGGCAATCGTGTAATAACAACGACCGTGCCAAAGACCGACAGAGGGAGGCGCAAGAGGCATAACTAATTTAATAAAAACAACTTATATAGATCTCCCCCTCCGCGGCAGACCGTAGAAGACATAGTTCATTCTGCGGCGCGCGCCGCGAGGCGCTCCAGGGCGCCTGTGGCAATTTGCGGCAGGGGCTCAGAAGTGGCCGTCAGCTATCAGCTCTCAACAAGACCGGGAGCTCATGGCTGAGAGATGAGAGCGTTGATAAAAAAACGCCGCATCCTTAAGGATGCGGCGGCGGTCGCGAGGGGGGGGGGCGGCGAGTTCTTTACGCTATCTGATAGAGGTCCAGCTTCCTCAGCAGCGTGGCACGGTTGATGTCCAGGATGCGGGCGGCCTGGGAGCGGTTGTTGTTGGTGGCCTTGAGCGCGCGGGCGATGGCCATGCGTTCGGCCTGTTCCATGGTCATGACGGCCGCAGGCGCTTCGGCGGCCTCGGGGGCGTCCTGCTGCGAGATCAGCGACTGGGCAAGCACTTGTGCATCCTGCCCGGTGGCATAGAGCCGCTCGACCCAGCTCGACAGCTCACGGATATTGCCCGGCCAGTTGTAGGCCTGAAGCACCGCCCGCACGGCTGGGCTGACATGCACAGCCGGGCGCTGATACCGCATCGCACATCGCTGGCGGAAGTGGTCCATCAACGGCTCGATGTCCTCCTTGCGTTCGCGCAGGGGCAGCAGACGCAGGCAGACGACGTTGAGGCGGTGGAACAGATCGGTGCGGAACTTGCCGGCAGCGACTTCCTGGGCCAGGCTGCGGTTGGTCGCCGCCACGAATCGCGTGTCGACCCTGACCGGGGCCGTCGCTCCGACGGCCATCACTTCGCCGTCCTGGAGCACGCGTAGGAGCTTGGGTTGGAGACTCAGCGGGATTTCGCCCACTTCGTCCAGGAAAAGCGTTCCGCCTTCGGCACTACGGACCAGACCGAGCATGGCCTGGTCGGCGCCGGTGAAGGCGCCGCGAACGTGTCCGAAGAACTGGCTTTCAAACAGGGTTTCGCTGATTCCAGCGCAGTTGGTAGGGATGAACGGTTTTGAGCCCCGCGGGCTCTTTTGATGCAACCGCTTGGCAACAAGCTCTTTACCAGTGCCGCTTTCGCCCTCGACCAGGACGCAGCAGTCACTTTGGGCAACCATGTCGATCAGCTCAGTCACCTGGCGCATGGCCGGCGAAATCGAGATCATTTCTGGTTCAGGTAATTTGATTCTATTGAGCACTCGTAGCCGCCTGTCCGGACCATTACCGGACAAATTAGAACCCAACCGGGATTCTGCGGCCTCCGAACCCTCTGCTACCTAAGCGTACAGACGTGCTTCCTCACTTCCCATCCATGGGACGCCTCTCCACGAATTAGTATATCACATGTCGCCGGGCTGTAAAGGCATAAAAGGCCGAAAGTTTGAGGAAAATTGTGAGGTGTGAGTGGTGAGATTTTCACACAACTCACAACTCACAACTCCAAAGTTACTTCGCTTTGATCGAGTAGACGTACAGATTGTCGTCGTATCGCAGCAGCAGGCTGCCGTTGGCGACAACGGGATGCGCCCAGCTCGGTCCTTTGCCCGCCACCTTCGTCTTGCCGGTGATCTTGAGCGCTTCCGGCGACGCCGCTGCGATGGCGGCCTCGCCGTCTTTCTCGCCGAAGAGATACAGCATTCCATCGGCCCAGGTCAGCGAGCCCTTGCCCAGGGCTGCGTTCTTCCACTTAGTCTTGCCGCTGGCCAGTTCGATGCAGGTAACGCCGCCGCCGTTGTCGCCGTAGACGTATCCGCCGTCGATGACAAATCCGCCGTGGTGGCAGACCATGTCCTTGCTTTGGTAGGCCTCGGTGGCGTTGACCTTGCCGCCGGCGACGTCGAGTTTCACGCACACGGCGCCCTTACCGTATCCCACTGCCCAGAACACATACCCGTCCGAGAACCTCGGCGAAGGGCAGTTGGCGGTGTTGCCCGCGGCAAAGGCGTTTGTCCAGAGGATCTTGCCGGTCTTGGCGTCCACGCCGATCAGCCCGCCGCTGGTGCCGTTGATGATCATCGAGACGCCCTTGTACTCGACGGCGATTGCCGAGCAGTAATGGGCGGCCGCGAATTTGCCGCTCTGCCAGACGGTCTTGCCGCTCTTCTTGTCAAAGGCCACCATGCACGCCGAGCCGCCGGGGGTAACGACGGCAAGGTCGCCCGTTACCAGCACCGATTCGGAGAATCCCCACGGCGGACGCTTGCCGTCGAACTCGCTGAACTTGCGCGTCCAGACCTTCGCGCCGGTCTTGGCGTCGTAGCAGCCCACTTCGCCCAGGCCCGAGACCAGGTACAGATGACCGTCGTCATACGTCGGCGTTGAGCGCGAGCCCGGCCACGAGGCCTTGAAGGCCGGTCCGACCACTTTGCTCCAGAGCTTCTTGCCGGCGCTGTCCAGGCAGGTCAGGGCAAGATCATCTCCCTTGTCGCCGGTGATGTAGATCTTGTCACCCACCCAGATCGGGCTGGAGTAACCCGAGCCGATCCCCTGAACCTTCCACAGCAGGGTCGGCCCGCCGGAGGGCCAGGCCTTGAGCAGACCCGTCTCGCCGCTGCGATTACTGCGGTCGGCGCCCGACCAGCAAGGCCAGTCCGCCTGGGCCACGGCCCATCCCGTAAGCAATGCCGCTGCTGCAATTGCCAGTGCCGCACAGTTCAATCTTGCTGACATAAACAATCCTTTATTAGTGCCCTCAGGCGGGGGAAATTGTACCAGTTCCTGCGCAGCAATTCTACGTTCCCTACGATGATATGGCCACACTGCTCAGCGGCAGGGTTTCTGGACTTCGCCGCGGCATCGACGTATAGTGGCCTGGCATTCTCAGGCCTGACCCGGAGGAACGCCTCGTAATGGCCGCGTCGGAAAAAGAACATCTGAGCCTCCTCTGC
This sequence comes from Planctomycetaceae bacterium, assembly GCA_021371965.1. The sequence goes on from JAJFVE010000132.1 coordinate 18,914, forward strand.
GACGTCAGCGAGTTTGCCGCCCGCCTGGCCGGCAGCGCCGACATTCACGCCTACCTCACGCAGATCGTGGGACTGGTGGCCGACCATCTGCGCTGCGACGTTTGCTCGATATACCTCTACGAGGCCAAGACGCAGGAACTGGTGCTGCAGGCGACCTGGGGCCTGGCCCCGCAGTCGGTGGGGCGCGTTCGCATGAAGATCACCGAGGGCCTGACCGGAATGGCCCTGCGCGAACTGCGAGCCGTCCGCGAAAAGACCGCCAGCGACAACCCCAACTTCAAGCCCTTCCAGGGAATCAATGAAGAGCCGTTCGACGCGTTCCTGGCCGTGCCGATCCAGCGAGGCATCGAGAAGATCGGCGTCCTGGTCGTGCAGCGCTCGCGCGAGCACCCTTTCAACGACGAAGACGTCCTGGCCGTCAAGGCCACCACGTCGCAATTGGCCGGCGCGATCGAGAACGCCCGCATCCTGATGAGCGTTCCCAAGGCGCACGATGAGGCTACGGCGGAGCGGCCTCAGGCCGCCTCGCGAATGGTCAAGGGCCAGATCGCTTCAAAGGGGTTCGCCCACGGCCCGGCGCTGATCCACGACCACGGCGCGTACCACCGCCTGTTCACCGAAGCGCTGGGGGCGCGTTCATATTCCCTGGCAGATTTTCAAAAGGCGATGGAGGCCACCGCCGAGCAGCTCCAGGGGCTCCAGGTCCGCCTTGGTCAGCGCGTTCCGGAGATCGCCTCGCTGATCTTCGAGGCCCACCTGATGATGCTCAAGGACACCGCCTTCATCGGCGAGATGCGCACCCGCATCGACAACGGCGAGAATCCGCCCCAGGCCGTCCTGACGGTCGGACGCAAATACTCGGACCTGATGGCCGCCAGCCCGCACGCCTACATGCGCGAGAAAGAGCACGACGTCGAGGACGTGGTGCGGCGCATCCTGGCCAATCTGATGGGCATGCGGCTCGAGGCCGGCACCGACGAGGCCTCGGCCGTCATCATCGCCCGCGAGATGTACCCCTCGGACATCGTCAAGCTCGCATCGGCGGAAGTGGGCGGGATCGTGCAGACCAGCGGAGGGGTCACGTCGCACGTGTCGATATTGGCTCGCAGCCTGCACGTGCCGATGGTCATCGCCGACGACCCGACGCTGCTGGAGCTGCCCGAGGGCACGCCCGTCCTGCTCGACGCCGACATCGGCAACATCTATATCAGCCCCACCGATGACATCGTCGAACGGTTTTCGCAGCGTCAGACCGCCCGCAACCAGGTGGCCGCCCAGGCGGCGCCGCCGGCGGCCCAGGAACCCACCGCCACCCGCGACGGAACGCGCATCCGCCTGCTGGCCAACATCAACCTGCTGACCGATATCGAGTTGGCCCGATTCGTCGGGGCCGAGGGCGTCGGGCTGTACCGAAGCGAGTTCCCCTTCCTGGTCAGGAACACGCCGCCCTCCGAAGAGGAGCAAGTCTCCATCTATCGACGCCTGATCGAAGGCTTCCGCGGCCAGGAGGTGACGTTCCGAACCCTGGATATCGGGGCCGACAAGCTGCTGCTGTTCTTCGACGAGGCCGTCGAACGCAACCCCGCCATGGGGCTGCGGTCCATCCGCTTCTCCTTCCGCCACGACGATATCTTCCGCCAGCAACTGCGAGCCATCCTGCGGGCCGGCGCCGACGCGCCCCTGCGCATCATGTTTCCGATGATCTCCTCGGTCGACGATTTCCTGCGCGCCAAGGCCACCCTCGACGCGTGCCTGAAAGAGCTGGCCGCCCTGGGCCTGCCGCATAACAGCGCCCCGGCCGTCGGCGTGATGGTCGAAGTGCCCTCGGCTGTCGAGATGATCGACACCATCGCCCGCCACGCCGATTTCCTGTGCATCGGCTCCAACGACCTGATCCAGTTCCTGCTGGCCGTCGACCGCGGTAACGAAAAAGTGGCCTCCTACTTCATGCCGCACCATCCCGCCGTGCTGCGCTCGCTGCATCGCATCGCCCAGGCAGGCGCCGCGGCCGGGCGCGAGGTCTCCATCTGCGGCGAGATGGCCCACGTGGGAGCATACCTGCCGTTCCTGATCGGCATCGGCGTGCGGGCCCTGAGCCTGGACCCCCAGTTCCTCCCGCCCGTCCAGCAGCAGATCACGCAGATGACCCTGGCCCAGGCCCAGCAGATCGCCCAGGACCTGCTGGCCCAGGACACCATCGACGCCGTCATCGCCCGCCTGCCCGGCCTGGACCAGTAGCACTCAGACTAACCCGGATATTTCACCGCGGAGATCGCAGAGACCGCAGAGGTGTCTTGAATCAAAAGACTTACAGAAACTTTACGGAGTGGGCCTCATGGACAGTCTGTTTTTTCAGATTAGCGCCACTCGCGACGTTAGATGGTCTT
>JAJFVE010000135.1 GCA_021371965.1 Planctomycetaceae bacterium
GGAAGCCGCCTCAGGCTGTTTCGACCGCGCCCTGGTCCTGGATGGCACCGATCCCGCTGCCCATGTAGGCAAAGCCACCGCTGCCTACCTCGCCCGCCGCTATGACGAGGCTCTCGAGCACTACCGCTTCGCCCTCGCCTACGAAGGCCCCCAGCGCGCCTCGATCCGTGCCTCCGAGGCGCAGGTCGCTTGTATCCTTGGCCTGTATGACGTCGCTGGCGCCGAGGCCCAGACCGCCCTGAATGAGCAGCCCGCGCACGAACTCGCCCTGCAGGTCCTCGCCGCCACGCTCATAGCCCGCAACCGTCCCGCCGAGGCGCTCGATGCCCTTAGCCTCCCGCTTCCGACCGTCCCCCAGACCCTCGGTATCGTCGCCTGCTCGCCGCTCTACTCTGCTGGCGCCCGCTATGCCGTAGACAACCGCCTCGACGATGGCCTGCGCCTCGCATATCTCAAAAACGGTCTCGCCCCGGCACCCGCACCGCCCCGGCGACCGGCACCGGTACGCCCGCCGCTCCTGCCTACTTCAGCCGCGGGGACAACACCTTCAACATCGAGTGGCCCAAGCCCGGCGCCCGACTGACCGGCCGCTCCGAGGTCAGCATCTTCTGCGACCGTGAGGCCGGGGTCCAGTACGTCGCCCTGCTCATCGACGAGCAGTTCTCCGGCATGACCAACAGCAGTCCCTTCCGCCTGTACGTGGACACCACCCTCGCCCGCGATGGCCTCCGCGAGATCCGCGTCGATGGCTACGGCGCCGACGGCACCATCGTCAAGACCGCCTCGATCGTCGTCAATGTCGCGAATGCCCAGCGCACCCTCAGCGAAAGCGAGCGCACCACCCGCGCCGGTGTTGCCGATTTCCTGCAGGGCCTGCTCGTACTCCGCGCCCATCCCCTCCTGCGTGCCCAACTGGTCGGCCATGCCCTCGAGGCCCAGGGCCGCCTGCAGGAAGCCATCGACGCCTACGAGTACGCCTTCTCCTACGAGTGCACCCTCCCGTGCATTCGTGGCGACCTCCTCCTGTGTTACCGCAAGCTCGGCCTGACCAACGCCGTCCAGCAGCACGAGATCCACGCCCTCCCTCGGCCCCAGACTGTCGCCCTGACCTTCGACGACGGCCCGCACCCGATCCTCACCCCATGGATACTCGACCTCCTGGACCGCTACAACGCCAAGGCCACGTTCCTCCTCGTCGGCAAGCAGGTCGAGATGTACCCCGAGCTAACCCGCGAGATCCTCCGCCGCGGCCACGAGATCGGCAGCCACTCGTACACGCACTCCAACCTGCGCCAGATCAGCCAGCTCGGCGTCGAGCGCGAGCTTGTCATGAGCCGCCAGGTCATTCGCCGCGCCTGTGGTGAGTTCGTCACCCTCTTCCGTCCACCCGGCGGCAACTACGATCCCCAGGTCCGCGAGGCCGTCACTGAAACCGGTTTCTCGACAGTGTTCTGGAACGAGAACATCACCAGCTACCCCGGCCAGACCGGCGAGCAGATCCTCCCGAACATGCTTCGCAAGCTCGATCAGGGCGGCATCGTCCTGCTCCACAACGGCTTCGACGAAACCCGCGAGGTTCTCCCGCTGCTCCTGCCGGCTCTCGCCCAGCGCGGCCTGAAGATGGACACCGTGTCGGCGCTCACCACCCACCGTCCCTTCCGGGTCGAGCGCCCCCTAACCTATCCCCTCGAGTGGAAGCTCTGATGACCCCCGCACAGCAAGTCTCAAAAGTCGTACGAGCGGCTTCCAGCCGCGAGCGCAACGCCAACGGAGCCCGGCTTCCAGCCGGGCGGGCGTGGCAGACCACCATCCCCAAGGCCGTACGAGCGGCTTCCAGCCGCGAGCGCACCGCCAACGGAGCCCGGCTTCCAGCCGGGCGGGTGCCGCAACCCGCTACCCACTGTGACACCATTAGGAGCGCTCCACGCGAGACCGTTTGCAGTCCCCGCGCGACCGTAGCGCCACATGGAGGGGCCGAATGCCGACAGCCTCACCGTCGGCATCCGGCCCGGCGCGCCATAATCCTGATCGTCCTGGTCCTCCTCCTCACCACCACCCTCGCCCTCGGCGCCCCACCCGCGGAAGCCCCCGAGCCACAGCCCGTGACGCTCGACCCCAACCAGACCGACTTCCCTGCCTCCTCCCTGGTGGATTTCAGCTACCTCCACGACCGGACCACTGGCCTCAATGGCGACATGTTCGCGGGCAAGGACGGCCACTTCTACTTCGAGAATGGCAAGCGCGCCCGCTTTTGGGGTATCAACATCGCCAAAGGCTCCGTCTTCGTCCCCAAACCTGTCATCGATGAGACCATCAACACCATAGACCGGGCGGGCTTCAACCTCGTCCGCTTCCACCATTTCGACGATTTCGAGGGCCTGCTGCCCAAAGAAGCCGCGGGCTCCTCCGAGCGCTTCGACCTTGGCAAGCTCGCCTTGCTCGACTACTGGATCTCCGAACTCGGCAAGCGGGGGATCTACGTCTACCTCGACCTCCTCGACTACCGCACCTTCCACGAGGCTGAGGACGTCCCCGGTGGCCCCACCCTCGGCCGCGGCGCCAAGCCCTACGCCTTCTTCGACCGCCGCCTGATCATGCTGCAGCAGCAGTACGCTCGCAAGCTCCTGATCGATCATATCAACCCATACACCCGCCTCTCCTACGCGCAGGACCCCACCGTCTGCCTCGTCGAGCTCTGCGACGAGAACGGTCTCTTCATCCGCGCCAAAGACTGGCAGACTATGGTCTCCCCCTATCGCGAGCAGCTTCAGGGCATGTGGAACGACTGGCTGAAAGAGCGCTACGGCGACACCGCCACGCTCGCGGAGGCCTGGACTGATTCCGATAACCAGCGGGGGCTCCTGTCCGACGAGAAGCTCGAGCAGAGCACCGTCCGCCTCTTCCCGGCTCCCGCCCGTGACCCTGGCTTCCCCTCGCCCACGGCCGCGCCGGTGGACCCCGAGGCCGGGCAGGTAGGCCGCGTCGCCGAC
>JAJFVE010000137.1 GCA_021371965.1 Planctomycetaceae bacterium
CCCCCCCCCCCCCCCCCCCCCCCCGCGCCATGGTCTCTGTGGCAAAGTCGTTACTGCTATGTGCTGCCAGAAGGTTTGGTCGCACCCTTGCGGGATTGGCCGCGCAATGAAGCGGGCGGGCGCCTCGCGTGAAGGCGCCCGCACGCAATATATGTACCGACGTTGAAGCTTATCGGCGTTTGCGCCGAATCAGGGCTGCAATGCCGCCGATAGCCAGCAGGCTCATGGTCGCCGGCTCGGGAGTGCCGACCACATTGGGATTGCCGACATACGTGTAGCCATCCTGCTCGAACACCGAGATGACGTAAGGGGCCGTCCATGTCAGTGTTCCGGCGGTATGGAGGGTTTCCAATTCGCCCGTATGGCTGCCTGCCAATCGCAGGGCCCAGTACAGTCCATCGGCAGACGGAGCGGCGAATTGCAGATCAATGATGTTGCTGCCCGAGAACGTAATAGAACCGCTGCTGACGGTCAAGCCATCCTGCTGGCCCGAATTCTGAGTTATCCGTAGCGTATTGCCATCGCCCCAATCGCCCATCTTGACTGAACCGACTGTCCCACCGCTGATCTCGGCCAAGGCATTGCCTCCGCCGACAGTCAGACCGTTGGTGACGAATACCTTCCCGCCGCCGGTCAGCGTGGTATTCGGGGTCGCGCCGCCATAGACATAGACTCCCAGCGACATGAAGTCGCCAGAGTAGATGTCGTGTCCGTTGGAGTTCAATGTTGAGTTGCTGCCGTACCCTCCGATACGCGCATGCGTCGCAACATGGATGTCCTTCTGGAGGGTCAGAGAGGCATTATCGCCAAAGACAAATCCCCATATCCCATCGGTCGCAGCGGCATCGAAGACGATACCGGAGTGCCACAGCCGCGCATAGTCGCCTGCGGGCGGGCCGCCAACAGGGGTCGCCCCGCCCCAAGTGGCAGGATCCGACCAGTCGCCCGATTGACTGGTATTCCACTCATCCGCCCATGCCCCACCCGCAAACGCCACTACGCATCCAATCATCAGAATTGTCGCCAGTATCGTCCTCATCGGTTGATCCTTTCAAAAATGCCATTGATCAAGGGCTCAACAGCCCTAACAGATGCGCGTAAGCAGACCGCATAAAATAGGCGCCCAGAACCGTTAGGCCAAGATGTGCCCGCCTCCGTCTCTGCTTCCCGCCGGCGTGTGAAGCCGGCTCTCCTGGGAAAATCAACGGGGCATTCAGGCCCAAGGAATGTAGTCTACTCCAATACGCCAAAACTTCAAGGAAAAACTGCCGTGAAAAAGTTGTGAGTTTTCACTCATCACACACAACTCACCACCGCTCCGTCAGTTGCTCTGGACACCCGAGCCGTCGGCGGCCAGCTTGATCGAGAACTTGCCGTCGGCGGAGATCACTTTTCCCAGGTCGGACTTCAGGCCCTTGACGTGCTTCCAGGTCTTGTTGCCGATTTTGACGCTGCCTTGGGCGGCTGCGTGAAGTTCGATCAGCCCGTTGACCTGGTCGAGGTCGTATCGCAGGAACCGCGTCAGGGCCATCGAGTGGATCGCCTGGACCTGCCCCGCGGTCAGGGCGCGGTCGAAGATGCCCACGTCGTCGATGTCCGCGGGGGCGTCGGCTTTGTCCCACTGGCCGCCGAGGCGCCAGGCGTAAGTGTCGGCGGCGGCTGAGCCATCCTGGAGCGTGGGTGAGGCCTCGTTGCCCCCGGCCGCTGCGGCAGCAGTCTGCTTGCCGTCGACGAAGAAGACGACGTCGGCGTCTTTGGCGGCGGTCTTGACGGTGGCAGCGACATGATGCCACTGGTTGTCGCCGCCGACCGTCAGTCCGTCCGCCACCCGCCGCGATTGTCCATGTTCGAGCCAGAGTTTGTTGCCTGCGATCGCCAGCGACAGCCGCGTGCCGCCGGCCAACTCGCACGTCAGGATCGCCCAGCGGCCTTTGAGGCTCTGGCCGCCGCGGACCCAGGCGCTGAGGGTCAGCGTAGCGCTCTGCGGGCTGCTCAGCGGCGCGGCCGGGGCGACGCTAACCGCCCCGCCGGGCGACGGCGCCTTGACCATTCCGGGCGGGTCCTGCAGCCGCAGCGCGCAGCCGCGAACGCCGTCGTCGATCCACGAGCAACGCTGCAGCCTGCCGATGCGGCCGCCCGCGGCGTCGTGGGCCACCACACCGTCACCTTCGTCAAAGGGCCAGTACGCCACCAGCCCGTGCACGTCGGGCGCCACCGGCGGCGGAGGCGCGGGCGCGGCCCTGATGACCGGTGCGATGAGCCCGTCCGCCGGTACCGGGACGCTGGCGGGACCGTCCAGCAGCCGCACCTCGTCCCAGGTCACAAAGTCGCTGCGAGCGACATCATTGGGCGAGGCCTGCACTGGAGCACTCAGCGCGGGGTCGCTGGCGAAGAGTTCCAGGTCCGCAAAGTCCTCCGGCCGCGTCCAGGTTTCCACCGGAGCGCCTTTGCCGCCGTTTTGCGAGTTGAATCGCGCCTCGACCAGGTTCTGCCCGTCGAGAGCCCAGAATCCGCGGATGAGTTCTGGCCCGTCGGCCCGCGCGGTCATCTCGGCCATCAGCAGATACGTGCGGCTGCTCTGATAATTATCCACCAGCGGCAGAGTGCTGCCTCCGGCGAAGACGCACAGCGTATCTTCCCTGATGCCCAGCGCCAGCCCCGCGCTTCTGACTTGATCGACGTCCTTACCCTTGACGCGCTGCGGGCCGATGCCCATCGCCGTGACCGAATGCTTGTCGTTGGGCACGGCTGGTCGGACCAGCAGGCAGAAGGTGTAGACGCCGCTCCTGGCCGACGGCGGCAACGCCAGCGGGCGATGAACGATGGAAACCCCCTGCCGCGCCCACTGGCCCAGGCTTCCGCCCTGCGAGGCCTCGAGCAGATTGTGCCGCAATTTGCTCGTGCGGAAGTGATAGAAAACCGTATTGCCGCGCCAGCCCAGTTCCGGGTCAAACCCGCTAACGCCCAGCGACGGCGTCTGCCCGTACGGTCGCGAATGCTCCAGATACGAGCCCGGGCCGTTAGCGACGATGAACCCGTCATACGCCAGCGTCACCGGTTTCTGCGCCCACGCGCAGGCGCTGCACGCCAGCACGAGGACAACAATTCCCCAGCAATATTTCGTGCCCTGAATCCGCATGAGGTGCTCCAGATCAAATAGAACGCAACTATTCTATTCACCCTGGAGTTTGGATTTCGGGCGAAAAAACAGCTATTCACCGCAGAGAGCTCAGAGGTCGCAGAGATTGGAGGAAGTTATTAAATCAGAACCTTCTCCATCTCTATTCTTCTCTGCGTTCTCTGCGAACTCTGCGGTGAATCAACTTTTCTACTCGCTCTTAACGCCCGTCCCGCTGTCGTCGAGCTTGATTGAGAACTTTCCGCCCTCGGCGGTGATTTTGCCCAGTTCGCCCTTGAGGCCCGAGGCAAAGCTCCACGTCACATCACCGACCTTGGCGGAACCTTTGCCGCTGCGGTGCAGTTCGATCAGCGCGTTGGCCTGCGAGAGGTTGTACTTGAGCTTGTCGGTAGTCTGCAGCGAATGAATGGCGATCGTCTGTCCGGGTTTGAGGACATATCCGAAAATCCCGACCTCGTCGATGTCGCCCACCATGGCATACGCTGCGCCGCGCATGGACCATCCGCTCTTCTCGTCCAGGCAATCGCGCCCGCCGATGTCGTAGGGGCTGGTCACGCCCACGTCGCCGATAAGCTGGTCCTGCGCGACGCGCGGCTTGTCATCTTTCACGCCGTCGACGTAGAAGGTGATGCCCGCGGCCTTGCTCGTGCCGTCGTACGTGACGGCTACATGATGCCACTTGTTATCGCCGGGCACGTCCAGGCCGCCCCAGACCTTCAGGCGGTTGTCGCGCTGCGGGTAGTTGATCGAGTTGGTCAGTTCCAGCTCGAGATGATTGCCGGTGATCATGAAGCCGATGCCCTTGATGTCGCGGAAGATCGACTCGGTGGCCTTGGCGCCGTTGGACTTGGTGATGATGTCCGATCCATTCTTGAAGTCTTCCCCGCCGCGCACCCACGCGCTGTACGTGAACTTGTGGTGGCGCTCCCAGGGCAGGTCGTTCTTGACGGCCGTCTCGTGCGGAATGCACACTGAGCTGGCTTCATGGTAGCCGTACTTCACGCCGGTATTGGCTTTGAAGTTCAGCGCCTTGCCGGCAGCGCCGTCGGTTACCCACGTGCAGCGGACCATCTTGCCATCGCTCTTGCCGGCGGAGTCCTTGGCGACATCGCCCGTGCCTTCATCAAAGTTCCAGTACGCCAGCAGCTTCTCCGGCAGCGACGGCCGCGCCTTGAGCAACTCTTCCTGCGGCACCACCGCCGAGGGGGCGGGGATGTGCGGCACGGGCACGACGGCCTTGCCGTCCATCAGCCGCACCTCGTCCCAGGTGTCGAAGTCAGTCTTCTCGCTGTCCTTCATCGACGCCTGCGGCGGCCAGAGCCCCTCGGCGTCCTTGAGGTACATCTGGAAGCGAACCAGATCGTCCGCCGACGCCCAGGTTTCCGCCTGCGCGCCCTTGCCGCCATTGTCCTCGTTGAACTTGGCGGCCGTCAGAGCCTTGTCGCCGTCGATGGCGTAGAAGCCCTTGATGAACTCGGGGCCGTCCTTGCTGACGGTCATCTCGGCCATCAGGAGGTACACAGTCTGCAGCTTGAAGTTGGGCACGATCACGAAGCGCTTGCCGCCGGCGAAGACGCAGAGGTTGTCCTCATAGTGGCCGATGCTCAGACCCTTCTCGCCGTTGTTGCCGCCGCCGTGGGCGTCGCCGGAGGTGGCCGGTTCGGCCGGAACGAAGCCGATAAAATCGTACGCGCCTTCGAAATTGGTGGTGTGGCCGTTCTTGCCCTTGGCCTTGGTCATGGGATTTTCCCACGCCTCGTACAACAGGCACAGCGTGTAGACGCCGCTGGTCGAGATCGGGGCCGTCGGCAGCATGCGCCCCACGCATCGCTGACCGTTATAGGTGTTGTGCCCAAGCGAACCCTTGGCCGTCTTCTCCAGCAAGCTGTGCTTGAGCTCACGCCCATAGCGGCTCAGGAGGTGACTTGTGCTGCCCGTCCATCCGTGCGCCTCGTCGAACCCCACCGTCTCGGCGAGGGGTCCGCCCGAAGCGACCAGCCGAATATGATTGCGATACGACCCCGCCCCTACGCTGGTGGCAAAGCCGTCATAGACCAGCGTCTTGGGCTTGTCTTGGGCAAGAGCCCCGCCGCAAATCGACAAACACGCCACAGCCGCGACCGCCAGACGAACCGTTGTTTTGAGGCGCATAGTTATAGCTCCTTGTTGAGATTGAACCGCAGGCTGTAGGACTTGTTTCGTCTCAAAAGATAACAACCGACGACGAGGACGAAAAACGGGACCCGAGGGGGACGTTAGCGGTCGAGCTTGCTCGACGCGGTTTTTCAGACCCTGTAAACGCGCGGAGCAAGTCGAAGATCCGCCGTGGCGGGCTCCGCCGCTAACTCTTCGACCCTGATCCCAATCCTCTTAATCTTCTCGATCCAGTAATCCCGCACTCCCCTATCCCGTTTCATCGTCCTCGTCGTCGTCCTCGTTCTCGTCGTCGGTTTTTTCTTCTCCTCATTCGACCCGACATATTGACACCGCGCCAGCCCAAGTGATAATGCCTTTTCCACGAAAGGAACAGTCAATGAACAAACTTTGGATCAACGCCGATCAACCGGTCGGGACTATCGACAAGCACGTGTACGGGCATTTCTCCGAGCACCTGGGCCGCTGCATCTACGACGGCTACTGGACGGGCGAGAAGTCGAGCATCCCCAACACGCGCGGGATCCGCAACGACATCGTCAAGGCCCTCAAGAAAATGGGCATCCCGAACCTGCGCTGGCCGGGCGGGTGCTTCGCCGACGAGTACCACTGGATGGACGGCATCGGCCCCAAGAGCAAGCGCCCCAAGATGATCAACACGCATTGGGGCGGCGTCGTCGAGAACAACCACTTCGGCACGCACGAGTTCTTCGACCTTTGCGAGCAGCTCGGCACAGAGCCCTACATCTGCGGCAACGTGGGTTCGGGCACGGTCCAGGAAATGCAGCAGTGGGTCGAGTACATCACCTTCGACGGCAAGAGCCCGATGACGGACCTGCGCCGAAAGAACGGCCGCGAGAAGCCCTGGAAGATCAAGTTCTGGGGCGTCGGCAACGAGAACTGGGGCTGCGGCGGTTCGATGCGCCCCGAGTACTACGCCGACAACTACCGCCGCTACGCCACGTACTGCCGCAATTTCTCCGGCAACCAGCTCTTCCGCATCGCCTGCGGGTCCTGGCATGACAACTACAACTGGACCGATGTGCTCATGCGCGAGTGCATGGGCCGCATGCAGGGCTTGAGCTATCACTACTACTGTGGCTCGGGCAAGAACTCGCGCTCGGCCACGCAGTTTGAGGAAATCGACTGGGCCTGGCAGCTCCGCGGCGCCCTGCAGATGGACGAGTTCGTCGCCCGCCACAGCACGATCATGGACAAGTACGATCCGCAGGCGACCGTGCCGCTGGTCGTCGACGAATGGGGCGCCTGGCATGCCTGCGAGAGCGGCACCAATCCCGGCTTCCTGTACCAGCAGAACTCCATCCGCGACGCGCTGGTCGCCGGCGTGACGTTCAACATCTTCCACAAGCACTGCAAGCGCGTGCGAATCGCCAACATCGCCCAGACGATCAACGTCCTCCAGGCCGTCGTGCTGACCGAAGGCAAGAAGATGATCCTGACACCCACGTACCATGTCTTCGACATGTTCCAGGTGCACCAGGATGCGGCCGCCCTCAACATGGCCCTCGAGAGCGACAACTACGTCTGCCAGGACGTGACGCTGCCAGCCGTCAGCGCATCGGCCTCGAAGGACGCCAAGGGCAAGGTACACGTTTCGCTGTGCAACCTGGACGCCGACAAGGCGCAGGAGATTTCCGGCCTGGTCCGCGGCGCCGACGGCGCCAAGGTCAGCGGCACGATCCTGACCGCCCCGGCCATCAACACCTGCAACACCTTCGACAAGCCCAACGCCGTCAAGCCCCAGGATTTCGACGGCGCCACCCTCAAGGCCGGCAAGCTGACCGTCAAGCTGCCCCCCAGAAGCGTGGCGGTGCTGGAAATAGCGTAAGAGCAGCTTTCAGCTATCAGCTGTCAGCTCTCAGCATGAAGAGAAGCAGGCTTAGGACTTCGGGCCTCAGACCCCTGGCGCCCCAAGCCAGAGGTCTGGGGTCTTTTTTTAACTGAAAGCTGATAGCTGATGGCTGATAGCTTGTGTAAATCCTGCCGCACCAGCGTGCGAATCCCCCCGCACGAGGTCCAGCGCATCCTCGAAGAATACCTGCGCGATCATCCCCAGCCCCAGGCCGACGAAACAATCATCCAGCGCCGCCTGAAACTCTGCCAGTCCTGCGACGCCCTCCAGTACTCCACCACCTGCCGCCACTGCGGCTGCCTGGTGGCGGTTCTCGCCCGCCTGAAGAACAAGAACTGTCCGCATCCCGATAACTCCCGGTGGTGAAAGGAATCTTACTCCGCGATTCGCCCTTGGTCGCGGGCGAAAGAAGCGAGGCCGCGCCGGGACCATTGTGGTAACTTCTTGTTCAGAAATAACCCTATCCTCAGCTCGCGCAATAGGCAAGAATGCCTGCTGCAGGGCCGTCAAATGCTCGCATGGGATGATCAATGGAACTGGTAATCTTCATCGGGATGCAGGGCAGCGGGAAGTCGACGTTCTTCCGCGAGCGGTTCTTCGACACACACGTGCGCATCAACCTCGACATGCTCAAGACCCGCCATCGCGAAAAGGTTTTGTTTGAAGCCTGCCTGGCCGCCAAGCAGCCGATGGTGATCGACAACACCAACCCGACCCCCGCCGACCGCGCCCGCTACATCCCCGCCGCCAAAGCCGCCGGCTTCCGCGTGATCGGCTACTACTTCGACTCGGATTTGGAATCCTGCCGAACCCGCAACGAATCCCGCACCGCCAGCAAGATCATCCCCCTTCAAGGCCTCATCCGCACGCTCAGAGCCCTTGTGCCGCCGGTGGCAACCGAAGGATTTGACGGGTTATCCTGTGTCACGATCAACAGCAATGGAGAGTTTGTATTTTCAGAACCAGGGATACAGGAATGATCACCCGATAACAGTCGCAAGGGAGCAATCGTGAAAGACAACATTACGGACATGAAGGCAGCAAAGAAGATCTGCCTGGATCTTCAGAAGTATCCGACTGTGCCACACCAGCCTGCCAAAAATAAGTTCATCAGCCAACTTCACGATCTGGCATCCGCTTGTCAAGAAGTGCAAGAAACGGATGTTGCGTCTTACATGCGAGAGAATGCATTGCCTGAGCTGCTGCGAATCTTCGATGGCCATTGTGGGCATCCCGATGCGAACAAGTCCGACCTGCTTTTTATGTTGAAGATATTTGCCATGTACGGCTACATCGAAGGCGTCAAGAGAATCGTGGCCGCCTCGCGGAGTGAAGACTACGCGGGTGAATATCTCTGGTCGATCATATTCAGCATCGTCAGCGAAGACGCTGCGGCATCCAATCTTGTCTTGGACGGCCTCCGTGATCCATTGCCATCCGGATTTGCCGGCATCGCCTTTTTGGATATGTGTAATACTTTGGCCCGCGGAAGAGGACTTGCGGAACATCCTTTCGATTCGCAGCAAGGTCGGACGAAGCTTGAATCCTGGTTAAGCAGCAATAAGGAAGATGATGTCTCCAACGCGATAAGCGCCACGGCGGCGCTGCCATTCCTTCAGTCCCCCGGGCGAGATGCTCTCTTTTCCCTGGCGATGGATCATCTATCTCCTGCCGTGCAACTCGAAGGAGCCTGGGCATGTGCGCACACTGGCAACCAGCGCGGACTAAATGTTCTCCAAGAAAAGTGCCTTGATGTCACCCTATCGACAAGAGCGCAGAAATATCTCCAAGAACTTGGGCGTGAGGACATGATTCCCGAGTCTATTGAACCGGATTTCATGGCCAGAGCGGAGATGTCCGCCTGGCTGGAATACCCCACCGAATTCGGGCGTCCACCAACAAGTATTGAAGTCTATGACACGCGGGAACTCTACTGGCCCCCCACTGATGACCTTCGACAAGTCTGGCTTCTGAAGTATCTATATGATTACGATAACCTAAAGGATGCAGGCCTCGGGATGGTCGGATCAACCACATTCGCTCTTTTCAGCGAAACTACAAGCACAATGTCACCGGAAGATGCCTATGGCCTCCATTGCGCGTGGGAACTGATGAACAAACAGGACTCGCGCGCACCAAAAGAGCGCTCAGCCGCAGCCGGTCGGAAGATTCTTTCCCTGTATAATGATGGCTTCTAGTGAGTTGAAAGGAATGCTCCTGATGAGCAAATATGATCCGTCCAAGTACGCCCTCGACCTCAAGAAGGTCCCACATGTTGTCACGGCTGAATTGCCGGGGGCGAAGTCGCGGGCTCTGCACTCGCGATGCACGAAGCACTTCAAGGGGCTCAGCGAGCAGGTGAAGCTGTTTCCGGTGGCGTTTGAATCCGGGAGCGGGTGCGAGCTGGTGGACGTCGATGGGAATCGGTACATCGATTTTTCGTCGGGGATCTATGTGGCGACGTTGGGGCATTGCCATCCCAAGATCACGGCCGCGGTTGCCAAGTATGCGGGTATGCTGATGAATGCGCATGACTTCACTACCGAGATCAAGACGCGGCTGGTGGAGAAGATGGCGGCCGTCTTGCCGGGGGATTTGAAGGGCTTTCAGTTTTACGACTGCGGGACGGCGGCGGTCGAGGCGGGGCTGCGGATCTGCCGCGCAGCGACGAAGAAACACGAGATGATCTCGTGCTTCTACGACTTCCACGGCAAGACGTACGGGGCGGTTTCGCTGGCGCACATCCGCTCGAGCGTCTACGGGCCCACGCGGGCGCCGGGGTTCCACATGGTCCCGCGGCCGGACCCGTACCGCCCGCACTGGACGAAGGCCGACGGCACGATCGACACCGACCGCTACATCGCGTTCTACGAGGAGTACCTCGACCGCGGGACGTGCGGGCAGGCGGCGGCGTTCGTGATCGAGCCGATCCAGGGCTGGGGCGGGTCCGTCATGCCGCCGGAGGATTTCCTGCCCAAGCTGCGGGCCTTCTGCGACCGCCACAAACTGATGCTGATGGCCGACG
>JAJFVE010000141.1 GCA_021371965.1 Planctomycetaceae bacterium
CTACGGCGACATCCGCCTGGGCCAGGGCCGCGAGAACGCAAAAGCGTTCCTGAAAGACAATCCCGACGTGACGGAGCAGATCCGCGCGGCCATCATGGCCGCCCACGCGACGGCGTCCGATGCCGGCCCGGTTAAGACTGCGGGGGAAGACGCTGACGGAGTGGAGGAAGAATAACGATCTTGCGTTGATGCATCCAAAACGGGAGTCTCACTTGGGCTTCGTCCAGATGGCTATCGGGCCGTCAGGCTTGCCCGTCGATGCGCCAATAGCCGCGGTAGTAGAAATACTTGCAGAAGCGCTGGTCGTAACGAGGCGGAACCCATACGCGCGCCGTGCCGGGCGGGATCACCCACGAGCCACAGACCCACTGGTAGTCGCTACCGGCCCAGTCCCAAAAACCCGGGACCCAAACATAGTCGCCTCCGGGGTTGGGTACGGTCGGAATCGATTCGGCCAGCGGGGCCGGCGGGGGCGGCACTTCAACGCCGCCGGGGTCGCATGGGCAAACCGAGCGATAATTTCTGGCCGTACAGCATGGATACCACGGCCGATCGATCCACACGCCGCACGTCCCCGACTCGGTGTTCTTGCCGCAGCAACCGCATCCGGCAATCAGGGACGTGGCGATCAAGGCCGCAATAAGCACGTAGCTTTTCATGCGATCATCCTCGCTCTTGGGCGTCGGTGCCGTATTGGACTAATTCTAGCGCCTCAGCACAAGAGCGAAGATGTTCGCCTCACGATACGTTAGTCATGATGCTCATGGCGTTCATGACGTTCATGCCTGCTCTCCTGGCGCCAGTAGCCGCGGTGGTAGTAACCGTAGCTGTCGTATCGCGGGGCAACCCAGATGGACACCCCGGCAGGCGGCTGCGTCCAATATCCTGGGACCCAGACATATTGCTCGCCGTTCCAGTCCCAATACCCGTTGACCCAGGCATAGTCGGGTCCGGGAGCGGGCGGGGCAGTCTCAGGCGGGGTTGTCGGCGGCGGCGGGGGCACCTGGTAAACCTTTGGTGCGGTCCCGATGTGCAACGGCCCAAGATGAAAATAGAACGCAGAGGCGTTCTCAACGGCCAGCGCAAGGACAACCAGTCCGGCAGCGGCCGCTACGGCACGATTCTTCAGGTAGGTCATGATACTGCCTCCCTCGATGCACCCCCGTGGTGCACGTCTAGTGCATTCTAGGTCCACGAATTGGCGGTTTGGCGAGGGCCATTTGAATCGCCGGGCCTCCTTGCTTAGAACGACTCGCTCAGCATTGCTTAGTAAAGTACAAAGGGATTGCTGACGATGCCCACTCCGCTGGAGCGGTTCAGAGCCGTCCGCGACTGGATGGCCGCACGTGCGTGAGCCGGGACTCAGGGTTTCTTGCCCAGGCGCGGGCCGAAGATCGACAGGGCCCCGCCGACCAGGATGCCGATGACGCCCAGGATGATGTACCAGGTCGTCTTGTCGCTGTAGTGGCCGGCAAACTCCTTGCGGAGCGTCTCGCCGGTAGTGTCGGTGGCGTTGAGGCCCAGGATCAGCAGAACAATGCCGCCGGCCAGAAGGGCCAGACCGATGATTCGCAGAACCATTTGCGCATCCCCCTTTCAGCATGAAATTATAGGACGACTGTTTGACTGGCTCATTGGTTGACTGGTTAATTGGTTAACTGGTCAAAGCAAGCCAGCGAACGAGTCAACCAGTTAACCAGTCAACGAACTAACGAGCCTGTGCGATTCCCAGGGCGGGGGCGATGATGTTGGCGACATATCCGCGTCCCGAGGCCGCAAAGTGTCCGCCCCAGTGTCCGAAGCGCGCGTACAGCGGGTGCCACCGCACGTGGGTAAGGATCTCGCTGCCGGGACCGTGCAGGCCCACCATTCCGGCGGCGGGGGCATGCTTGCGGTCGGCGGTGCCGAAGATGCACGTGCCGACGCCGGCGATCAGCCAGTCGGCCAGCGAGGAGCTGCTGACCATCGGACCGCGGACGGCGCCGGCGGCGGCCGTCAGGTCGTGGCGCGGGCTGATGGCCCCGGCGAGGAAGGCGGCGCCTTCGACAGTGACGCCGGCTTTGAGCAGTTCCAGCGCCCGCAGGGCGACGAAGGCCCCGCAGGAGTATCCGATGACGTAGATGGGGCGGTCGGGCTTGCTGCGTCTGCAGGCGCCGATGAACTCGGCCAGTTCGGTCGAGCGTTTCTCGAGCATGCGGCGGTCCATGATGGCCGGCAGCACGAGCCATCCCCGCCAGGTGCTGTGCCAGGGCCAGTAGAGGAACTCGCCGTCGAATCCCGCGTCGCGCAGGCCCGCGGCGACGGTGCGCTTGCCCCAGGCCACGCCCAGCCAGCGGATCGACTCGACGAAAATGACCAGGGCCTTATCCTGGTTGCCCGCGCGGTCGCGGCGCGCGAACAGGTGCTGGAGCACGCCGGCGAAGACGTGCACGCCCACGGCCACCCCCGCAACAGTAAATCCGATCCCAACGCCACTCATGAATCCAGTCCCATCAAAGGAGCCACGTACTTGCGGATAAACGTCCGCGGCGTGCACGTGCTGTGCCCGCCCAGGCGCCCGCTGAAGATCATAGGCCAGCGCCAGCGCAGTTCGACAAGGCCGCACTCGCCGCCTCGGTCGAAGCCGACCATCCCGGCGGCGCAGCCGCGCCGGCCGTCCGGCGTGCCCAGCAGCGTCGTGCCCAGACCCAGGATAACGCAGTCCAGCACGCTGGAGCAATTGACCATCGGCCCGCGCACGGCCGCCCGGGCCGCGGCCAGGTCTCGGGCGGGACTCACCGCCGCCGACAGCAGCACCAGCGAGTCCACCTGCAAAGGGGCCTCGAGCAGCTCGGCCGCACGCAGAGCAATGTACCCTCCGGCAGAGCATCCAATCAAGTGCAGCGATTGCTCGGGCCGTTCGCGGCGGCGGGCGGCGATGAAGGCCGCCAGGTCGGCGGCTTTGGATTCGATCAGCGAACGATTGCAGTAGATCGGCAGGCAGAACATTCCCAGCACCGGCCGGTGCCAGTCCCAGTAGAGCGTTTCGCCGGTGAATCCCGCGTCGGCCAGGCCGCCGGGAACGCGGCGGGATCCCCACCGCACGCCAAACCACTTGAGCCCGCCGACGAAGATGGCCAGTGCCTCAGGCATCAGGGCGGCTCCTGCGGCAGTGGGTCTCCATGCCGGCCACCGGCCCGCCTCACTGGTTGTCTTCGCAGATGCAGGTTTGCGTGAGGCTCTTTTTGGCCAGGGACGAGGGGCATCGGCCCCAGAATTCGTCGTCGGGCAGGACCTTGACTCGGATGACCTCGGTGTGGATGTTGCGGTCCTGCTTGAGGGCGGCCATCATTTCGTACTCGCCGGCGGGCACGTCCAGGACGATGCGAGCGGGGATCGGCACCTTGCCGCCGCCGTCGATGATCTGGCGGTAGGGCCGCGGCGCGTCGGTGCGCGCCGGGTCGAACAGCGGGGTGAAGTCGCCGTGACCCTGGTCGCCGAGCGGGCGGATCAGGAAGAACACGTCCGAGGGCCCGACCGGCCAGCCGTTAAACGGATCGATCGTGTAGGAGGCGGTTCCCTTGTTCTCCAGCCGCAGCAGAACCGTCCGCACGCCGCGGCAATACTCGCCGCGCACGGAGTGGAACGTCAGGGTCATGTCGGCCCGCGGCGGCGGAGGCGGGGTCTTGGCGCGGGGGGCGCAGATATCGGGGCAGCCGCATCCACAGAGCGTCAGCAGCAGCGGCAATAAACCAACCGCGGCTGCCAGAGGTAGAAAAGAGTTCTGGCGGATCATGAGGAATCCTTTCCATAGGGGCAGCGTTTGTCCGTGAACGCCTCGTGCGGCATTATACGAAAAACGTGCGCCTATGCAAATTTTCAAGCATTGATGAATTTTCTTTCCCAGCGTGCCGCTACGGTATTCGGGCCAAGCATTCATCGACACCTGCAAACCGGCGTTGATAAGCACCTGGTGCCTCTGCCGCGACTTTCCCCCTCGGAACTGAGGGAATACCCCCTGTCCGCAGAATCGCTTCCAATGTCTCCCGATCCGTCGTATATTAGTCAACGAGTATGGCCGAATTCGAGCGAACATGCTGGCGAGGCCTGGAGGTGGACCACCCCGCGCATTGGGAGGTGGCCGTCGCCAGCGGGCCCAAACAGGATCACCGGTTGGTGCTGGCCGACCGGTATCACCACCGCCTTGATGTCCGCTGGAAGCATCTGGACTACAACCCCCAGCTCGAGCGCGTCATGGACCGCTACCGCCAGCATGAGGGCGGCAGCGTCGAGTTCCAGCCTATCGACTCGCTGTCGGAGGGCTGGTTGGGCGTGCTGCAACCGCTGGAACCCAAGGGCGCTTTGGCGCATCTGGGCAAGTTCTTCGCCGCCCGCGGCGTGCTGGTCGAGGCGACGGTTTTCTGGCCGGGCAAGCGCGACGTCAACCTCGAGCGCGTCCTGGCCGAGGGAATCTCCCCGCAAGACCCCGCGCCGCCGCAGCGCACGTGGCAGGCGATGGGGATGAGCCTGGACATCGACAAGCGGTACGATCTGACCGAGGCCGACCTCAAGGTCGGACGCCTGCGCTGGACCTTCGCCAGCGGCGCCAAGGGCGACGCCGAACTGGTCGTCGAGCGCATCGCCCTGGCCGAGCAGTGGCTCGACGAGCCGCTGCGGGAGTGGCTGGTGCGGGAGCTGCCCGGCGAGTTCACGCCGCTGCGCCAGGACGCGATGGAACTCCCCGCCCACCGCGGCGAACGCGTCACCAGCCAGGCCAAGATGTACTTCCACCACACGCTGCGCGGAATCCGCCGCCTGCGGGTAGACCAGGCCTGGCTGTGCCCGCTCGAAAGCCGCGTCTACCGGATGACCGCCAGCCTGCCCAGCCGCGAGCAGGCGCTGGATTTTCCCGCCCACGTTTCCGTGCGATGTTGCCGCCGACCGCCCCTTGTGGGCGCCTCCGAGGGTTAAACAGGTGTGCCGATGATGTTCGCCAGCAAGACCAAACGGCTGCCCGCCAACGCCGGGGCGGCGCCTTTCCTGCGCACGGTCCCGCGGCTCAACGCCTCGCTGGACCTCGAGCGACGCTCCCGCGGAAGCGTCCTGGTCGAAGTGCCGATGGAAAAACCCTGGTACATGGTTCCGCCGGTGACGTGGGTGCTGCCGATCCCCCGCGGCAGGCGCATCGAGCTCGACGCCCTGGGCGCTGCCGTGCTGGATCTCTGCGACGGGCGGCGCAACGTGGAAAAGATCATTGAATTATTCGCCGACAGCCATAAACTGACGTTTCGCGAAGCCCAGCTCTCGGTGACGCAGTTCCTGCGGCAGCTCACACGTCGCGGAATCGTGGTCCTGGTCGGGCTCAAAGAGGACACCGATAAGCCATGAACGCCCTTGAAGTCCGACAACAAGTGCGCCTGCCTTTGTCCAAGTGCGTGGAGCTGGTCCTCAGCGGCGTGAAGTTCCGCATCTTCCGCGCGGCCATCACCGTCGTCATCATCGCCCTGGCCGTGGCGTTCCTGATGACCATCCTCGCCGAGGGCACCACCGCCCGGGCCGTGTCCACCGCCATCAGCCGCCAGACCGCCCCGCGGCGGTTGTTCCTGCTCTGGGTCAGCCGCCTGGCCACGCCCATGAAGGAAAACGACCTGGCCGAAGAACTCTTCCAACTCGACGACACCCTCCGCCGCGACCGGAGCAAGACATTGAGCGTCGAACCCGCCACCCTCGCCCGCGCGCAGCGGCGGCTGGGGGAATTGCAGGCCTGGGGCAAGCTCTCGGCGGCGGAAATGGCGAAGATCACCGATGTGGCCCGCCGCCAGAGCCGTCCCAAGACCGGCGTGATGACGTACTTCGACTCCCTCAGCGAGGGGCAGCTCCGCCCGCTGGTGGGCAGCGCCCGCGGCAGCGACATCATCGTGGCCCTGTCCGATCCGGAAAAATACAAGCATTGCGATATCGAGGCCAAACGCCTGGGCGACAAACTGCCCCCCGACCTGCGGCAGTTCGTGGCCGATTGGCTGGCCACGCAGCCGCTGCGGCAGCGGGTCCTCAAAGGCCACGCCGAGGCCGTTCTCCGCGCCGCGGCGCTGTTCCAGAACGTACCGCCCCGCGTGGCGCTGGCGACGGCAGAAGACGACCTTCCGGCAAAGCTGGCGCCGCTGGGTTTTGCGATGACGGCGGAAGAACTCAAGACCGTGCGCGTGCAGGCGGCGCTGGCCCGCGACGCCGACGCCATCGCCCAGACGCTGGGCTCGGAGTACCTCAAGGCGATGCTGGCCAGCAGCTACGGAGAAAATGCCGCCTCCGTCAACGCGCAGATGCTCTATCAAAAGACCGCCAAGCTCGACGGGGCGCAGTGGCTGGTGCAGAAGACCGACGCCGCCCGCGGATACAAGGCCCAGAACCTCAGCGAGCGGCAGGTCCAGGACCTGGCCCTGAAGCAGGTTCCCCTGACGCAGGCGCAGGTGACGGAAGATCTGGCCGCGGCCGTCGTGGGCGAGTTGAGCTGGACATCGCTGGCGGAGTGGGGCGGCAAGATGGACGACGGCGCCATGCGCCGCCTGGTGAACGTGGCGCGATGGCAGGAAAGCTACGACACGTTCTTTAACAACCTCAACCCCAAAGACCGCGACGAACTGCTGGGCCCCTACGACGCCAACGACCCCTACGCCCGCATCGAAGCGCCCGAGGGCTTCGACCGCATGGCCAAGATCCTCGAGCGCAACAAGCGAACGCTCGAAAAGCCCCTGGCGGCGCTGGAATGGATGACGCAGGAACTTTCCGACGACATCGACAAGACCCGCGACGCCAGACAAAAAGCCGTCCTCAAGACCCTCGCCGATCGGCTCCAGAACGGAACCGTCAGCGAGTTGGAGGTCTTCCGCTATTTCCTGCGGGTGTACGGCCTGACCAAGCCGATGCGGATGAAGATCATCGAAGGGCGCCAGCAGGCGCTGGCCGCGGTGCGCGCGGCGATGGGCATCGCCGACATCACGCAGATCCGCCACGCGTATGCCCAGACCATGTACGCCCTGTTTGAACTGGACACGATGACGCCCAAAGATCTTCGTGCCGATTGGCAGGACCAATACAACCTCCTGCGGGCCGACCGCGTCAGCCTCGGGGCCGCTGAAACCCCCCAGACCCGCACCCTCGACGTGATGATCCAAAGCCGCCAGGGGCTCCTCGCCCGCCTCGACGCCGCCGGCCCCAAAGGCTTGAGAGCCGAGCTGCAGAAGTCGGCGGAGGAGTTGAAGGCGAAACTGGACGTCCTTCTGGCGGCGGCCGCCAAGGCGCTGGACTCCAATGCCAACCTCAAGGCCGCGGTGATTCACTCCCTGGCGCAGAGCACGATGAACGCGCAGGAGATCGGCGCGCTGCTGACGGTGCCGCTGGTTCGCCAGCAGACGGCGTTGCGGCTTCGGTTCAAGCCTTACGAGCGGTGGATGGTGAACGAGACGGAGCTGTACCGGGAGATCAGCACCGAGGCCGGCGCGGCGTGGTTCGCCGAGGAGATGAGCAAGATTTCGGGTCTGGAGCCGCTGGGTCTTTCGCCGCAGCGCGTGGCGGAGGTCTCGACGGACCGCCTGGAGCAGACGCACCTGTCGGAGTTGGAGGCGTCGGTGTCTCAGGCGGCGCAGGCGGGGTCGGATGACATGTTCGCCGGGTTCAGCGCCCGGACGCTGTGGTTGATCATCGTCAGTTTCATCGTGTGCATCGTGGGCATCGCCAACGCGATGCTGATGAGCGTCACCGAGCGGTTCCGCGAGATCGCCACGATGAAGTGCCTGGGCGCCACCGACGGGTTCATCATGGTCAATTTCGTGCTCGAGTCGTGCCTGCAGGGTGTCGTCGGCGGGTTGTTCGGCGCGGCGCTGGGGCTGCTGCTGGGCATGCTCCGCGCCACCGGCAGCTACGGCGTGATGGCCTTGCAGCACCTGCCCTGGGCGCAGATGTTTCAGATGGCCGCGGTGTCGATGGTGGTGGGGCTGGGCATCTCCGCCCTGGCGGCGGTGTACCCGGCGTGGGCGGCGGCGCGGCTGGCCCCCATGGAAGCCATGCGGATCGAGTAGCTTTTTGCAAGGGTTGGAAGGCGTATGACAGAAGCAGCGACAACCAAGACCCCGGCGCCGCAGACCGAGACACGCGGTGTGCTGATCCGCACGCGCAACCTCAAGAAGCACTATCGCATGGGCGACGTGGTCACCGAGGCCCTGCGCGGGATCGACATCGAGCTCTATCGCGGCGAGTTCATCTGCGTCATGGGACCCTCAGGGTCGGGCAAGAGCACCTTCTTCAACATGGTCGGCGGGCTCGACAGCCCCACCAGCGGGCGCGTCTTCATCGACGAGGTGGACGTCGCCCAGCTCAACGCCATTGAACTGGCGTTCCTGCGCTGCCGCAAGATCGGCTACATCTTCCAGACCTACAATCTCGTCCAGTACATGACCTGCCTGGAAAACGTCACCGTGCCGATGGCCTTCGCCGGACCCGACGCCGACACCGCCCGCGACCGCGGGATGGAGCTGCTGGGCATGGTCGGGCTGGCCGACCGCTGGTTCCACAAACCCGTCGAGATGTCCGGCGGACAGCAGCAGCGCACGGCCATCGCACGCGGCATGGCCAACCAGCCCTCCATTCTGCTCTGCGACGAACCGACCGGAAACCTCGACCTGCGGACCGGCTCGGAGATTCACGATATCCTCAAGCGCCTCAACAAGGAACGCGGTGTGACCATCATCTGCGCCACCCACGACCATCGATTGATCAACATGGCCGACCGCATCATGTGGGTTCGCGACGGCCAGGTCGAGCGAATCGCCAATCGCAGCGACGTGACCGTCCAGACCGGCGCCATTGGGGGGCACGAAAATGAATAACCGCCTGCCCCTCATCGCCCTGGCGACGCTGGCATGGACGCTGTCGGCCGCCCTCGCCCCCGCCGGCGAGCAGTACTACAGCGCCAACGAGTTCAAGGAACGCCTCGAAAAAGTCGTTGGAACGCCGCTGACCAAAGCCGACGTGCCCAACCGCCAGCTTGGCGCCCACAACCGCCTGGCCGGACGGGCCGACGGCAGCTTGCGGGCGGCCGACTACGTCGAAAAGGAACTGGCGGAGATCTCCCGCCAGGTGGCCCGCAAAGGGCAGAAACCCCTGGAGATCTTCACCCAGGACGTGCCGGTCGTCCAGCCGCTGATGACCGAGTGCCAGGTGACCATCGACGGCAAGACCCTGCCCCTCCACGCCGTGCGCCCCAACCTGCTGCAGGCTTCCATCACCGTCGAAGAAGGCATGACCGCCAAGACCATCTACGTCGGACGCGGCGACGTGGTCGACTACAAGAACGCCGACCCCACCGACAAGATCGTCGTCATGGACTTCAACGCCGGGGCCAACTGGCTGACGGCCTTCTCCTTCGGCGCCCGCGCCGTGATCTTCGCCGGCGGGATGCTCGCCGACGCCTGCGACCATCACATCAACATGCCCGCCAACATGCCGCGATTCTACGCCACCGGCGAGGCGGCCCAACTGCTCACCGACGCCAAGGGACGCGAGGTGACCATCAAGGCCGCCGCCACCTGGCAGCCGCTGCGAGGACGCAACGTCATCGCCTTCATCCGCGGGACTGACCCGACCTTTTCCATCCGCAGCCGCAAGGCCGGTTCGGCGGGCGAGACGGTGGTGCTGGCCGCCGGATTGGATACCTACGGCGAGATTCCCGAAATCAGCCCCGGCGCCCGCGACGGGGGCAACGTCGTGGCCCTGCTGCAGATCGCCCGCCACCTGGCGTTCAACCGCCCCAAACGCGACATCATCGTCTGCTTCTTCGATGGCGAAGCCCAGAACCACGCCGGCTCGCGCGCCTTCTACGGCGCCATCAACCGCGAAAAGATCAAAGGCAGCGTCGCCACGCTGGAAGATCGCCTGGACATGATCCGCAACGAACGTGAGTACGTCGAGGCGGCAGCTGAATTCCTCGCCCAGGACCAGACCAAGGACAAGGACCTGTCGGCGGTGGCCGCCGCCCTGCCGCTGCCCAACCTTTTCGACGGCGATTCCCGCGCTGCCTGGCTGAAGAATCTCTCGGCTGCGCTGGACCTGCGCGGGGCGGTCCAATCCGACGGGATGGACGACCAGAGGTTCAAGGGCCTGCGCGACGATCAGAAGGATTTCGTCACCGCTCTTCGCAAGCAGTTGGCCTTGTCCAAGGGGGACATCGATCTGCAGGCGGTTCTCAATGACACCCTCGTCGCCACCCGCTCGCGCCTCCAGGGCGCCATCGTCGAGAACAAGGCTTTGCTGGAGGCGTTGAGCAAGGCGGGCAAGGACGTTCAGGTTCTGGAGACGAGCCTGCAGGCGCTTCGGGCCAAAGGCGCCTCGCATGCGCAGGTCAGCCAGAGCGAAAAAGAGGTCATCGCCGCTCGCAAAAAACTCAAGACCCAGCGCACCGACGTGCTCGATTTTGAAGTCCTCAGCGCTACCGTCCAGTTCCTGATGGTCGCCGGCGGCATCGTTGCGGCGCTGCTGGCCGGCGGCGGACTCTGGCACGTGCTGCGCGGCAAGCGGTACGCCGGCGTGGCCATGCTGGCGGCCGTCGTGGCGATAGCGGCCGGCGGGTATGTTTTCTGGAACCAGCAAGAGCAGCGGGCCAAGGCCAAGGACTCGGTTCGCAAGCTCATCGAGGCCCGAGACGCGTGCTACGCGTTGCAGATGCAGCTCAAGGCGCTTCCGGCCTTGCGCAGCGGATACGAAGACTACCTGCGGTATCGCCCCAAGACCGATGAAAACCCCACGTCCTGGTTCAAGTGGCTGCAGGATTGCGCCAACAGTCTGGCCGCCTCGGCCTCGTCGCAACAGGAACGGTTCCGACAGTCCCTTCGCGAGGCCGCACGCCAGGGCAGCAGCGAGAAGCTCAAGGAGCTGCGCCCCCTGCGCGTCACGGTGAAGCGGCTGGAAACGCGCATCCGCATCATCCAGACGAAATCGCCCGACTGGGGCAAGGCGCTCCAGCAGGTCAACCTCGACCTGGGGAGCAAGAATCTTTCAGCGGCCGCCGAATCGCTCATCGCCGTGCGCCAGAAGATTGACGAAGCGCGCGAGCTGATGGAATGGACGCCGCTGACGGGCAAGATCGAGCCCGACGCCTCCGTCGAGACGCTGGGGCAGTGGTCGGCGAATCTGCAGAAGGAAGTCCAGAACCTGCAGAAACAACTGCCCGACCTGTACCGGGACCTGAGAGAACTCAAGCCCGAAGACGCTTTGATCAAGGATGAATACGACCGTCTGAAGAAGGAACTTGGCGCGGCCACGCAACCGGCCGACAAGTACCAGCGCATGGTCTCGCTGCAGCCGCCAAATCCGGAAGGGCCGATTCCGCCGGCGGACTATCCCTTCGGCAAGACCGATTTGCTGGAGACCGAGGACTTGGCCTGGAACGGCGTTCAGGCGTTGATCCACGAGCGCGAGACGCCGCAGGAGGGGACGGACACGCTGCTGAACCTCTTCAAGGGGGTTCGCCACCTCAAGCAGCGCCAGCGCGTCATGGAGGTCATCCCCCAGCGTTTCGACGAGATGGTCAGCGGCGCCATGCAGAGCTTCGAGCTGCGAGTCAAAGAACTTGACCAGATGTACAAAGACACCCTGGTCGACCGCAAGCTCCGCGAGACCATGGGTCCCAAGACCAACAGCATCGTGCTGCACATGAGCCTGGATCTCGGCGACGCGCGCAAGAGCTGGGGCTTCTACCAGGGCGAACACTCCCAGCCCAATCCCAAGGACAACATCGCCAACTACAGCGCCATCTACAAGGCCATCCGCTCGATTCACAAGGCCCGCAGCGTCGAGGCGCCGGACTTCGACTACCGCTCCGTCGACCAGACGTACAATCAGAACCTGTCCGTCCCGGCCAAGCTCGCCACCAGCGGAACCACCGCGTCGAGCTTTGGCCTGCTCAACGTGACCGTCACGACGATGCTGGACCCGATGAGCCGCCAGGGCCAGCCCGGCGACACGCTGGCGTCGCTGAACGTCGCGGACATGTACGAACAGTCCACGCAGGTGGGCAACTTCCTGGGCCAGTTGCTCGACGACACTCGCCTCAGCACCGCCTCGTCGCTGCAGAGCGACGTGGACTACGTCGAGTGCCGCTGGATCAACAACAAGACCGTCGGTCCCGACGTCGGCGCCGCGGCTATGGGCGGCGCCATGCGGCGCGAGCCGTGCGTCGGGGCGGTGATGGCGCTGCTGGACAAGAACAAGTGGCGCAACCCGCGCGACGTGCCTGCCGGCTACAATCACGCCGTCTTCTGCGTGACCGATTCACAGGGCATGTACGAGCCCGGTCCGCTGATGACGTCGGCCTTCGGTGACGCCATTCGCATCGGCGCCACGTTCAAGTTCACGCGCAGCAGCGACGACGTGCGCATGCTCCCGGGCCCGCGCGGGTTGATCACGGCGATCACCAACCAGGCCACCGTCGGCGGCAAACCCTCGATCTCGGTGGATCTCTTCGAGTGCCGTCACTTCTCGCTGGTGAACTACGGCCCGGCTCGCGGAATCGTCGCCACCACCGCCATGCGGGCGCTGTCGACCTCCGGTTTCGATCCCACGCGAAGCCTCACCGCCGAGTTCGGAAACATCCTCACCCTCTACGCCCCGCTGGACACCGCGGGCATCAAGCTGTTCAACCCCTACGGCGTGGTGCTGCTCAACAACGCCCCGACGGCCAAGGAATACTATGGCCGCGGGATCAGCCTGGCCGACCCGTTTGCCCATCCGCCCACGAGTCTCTGGTCGGCCCAGGACATGCGCATCCTCAACGCCTACCGCCTGGAACTGCTGCGCGACAACCGCATCAACCAGGACTCGCTCGAAACGCTCAATGGCAGGGCTCTCGATCTCGAAAACGAGGCGCGCAAGACCGGCATTGCCGCCTCGACCGATCGGTACTACGGTCTGATGGCCGCCGCCGCCGGCGTGGCGCGGCGACCGTACGGCCCTCTCAAAGACGTCATGAACGACCTGGTGACGGCCGTGGTGCTCTTGCTGCTGCTGGCGATGCCCTTTGCCTTCGCCCTGGAGCGGCTGCTGATTGGCACGCCGCACATTTACCGCCAGATCGCCTGGTTCGCGGTGTTTTTCGTCGGGACCTTCGCGGTGCTGTACCTGGTGAACCCGGCCTTCAAGCTCGCCAGCACGCCCATCATTATCTTCCTGGCGTTCTCGATCATCATCCTGAGCACGCTGGTGATCTTCATCATGGTCCGCAAGCTGCAGACCGAGATTCGCAAGATGCAGGGTCTGGCCAGCACTGTCCATAACGCCGACGTGTCGCGCCTCTCGACGATGATGGCCGCGGTGAACATGGGCATCTCGACGATGCGCCGCCGCCCGCTGCGAACGGCCCTGACGGCCACCACCGTGCTGCTGCTGACGTTCACGATTTTGACCTTCGCCTCCTTCGGCAGCAGTTGGGACCTGCGCAGCACGTACGAAGGGCCCATGAGCGGCGGACCGGAGCGCGTCCTGGTGCACCACCCGCTCTGGAGCCCCATCGACCAGGGCAGCTACGACACCATCCGCGGAGCCCTGTCGAACCAGGCCCTGACCGTCCCGCGATACTGGATCGCCCCGACGGCCGCCGACGCCCAGGCCGCCGCGGCCGCCCAAGGCGCCGCCGGAAGCAGCGAGATGCTCCTGAGCGACCTGTCGACCCAGCGGTTGACGCCCGTGGCCGCGGCGATCGGGCTGGAGAAGGCCGACCTCGACCGCCAGCCGATGCTGGCGGACTTGTTCGCCCCCGGGGCCAATCTCGAACTGCTCAAGACCAACGGGATCTTCCTCACCGAGGCGGTGCGCAAGGAGCTGCGCCTGGAGAACGAGGACATCGGCAAGAAGACCCTCGTGCTGCTGCGCGGCGTGCCGCTGGTCTACGGCGGCGTCATCCGCGACACCATGCAGAACTTCACCACGCTGGAAGGCTCGAGCATGCTCCCGGTCGACTACGAGGCCTCCGGCGGCGCCAACGCCCAGGACTTCACCCGCACCAAGAGCGACGACGCGCTGGCCGAAACGCCGGATATCGAAAGCGCCCAGTTCGTCCACTTCAACGTCGACCGCGTGGTCGTCGTCTCGCCGGCGGTCGCGCGCCAGATGGGCGGGCTCATCCGGGCGATGGAAATCTACCCCAACAACCCCGAGCAGACCCAGGCCGTGGCCAAGCTGGTCGCCTACGTCCTGCCCCTGCCGGTGTACTACGGCGAAGGCGGCGGCGTGTACCGCCTCATCTTCACCTCGCTGACCAAGGCCAGCGGCGTCAAGGACCTGCTCATCCCGGTGGTCCTGGGCGGGCTGATCATCTTCGCCACCATGCTCGGCAGCGTCAGCGACCGCGAACGCGAGATCTACACCTTCAGCTCGCTGGGACTGGCCCCGCCGCACGTGGCCAGCCTCTTCTTCGCCGAGGCCAGCATGTACGCCATCATCGGCGGCATGGGCGGATACCTGCTGGGGCAGGTGGTCGCCCGCGTGCTGGCGATCCTGAGCAGCTACGGCATCCTCCCGCCGCTGGAGATGAACTACAGTTCCACCAACGCCATCGTCACGATCCTGATCGTGATGGGCACGGTGCTGATCTCGACGATCTACCCGGCCGTCAAGGCCTCGCGCAGCGCCAACCCCGGCATCCAGCGCCACTGGCGCATCCCCAAGCCGGTCAACAATCTCTACGACCTGGTCTTCCCCTTTACGGTCTCGTCGTACGACATCACCGGCGTGGTCAGCTTCCTCAAGGAGCACTTTGATAACTTCTCCGACACCTCGATGGGCGTCTTCGCCACGACCTCCAGCGCCATCATCCGCCAGAGCGGCAACGACATGCTCGGCTTCGAGGCCGCCGTCGCCCTGGCGCCCTTCGACCTGGGCGTCAACCAGAAGTTCGCCCTGCTGAGCCAGCCCAGCGACATCGAGGGCATTGACGAGGTGCACATCCTGATCTACCGCGTCAGCGGCAGCCAGGGCGACTGGCAGCGTGCCAACCGCGTCTTCATCAACGACCTGCGAAAGCAATTGCTCATCTGGCGGTCGCTGACCCCCCAGATCATGGAAGAGTATCGTCAGAAAACCCTCGCCGGATGGGACGGCCTGGGCGTCAAGCTTATCGACGGCCAGACAATAGGAGAGTCAGCGTGAGTTCCGTGCGACTGGATAAAGAACTCGAACTCTTCCGCGGCCTCATGAAGGTGCCCAGCACCTTCGAGGATGGCTTCACGTGGCCGACCTTCTTCGGTTCGCTGTTCATCGCCCTGCTGATGGTTCCCGGGGCGATGTACATGGGCCTGCTGATGGGCGGCGGGTCCATGCCGGCCCAGTGGGTCACGGTCATCCTCTTTATCGAGGTGGCCCGCCGCGCGCACAAGCACCTCAAGAAGTCCGAGTTGTTCGTGCTGTTTTACATGACCGGCGCGGCCATGGGCAACCCCTTCGGCGGGCTGTTGTGGAACCAGTTCTTCGTGCAGTCCGAGGGCGTGGCGTCGATGGGCATCGCCGAGCACATGCCCGACATCTGGTGGTACGCCCCGACCGATCCGGAAGTGCTCGCCCAGCGAACATTCTTTGCCGCCGCCTGGTGGCCGGTCATCGGCATGATCGTCTTCCAGACCTTCATCGGACGCATCAAGGGAACTATCCTGGGATACGGGCTCTTCCGAATCGCCAGCGACATCGAAAAACTGCCCTTCCCCATGGCCCCCGTCGGCGCGCAGGGTCTGATGGCCCTGGCCGAGCAGCAGACCGAAACCACCGAGGCTGAATCCGTCGGCGACTCCGAGGGCAAAGCCGAAAACTGGCGGTGGCGAATCTTCAGCATCGGGGGCATCCTGGGGCTGAGCTTCGGCGCGCTCTACGCCGGGCTGCCGGTGCTGTCGTCGGCCGTGCTGGCCAAGCCGATCATCATCTTCCCCATTCCCTTCGTCGACTGGACGAACAAGACCTCCGACCTGCTGCCGGCCTTTGCCACCGGAATCAGCCTGGACCTGGGCAACTTCCTGGCCGGGATGGTCATGCCCTTCTGGGCGATGGTCGGCAGCTTCGTCGGGCTGATCATCACCGCCATCGTCAACCCGTTCGTGCTCTACCGCCTGCACATGCTGCCGAGCTGGTCGCCCGGCGACGACACGATCCGCACCACCTTCGTCAACAACATCGACTTCTATTTCAGCTTCAGCATCGGCATCTCGATCGCCATCGCCATCGCCGGCTTCTGGCAGGTGTATAAGAGCTTCCAGGCCTCCAAGGCCGACGCCAAACGCCAGCAGCAGATGCGAATCCAGCTCGACGCCGAGGACGCCGAGCGCCTCTCGGCCGTCAAGGTGCAGCGAGGCGATATTCCAACGCCCATCATCATCGCAACGTACGTTGTCACCAGCATGACGTACGTGCTGATGTGCGGCTGGCTGATCGACTGGCATCCGGGGGTGATGGTCTGCCTGTTCTTCTTCGCCTTTTTGTACACGCCGCTCATCAGCTACGTGACGGCCCGGCTGCAAGGGTTGTCGGGCATGTCGGTGTCGATCCCGATGGTGCGCGAAGCGGCGTTCCTGCTCTCGGGCTACA
Source organism: Planctomycetaceae bacterium (assembly GCA_021371965.1). The sequence goes on from JAJFVE010000141.1 coordinate 16,594, forward strand.
CCGGCGGCATCAAGCTGTGGTTCCTGCCGGTGCCGATGGACAACTTCGGCGCGGGCGTGACCTTCTGGCGACAGGCCGAACTGACGGGCACGAAGTTCTGGTCGATCTGGAAGTCCGAAATCCTGCTCACGCCGATCATCCTGCTCTCGTCGATCTTCTTCGCGCAGTTCATCTGGAGCCTGGCCGAAGTGCCCGGTCCGGAATATCCCTACGCGCAGAAGATGTGGGAGATGCAGGCCGCCAACCAGTGCATCATGTACACCGCCACGCTGGGGCGTTTCAGCCAGTTTAACGAGAGCTTCCGCTGGGACTACATCGGCTACGGCACGGGCGTGGCCACGCTGCTCTTTGCGGTGCTGTACGGGTTGAAGCTGCCGATCTTGCTGATTTACGGCGTGCTGGGCGGGCTCAACCAGACCACGCCTCACGGCGTGCTGCCGCAGTTCATCGGCGCGCTGATCGGGCGCTATTACTTCCAGCGGCGCTACGGCGAGCAGTTGTGGCGCCAGTACATCCCGGTTGTGTGCGCGGGGTTCGGCTGCGGGATCGGGCTGATCACCATCTTCTGCCTGGGCGTGAAGTTCCTGGCCGAGTCGGTGATCAAGATTCCGTTCTAGCGATACGAGAAATAACCATGGTATCAACACGCGAAAGCATCATCGTCTGCAGGGACCTCCAGAAGGTCTACAAGATGGGCGGGCAGTTGGTCTACGCCCTGCGCGACATCGACCTGGACGTCTACCGCGGCGAATACCTCTCCGTCATGGGCCCCTCCGGATCGGGCAAGAGCACGCTGTTCAACATGATCGGCGCCTTGGACAAGCCCACCGGCGGCACCGTCAGCATCGGGCAGATCGACCTGACCAAGCTGACCAGCCTCGAGCTGGCCTACCTGCGCAACCGCCACATCGGGTACATCTTCCAGGCGTTCAACCTCATCCCCTCGCTGACGGCCTTGCGCAACGTGATGCTGCCGCTGCTGTTTTCGGGCATGACGACGCATGTGGCTACCGAGCGGGCCACCGAGGTGCTGACGGAAGTGGGCCTCTCGCACCGCCTGACGCACCGCCCCGACGAGTTGTCCGGCGGTCAGCAGCAGCGCGTCGCCATCGCCCGGGCGCTGTCGATGAACCCCACGATCATGTTGGCCGACGAACCCACCGCCAACCTCGACCTGCACACCGGCGAGGAGATCATCCACACCCTGCGCCAGCTCAGCGACGTGCACGGCGTGACGGTCATCACGGCCACCCACGACCACAAGATGCTCGACAAGTCCGACCGCATCCTCTGGATCAAGGACGGCACCAAGGACAAGATCCAGAACCGCGAGGACATCGAAATCCGCGTCGGCAAGGTGGAATAGCCGCCCGCCCTGTAGCACGGGCGGCTCGCCCGTGAGGAGCATGGCCGTCTCGGCCATGCCCTCCTCGATCCCCGAATCCAATCACATCTTGCGGCTGCGCTCCAGCACGTCGCGGAGGTTGTCGCAAACTTTGCTCACCTGCGGGTCCTTGAGGTCCAGGATGTCGCGAAGCGCCTCGCCGATGGCGGGGATGTACTTCTCGATGTAGCCGCGCTTCTTGAGCTCCTGGCGCATGCGCACGTTCTTGCGGATGTGCATGCCGAGCTTGCGGCCGCAGTCTTGCAGCGCCAGGCGGATCTCCTTGAGGATCTCCGGGTACAGGGCGATGGCTTCCTTGCTCTCGCTGGTGAAGGGCACCCAGACCGAGGCCATGTGCAGCACGACCGTCAGCGGGCCCGTCGGCAGGGCGCCGCGCGACTGCTGCAGGCCGTACGACCGCCAGTTCAGGCCGGCGACGGCTTTGTAGATCGCACAGGCTGACTGCTGGTACAGCAGCGGCACGCGGTTGGCGAAGCGCAGCAGTCGGGCGAGCTGCGACTCTTCTTCCTCGTCTGCCTTGGCGTCGGTCACTTCGCCGGTCTCTTCATCAACGCTCTGTCCGCGGGCGGCGCCGTTGGCGCCTTCGGGTTTGCCGAACGCCAGCGCCGCCTCGATGATGAACGGATTGCCGCGGTACACGGCCGGGCTGCGCGAGGTGGCTGAGTAAAACTCGGCGGCCACCACCTGCTTGAGCCCTGCCACCAGCGCCTCTTCGCCGATGGGTACGACGCAGTCGGTGGCCGGGGCCATGATCTTGGTGGCCTGGATGGCCTGGTAGATGCTCTTGACGTCTTCGCCGGTGAGCTTGTTGGGCCGTGTGCGCGGGCTCAGGCCGGTCTTGCCCAGGATATCCTGCGCCACGCGCGGCGAGACGCGCGAGAACTCACTGGTGAGGAACTGCTGCACGGTGGCGGCCTTGCTGTCGCCGGCCATTTTGATCAGCACGCCCAACTCGATCCCGTGCGGATGCGGGCGGATGCTCTTGGGCTGCGCCGGCAGATGGCCCACCGACGACTTGTACTCGCTGAGCGTTCCGTCGGGGGCCTTGTAGATCACCGTCACGTGCGGGTTGGCGATGGCGGTCTGCTCGAGGTAGTCGTCGACGCTCTGGCGGCCGCGGAGGTACTTGGCTTCGAGCTCGATCTCGACCTTCGTGCCATGCGGGGCGTCCCACTCGACGCTTTCCTCGCGCATGATGTCGGGGCGGTTCTTGCGCGTGTCGATCTGCAGCTCGTAGTAGTGCGCGCCGCTCTTGGCGCCGGTGCGGCTGGTGATCTTCACGGGCTTGCCGGTGGTGAGCAGCCCGTACATGCCGGCCGCCGAAATGCCGATGCCCTGCTGCCCGCGGCTCATCTGCAGGCGGTGGAACTTGCTGCCGTAAAGCAGGCGGCCGAAGATGCTGGGGATCTGCGCCTTGACGATGCCCGGTCCGTTGTCCTGCACGATCACCCGGAAGTGCGTCTCGCTGACCTGCTCGATGGTGACCTGCACCACCGGCATGATGCCCGCTTCTTCGCAGGCGTCGAGGGAGTTGTCGACCGCTTCCTTGACGGTCGTCAGCAGGGCCTTGCGCGGGTTGTCAAAACCCAGCAGGTGGCGGTTCTTGGCGAAGAACTCGCTGACGGAGATCTCGCGCTGGGCCTTGGCCATACTCTCGGCCGTGGCGTAGGTGCGTTTCTTGGGCGGCGCACCGGGCTCTTCCAGCAGCGCCTCTTCGACGGCCTTCTTGGTCGCGTCGGTGTCTGTCGTGGCTGCCGGCGCAGCCGGTTTCGCCGTGGACTCCGGCGCGAACAATTCGCCTTGAGCGGATTTGCCCTTGGGCGCCTTCTTGCCCGCGGGGAGTTTCTTCGCAGATTTTGCAGTCTTCTTCGCGGCCATCCTTGGCCTCCTGAACATCGCTATTCGCAAAATACTCAACGTCCTGAGTAAATTTACTCAATGTATTGAGTAAATGCAAAAGGCATAGATTTCCAACGGCAGAAAGATCAACCGCAAAGGCCGCAAAGAGCGCAAAGGCTCTGGAGGTAGTCTGGAGTCATCACTCCCTTGCCCTTTGCGTCCTTTGCGATCTTTGCGGTTAGCTCTTCTTCTCTTCTGAGCCGGCGTGGCGGTACGCCAGCACGCGGACTTTTTCCAGCGTCACCAGGCCTTCGCCGATCATCGCGTCGATCTCGGGCAGCACCTCGGCGATACGATCGGGTTTGTCGACGATCTCGATCACGATGGGCAGGTCCTCGCTGAGGCGAAGGATCTTGGCTGTGTGGATGCGGCTGTGCGCGCCAAAGCCCATCACCCCGCGCAGCACCGTCGCCCCGGCCAGCCCCTTGCTGCGAGCCAGTTGCACGATGGCCTCGTATAGCGGCTGACCGTGGTGCTTGTCGCTCTCGCCGATGAAGATCCGCAGCAGTTCGGCTTCCGATGGAAGATGCATGATCAGCCCTTTCTTTCGTGTCGTCCCTTGGGGACGACACGATCAATCTAAACCGCCCGTCCGGCCGCATAGCCCAGGAACATGGCCGCGATGCCGGCGACATTCTGCAGAAGGATATTCCCCGCCGCGTAAAGCCACTGGCCCTCGGCCATCAGGCGTGACGTTTCGCCGGCGAAACTGGAGAACGTGGTGAAGGCCCCCATGAAGCCGATCAGGATGACGGTTCGCACTTCGGCGCTGACGGCCATCCGCTCGGTCCCCAGCGACCAGACGAGCCCGAACAAAAAGCAGCCCAGCACATTGACCGCCAGCGTGCCCCAGGGAAAACTCGCCGGCGCCCACCGCTGCACCAGCCCCGCCAGCCCATAGCGGGCCAGCGTCCCGGCCGCCCCTGCCAGCGCCAGCCATATCAGCTTTGCCACCATCGCAGATACTCCGTGAAGCTCAAGGCCGCAGCATCTTAACGTAGGCACCGCCCCGCGTGGAGGCTATAATTGCCGCCATCTCTTCTGGCAGGTAAAGGACGCATGGCCGGATTTCGATCATGGAGGCGCGGGCAGTGGCGCTGGGATGTCGCCGTGCCGTTTGCGGGTGCGGCCGACTTGGCGCGGCGGTTGGGGACGGCGCCGCTGGTGGCCCAGATTCTTCATAATCGCGGGGTGGCCGACGAGGCGGCGGGTAAAGCATTTCTCAATCCCAGGCTCACCGACCTGCACGATCCGGCAATGCTCGCCGGCGCCGAGGCCGCGGCACAGCGCATCGTCGCGGCGGTTCGCAACAAAGAGCCCATCACCATCTACGGCGACTATGACGTTGACGGCATGACCGCCACGGCGATCCTGCACGCGTGCATCGTGATGATCGGCGGGCGTGCCGACTACTACGTGCCGCATCGGCTTGAGGAAGGCTACGGCGTCAACGTTGAGGCCATGCGAAAGATCATCGCCGGCGGGGCCAAGCTGGTCATCACCGTCGACTGCGGGATCAGCGCCATCGAGCCGCTGGCGGAAGCGGCGGCCGCCGGCGTGGACGTGATCGTGACCGACCACCACATTCCTGGTCCGCAGTTGCCGCATGCGTGCGCGATCGTGCATCCGGCGCTGGGCACGCCGGCGTATCCCAACCGGGACCTGTCGGGGGCGGGCGTGGCGTTCAAGGTGGCCTGGCAGGTGGCTCGCGCGCACTGCGGGGCCGTCCGGGTCAACGAGTCGCTCAAAGAGTTCCTGCTCAACGCCACGTGCCTGGCGGCGCTGGGGACCATCGCCGACGTGGTGCCGCTGGTGGGGGAGAATCGGGCTCTGGCGACGTTCGGGCTGCGCGGCCTGCCGGCGAGCAAACAGGCGGGGCTTCGCGCGCTGATCGAGTCGGCCGCCCTGACCGGCCAGAGCCTTGGCGCGTACGACGTGGGATTCAAGCTGGCCCCGCGGCTCAACGCGTGCGGGCGCATGGGGCACGCGCGCGACGCGGTGGAGATGCTCACCGGCGAGGACGAGGCCCGCTGCCGCGCTATCGCCAAAGATCTTTCGCAGAAGAATACCGAGCGACAGACCGTCGAGCGCCAGATCGCCGCCGAGGCCGTCGAGATGGTGCGGTCGCGCGGCCTCGACGGCGCCGGCAACCGCGTGATCGTGCTGGCCAGTCCCGCCTGGCACGGCGGGGTGATCGGGATCGTCGCCAGCCGCCTGGTCGACCAGTTCCACCGCCCGGCCGTGCTGATCTCGCTCAATGGCAGCGGCGGCCAGGGCTCCGCGCGAAGCATTCCCGGGTTCCACATGGCCGACGCGCTGACAGCGTGCGGCGGACACCTGATCAGCTTCGGCGGCCACGCGATGGCCGGAGGCCTGCGCATCGAGGAAGCCAAGGTGCCGGCGTTTGTCGAGGCGATGTCAGCCTACGCCGCCACGGCCGTGACGGACGGACAGATGGCCTCGTCGCTGGCGATCGACGCGGAAGTCTCGCTGGCGTCGCTGAATTACATGGCCGTCGATCACCTCGCGCGCCTGGCGCCTTTTGGCCAGGGCAATCCCGCGCCGCTGGTGGTCGCGCGCGGCTGCAAGGTGCTCGTGCCGCCCAAGCGCATGGGCAAGACGGGCCAGACGGTGGGCCTGATGCTCGCGCAGGGCGACGTTCGGATGCGCGCGGTGGGTTTCAACATGGGCGACCTGTGCGATGAGATGGCGGCAGTGAATACGATCGACGTCGCCGCCCGCCCGTCGCTCAACACCTTCAACGGCAACACCAGCATCGAACTGCAACTCGAAGACGTCTCGTGGTGATTGTTGGTCGTGTCGCGGACATCTTGTCCGCGCGTGCCGCGGGTGTCCCGCCACCGATTGTGAGGCAAGCGGCTTGAGCATCCAGAGCTTCTGGGACATGATTCACGCCGCGAGGGTGCTCACACCAGTTGAGCTTCCACCTCAATCCAGGGCTCTTTCTTCAGTCCTTGTGCACAGGCTCAGCCGTTTGCCTGGGGCCGAAAAGGTTTCGCCATGCGCCGCCGACGGGGCCTGACAAGGCGAAGACGATTGACAGGGCGGCCATTGCGATGAACGGCTGCCACAGCGCCAGCAGCAGAACGATCAGGAGCTTGACAAGGTACGTGACGGGACGGCGGCCGCGGAAGGTCTGGTTGATCACGTGCTTGTACTGGAATCGCGAGACCATCAGCAGCCCCAGGATCAACGTCATGACGGGCATGACCCCCGCGGCGACGCCCAGGACAAAGGGATCGGCGGCCGGGGCGCTGGCGGGCGCGATACCATCGGTGAGGGATAGGCCGGGCGAGCTGGCAAGCTGGTGCAGCAGCAGCGTCATGGTGGCGACCGGGGCGGCGGCGCCGGGCGAGGGCAGGCCTCGGAACTTCATGTGGGCCGACTCGTCGGGCTGATTTTCGACGTTGAACCGCGCCAGCCGCAGTGCGGTGCACGAGAGGTAGATCGCGGCAATGGCCCAGATGATGCGTTCGATGCCCGGACCGGCCCACGAGACGTGGGACTGCTGCAGGGCCATCACGCTGGTGCGCAGCATCAGCACCGCCGGGGCCGCCCCGAAGCTCAGCACGTCCGAGAGGCTGTCGAGCTGTCCGCCGAAGTCGCTGGTCTGTCGCGTCATGCGGGCCACGCGGCCGTCGAGCATGTCGCAGACCATCGCAAAGCCGATCATCCACGCCGCCATCGCCAGGTTGTCCAGCGTCGCGGCGCCCAGGCCGTCCTTAGTGGCGAAATGAATCGAGGCGAACCCGAATAGCCCGTTGCCCAGCGTGAACACCGCCGGGAGGACGGCCGTGCTCCGCAGCAGCCGGCGCCGCGGATTGCGGCGGCGGTGAAAGCGGTCGAGCAGGCGGTGGCGAGAAGGTTGAGGCGAGGCAGACTCATCCGGCGGGGGCAGATCGGTCATCGCGATTCTCCCGGGGCCGCGCCGCGCGAGGCCCAGGCGGCTTCGAGCAGCACCGTCTCGCCTGCAAAGACGCGCATGCCCACTTTGACGCACATTTCTCCCACGAGATTGTCCGGCACCATCAACTCCAGGCGCGAGCCGAACTTGATCATGCCGATCCGCTGCCCGCGCAGGATCGTCTGGCCGACCTCCAGGTCCGTCACGATCCGCCGCGCCAGCAGTCCGGCCACCTGGCGAACCACCACGGGATACTCCTCGTCCTGGCAGATGTGCGTGATGAAAATGCTCGTGGATTCATTGCGTTCAAACGCGGCCGGGCGGCGCACGTCCATGAACGCTCCGGCATGATGCTCGACGCGCTCGACGCGCCCGCTCAGCGGGGCGCGGTTGACGTGCACGTTCACGACGTTCATGAAGATGCCGATCTTCACGCCACGGCAGCCCAAAGGGCTGTCCTCGCCGATAAGGGTGATGTCGGCCACGCGACCGTCGGCCGGCGAAACGAACAGATGCTCGCCCTCGGGCGCCTGGCGGTCAGGGTCGCGAAAGAACACCAGCACCCAGACGAAGAACGCCGCCGGGAGGATCTCTGCCAGCCAGGCGGGCCATCCCCACGCTGCCGCGGCGGCAGCGATCAACAGAACAACGCCAGCCGTGATCATCGTCAAGACGATGACGGTGCGCAGACCGTACCGGGTTAATCCAGGAAAGCTCATGGCAAATCCCCTCGCCTGTAGTTATAGGGTATCGCCGCCCGCCCGTCAAAGCCAAAGCTCTTGCGGCAACGGGCGGGCGGCTTGCCATCGCCCCGCGCGCGCTGACATAATGGCGCGGTGAAGATTCGCAAAGGCATCTGGATCAGCTTTGCCGTCGCGGCGGTCATCGTCGCCGCGGCAGTGCATGGCCTGCCCGGCTGCGCTGCGCGCGTCTTGCCGGCGCAGGAGTCACGCCCGCCCGCAGCGCCTGCCGGCTCGCGCGACGCGACGCTGTTCATTGCGGCCGACGCGCATTACGGGGCCTCAATGCCCCGAGGCACGCCTTCGATCGACGAGCTCAATCAGCGGCAGGTCGTCGCGATGAACACCCTCAGCGGGCGAATGTGGCCCGGCGGCGCGGAAAGGATCGCCCCGCCGCGCGCCGTGCTGATGCTCGGCGACATGACCGACAACGGCGTGGCGTGGCAGTGGAATGCCTTCGTGCGAGACTACGGCCGCACCGGCAGCGACGGCCTGCTCAAGTACCCGATCTATCTTTGCAGCGGCAATCACGACCGCTACACGGCGTTCTATTGGCCGGTGCTGCAGGGCATCGCCCAGCGCCACGGCAGCCTCGTGTACGCCTGGGACTGCCACGATGTGCGGATGATCTGCCTCGACCGAAACCCCAATGCCGACAGTTGCCGCTGGCTCGCCGCGGAGTTGGCAGCAGTGGGCAAGGCGCGGCCGATCATCATCTACTTCCACTACGGCCTGGCCGGGCCTTACTCCGGCAGCGAATGGTGGGAAGACTCGGACAAAGATCTCTTCGCCGCGACCGTGGCCGGATACAACGTCATCGGCGTCTTTCACGGGCACTACCACGGAACCGAGCATTACGTCTGGCGCGGGCTCGATGTGTACAACGTCGGCTCGCCGCGGCATGGGTCGCACAGCTTCGCGGCCGTGCGCGTGACCGATACGACGCTGACCGTCGCTGAGTGGGACTGGTTGAGGCAGGGCTGGGTATGGGTGCACAGCAAGAACATTGCCCGACGGTAGCGCCGCGCCCGCCGACGCCGCTGATGTCCGCGTGCCTGTTCCTGGCGCGCCAGTCGGCGGTGGCGGCGTTCTTCGGCAGCTTCCTGACGCTGGCCGTCGCGGCGCCGGTGGCGATCGTCTACGGCGACCTCGTGCCGCTACCCTGGTCGCTCTCGTGCATCGCCGCGCTGCTGGTGCAACTGGCGTGCGTGTACCGCCCGCCGTATCGCGCCTCGCCGCTCCGCATGGCCGCCGGCAGCATCGCCTCGCTGTACTCGATGATCCTGGGCGTGGCGGTGGGGTCGGGTTTGGACGTCGCCGGCTTGGCGATCGGCGTGCCGCTCTTTGTTACGGGCCTGGCGACGATCCTCACCATCGCCCTGGGCGACTGGGTCCGCCGGCGGTTGCTGGCGTTCTATCAGCAGAAGAAATGAATATGGAGGCCCGACGTCTTCAGGTGCGCGTGGTGCGCATGTCGAAGGTGTCGAGGACGCCTTCCCGAGACCCTCGGATATCATAACTCATTGTTAAAACATGACTTAACGGCGCTACTCTTTATGAAAGGAAGAAGCGTGAGCAGCGAGAACAAATCTGATACGGTCCTGTCCGCGATCATGACGCGCCGCAGTATTCGCAAGTTTACCGGCGCCGCCGTCCCGCGCGGGGCGCTGGAGCAGATCGTCGCCGCCGGCGTCGAGGCGCCTTCCGGCTGCAACATGCAGTCCAGACAGTACATCATCGTCGACGACGCGGCCGTGCTCGACCAGATCCGCCCCTGCAGCACCGCCTTGGCGTCCGCCCCGGCCGCCATCGTCCTGCTCACCGACGCCAAGTCCACGCCCTACGGCGAGTTCTGGGTCCAGGACGCCGCCGCGGCGATGGAAAACATGCTGCTGGCCGCCCACGCGCTGGGCTACGGCGCCGTCTGGATCGAAGGCGCCCTGCGCCGCAGCGAAGACCTGCTCCGCACCGCCCTGGCCGTGCCGCCCGAGCTGCGCATCTGGAGCATGCTCCCGGTAGGCACGCCCGCCGAAACCCCGCCGCGCCCGCCCAAACCCGCTGCGGGCGAAGTCACGCACTACAATCGCTTCGGCGGAAGATAGAAGAAGAAACCGACGACGAGGACGAGGACGACGACGAGCACGAAGAGCCCCGCAATATCCGATCGCGCCGCGTTAGCGGTCGAGCTTGCTCGACGCGGTTGTTTCCCCGATTGTGGTTTTGCGGTACATGCGGAATCGCCCACGGTATGATTACGCGAGCGGTCTAACTCGGAGCATGGGGATGGAATACGCGCGAACTCCGCTGATCATGGCAAGCTTGATGATGTGTCTATGGGGATGCGGTCCGGAGGCGCCGAAGCGAGTCCTGCCCCCGTCAAGCGCCACACAGCCTGCAACCGAGCTTTCCCGAAACGCCCGCGCCCTCAAGGCTCTGGATCAGAAGATACAGACGTTCAGTTTCAAAGAGACTGATTTCAAGGACGTGATCCAGTTCCTCCGCGACAGCACCGGACTGAACATCTACGTGCGATGGGACGAACTCGCCAAAGCTGGCATGGGACGGGGATCGACCGTAACTCTTTCTGAAGAGAACAAAACAGCCCGGCAATGCCTTGAACTGACCCTGGCACGAGCAACGCAAATCGGCAAGCCGCTTGCCTACAGGATCGCCGATGGAATAATCATTGTTTCAACTCATGCCGACGCCGAGAAGACGGCGGCAATAATAGAGTCGCACCCAACTGTCGCGAAGGATACTCCTCGCAACACCTTTGCCTGCGGGAGAATGCAGGAACATGTTAGAGAACTAAGATTCGACGAATGTGAACTACATGATATCCTGATTTTCTTTTCGGACGTGACAGGCACGAGCCTGTTCGTCGACTGGCCTGCCCTGGCCGAGGCTGGCGTAGACAGAACAATGCCGGTCACGTTGTTCGTGAAGGATATTTCATGCCATGCGAGTTTGTCGCTTGCCCTGCGGCAATCTACGGATGGAAGGATCTCCAACTACTGTATTGCGGACGGCGTCATAATCATCTCTACTCAAAAACGAGCCGAAGAAATCGCTCGCCGCCTCAATTCTCCGCCGCCTGTACAACACCCATCGTGTTCGTTGCCGCTATGCGTCTTCGCCAGCCAGGTTGACCCGAATCAGCTTACTCAATTCATTTCACGGAACGCCGGCGTTGTGGTCCGGCCCCATTCCGTGAAAGAACAAAAGCCATCGCCGTCGGCACAGATGATTTTGAGAGAAGCGCCGGCAATAACTGGCTTGCGGCTCGCTCAGTTCGACAAAATGTCTCTTGCCGAAGAAAGAAAGCTGGTCACTGTTGAAGACGTGCGACTTGGCAATACCTACGGCAAACCTGCATCGGGGTTGTCGTTGTCGCGCGACGCGGCGGCTCGGGCGCGATTGTACGGGGCCATGCCGGGCATATACCTGGAAGGCCACATCTTCTGGTGCGCGGCCAGCGAATTGGGGCGACTGGCCTCCGTTGACGTTTACCTCAACGAAAAGACACTATCCGAGGCTGGTGTCGATAGTAGGAGGAATCTGGACACCCTCGAAATAGATCGATGCCCTTTCAGCGAGGCTTTCGAGAAGCTCTTCAGGACTACAAAAACGTCTCGTCCTCTTACATATACAATTGCCGATGGCGTGATGCTCATTGCTCCAGCAGAAGAGGCCCAGCGTTTGAAGAAGTTGATTGAATCTCCTCCCAAGCCGGCAAGGTCTGGCGAAGAAGAACTTTGTCGGCGTCTTCGGCAAGCGACCGTAATAGAAGACGCAAGTACCGCAAACAAGAAGGAGATTTCGATCAGTTACTATGATCCACTGGACGTCGTGGCACAGGATCTATCCAAGAGCAGCGGCGTAAACATTCGCGTGGATACGGAAAGCCTGCAAAAAGCCAAATTGAAAACGAATGAATGCACTGTCACGCTCTTCATAACAAACGCCTCCCTGCACACGGTCTTGACGTTGATCCTCGATAGCGCTGGACATGGCACGGGGTTAACATACCGAATCGACAACGGGCAAATAGTGATTTACGTGCCCGGTCGGTGAAGGCTTCGGGAAAGGAATGGATCATGCGACGGATTGGATTGATTGCGGCATGTGCACTGATCTGGGCGGGCGTTGCGGCTGGGGCCGCGCCGGCGAATGAAGCGGCGGTGCGGACTCGGTTGGCTGTGGTGCTGCCTCAGGTGGATTTTGACGAGGCGGCGCTGGCGGATGCGGTGGCGTTTCTGGCGCAGGCGGCGGACGTCGAGATCAGCGTCGATTGGAAGTCGCTGACGGCCGCCGAGGTGCTGCGATCTACGCCGGTGACGCTGCATCTCAAGAACGTCACCATCGCGCAGGCGCTGCGGCTGGTGCTGGCGGCGGCCGCGGGGCCGGGGGAAGTCGAGTACGTCGTGCACGGCACGAGCGTGGTGGTGGGCACGCCGGCGGCGCTGCGGGCGCTGCCGCCGGTGTCGACCACGCGCCCCAGCGAGGCGGCGGCCACACAACCGGTGGCCGCCGGTGCCGGCGAGCAGGACCAGGCGGTCCTCAAGAAGCTGCAGGCCAGCCTGCCGGTCTTGACCTTCGACCGGTTCAAGCTCATCGACGCCATCGAGTTCTTCCGCACCACGGCCGCGGTGAACGTCTTCGTCGACTGGCGGTCGCTCAAGAAGGCCGGTGCCACGGGCGAGACGCTCATCACGCTGCAGCGGCGCGACACGACGGTGGCGGCGGGGCTGTCGATGACCCTGGCCGAGGCGGCGGCCGGCAAGCTCGCCTACGGCGTCAGCGGCGGGGTGGTGGTGATCACGACCGCGGACCTGCTGGGGCCGCTGAGCCAGGACCTGCAGCATCGCCCGCGCCTGCAGGCCAAAGCGGACTTCGCGGCCGCCCGCGCCCTGACGGCGCTGGTGCCTTCGATGAACCTGCCCGAGGCGCGCCTCGGGACGCTGATGGAGTTTTTTCGCAAGACCAGCGCCGCCAACATGTACGTGGACTGGCGCGGCCTGAAGAAGGCCGGCATCACGCCCGATACGGTCGTGAGCATCAAGCTCGACAACGTTCCGGTGCGCGCGGCGATGGTGCTGGCGCTGTCGGCGGCCGCTCCGGCCGGGGCGACGACGTACGACATTGCCGCCGGCGTGGTGGTGGTGTCGGCGCCAGCCGAGGCGGCGGCCATCGCGTCGCGCCTGCAGACGGGGCCCGAGCGGACCGCAACGCCGGCCGACCGAGCGGTGGTCGAAAAGCTCGGGGCGATGTTTCCGGAGTTCATCTTCAACAGGAGCGAGCTGCAGGCGGTGACGATCTTCCTGCGCGAGTCTACGGGCGCGAACATCTTCGTGGACTGGCGGGCATTGCGGCGGATGGAGATTTCGCGAGCGGCCCCGGTGAGCCTGCAGTTGCGCGACGTGCCCAACCGCATCGCGCTGCGGCTGGCGCTGATCGAGGCCGCCCCGCCCGGTGCGCTGGACTACGCCGTCAAAGATGGCCTGATCTACATCGCCCCGCCGGATGTGCTCAAGAAACTTACGCCGCAAACCAGACCGGCCAAGGCGCCGTAACAACAGAAACAACATTGCCACAAAGGGCACAAAGAACACGAAGGATGACGGGCAAAGGCTGTGCCACCGCGGCAGCATCTTGACAATCCCACGCAACCGCCGCTAGGCTCCTCTGCGCCGTAAGAGGAGCCGGTACATGCAGGAAAAGCTTCCAGTGGCGGTGATCGGGATGGGCGGGTTCGGGCGAATCATGCTCGAGGCCCTGCAGGCCGGCGATCTGACGCAGATCGTCGGCCTGGCCGATCGTGATCCGCTGACGGCAGAACGCGCCGGCAAGCAGTACCGCGTGCCGGCCTTCACCGACAACCGCCGCCTTCTGGCCGAGGCCCGTCCGCGGGCGGTGTACCTGGCCGTGCCACCGGCGGCGGCTGTCGAAATCGTCATGGCCTGCGCCGAGCGCGGGATCCATGTCTGGAAGGAACTGCCTCTGGCCCGCAGTCTCAGCGAAGCGCACGTGCTGGTCGAGCGGATGAGCGCCGCCAAGCTCAAGTTCGCCGTCGGCACGCAATGGCGCTTCCGCACGAGCTACCGCCGGGCCGCGCAGGTCCGCAGCCGCCTGGGGCAGGTGTTCCTGGCGCGCACGCATTACCTGTTCAACTGGGGCCCGGACCTGGGCTGGCGCGGCGATCGGGCGACGGCCGGCGGCGGGGCGCTGCTCGAACTGGGATACCACTGCGTCGACCTGCTGACTTGGATGCTGGGCTTGCCCGAGGAAGTCTTCTGCCGCTGCGCCGGGGGCAACCGCCCCAACGGCCCGCGCTACGCCGATCAGCCGCGCCCGGTGTACGACACCGACGACACGGCCGCCACCGTCCTGCAATATGCCAACGGCTGCATGGCCAGTGTCGTCACGACGCGCTCGTCGGGCCCGGTGAGCGAGGAGCTTTCCGTGCACGGGCGCGAGGGCTCGCTCAAGGCCGACAGCCAGACCTGCCTGCTGCGCGACCCGGACGGCAACGTGCTCAACAGCGTTGTCGACCAGTCGCCGCCGATGGAGCTCTTCCGCCGCCAGGTGGAGGCCTTCGCCCGCGCCGTCATCACCGACGCGCCCAAGTACCAGTGCTCGGCGTGGGAGAACCTGCTCAACCAGGCCGTGCTTGACGTGATGTACCTCTCCGACCGTACGTGCCAGCCCGAAAGCCCCGCCCGCCTGATGGCCACCTGCGGGCTGACCGTCGAGCGATGCCTGAGCTGCCGCCCGCTGGAGAACGCCCCCGACTGATCCGGCCGGGCCACGTTATCTGTAACTGCCGATGTCTTTGACCAGGGCGATGATCTTGCTCATCGTGTCGAAGGAGACGTGGTGGGGGATGCTGTGGTCGCTGCCGAAGATGTAGCCGCCGTTTTTCTTCAGCTCGGGCAGCTTGGCGCGAAGCTCGGCTTCGGCGGCCTCGAAGCTCTCCCAGTTGCGCACGTCGAAGCCGCCCTGCATCGTCAGGCGGTCGCCGAAGCGGCGCTTGGTGCCCAGGATGTCCATGCCGGCCTTGACTTCAAAGGGGTTGAGCCCGTCCAGGCCCAGCTCGACCAGCTCGGGGACGATCTCCATGATGTTGCCGCAGGAATGCATTTGCGCCACGATGCCGTGGCTGTGCGCCCAGTCGATGGTCCGCTGCTGGTAGGGGCGCACGATCTCGCGCCACATGGTCTTGGAAAAGAGCATCCCGTTGCGGTAGCCCATGTCGTCGTACCACTGCAGCTCGTCGAAGTGGTAGCCTTCCTGCCAGGCCATCTCCATCAGCTCCAGGCCCAGGTCGCACAGGGTGTCGAGCATGTCCTTGACCCACTCGGGGTTGTCGGCCATGCCGTAGAGGACGTTTTCCGTGCCGACCATGCGGGCGTTGACGATGTCGTAGCCGAACCAGCACGAGCCGACGATCCAGGCGCCGTCTTTGCGCCACTGGGGGAAGGCGGTCTTGATCCAGTCCCAGGGCATGCGGTCGCGCGTGGGGGTGAGGCGCTTTTTTGCCTGCGCCCACGTGTCGGGGTCGTGAATGGCGAACTCCATGTCCAGCGGCGTGGAGGTGGTGGGCTTGAAGTTCTTCTTGGTGATGCCCCAGGCGTCGCGCTCGATGATGTAGCTGTCGGTCTCTTCGATCACCACGCGCTCGAAGCGAGGGCTGGTGTCGCCGCCGAAGGCCACGACGTTGTCGAGGTCAAAATGCTCGCGCCAGCCCTTGCCGGCAGGCAGGCCTTCCTTCTGCCATCGCAGGATGGTCGACTCCCAGGGGTGGTCGACGATCGGCACGCGGTCGCCTTCCTGGTGGGCGTAAACTCGTTTGAAACGCTCGTGAGTGGTCAGATTCTTCATAGGCGGGCAGTGTAGCGAGGGCGAATGGAAGATACAATCGCCTGCCGGGCGGGGGTGGCGGAAATCTCAAGCCCAAGCGACAAAACCCGAACAAACTCCAAAGAACAGCATCAAGACCGGCAAACAGCCGATAAGCCTTTTGAAATCTGCCGGGTTGTGATTTGGAATTTCCAGGCGCAGGCCCGTTGCCTGCGATGAATTTCCATCGTATAATCCTTGAACTTTTCCCAGCTTAACAGGCTACTAAATAACCTCAAGCGCCTCCGCTGCCGCTCCGGCGGCGGGGCACGAAAGGCTTTTGGAAAGAACAGATGAACAGCAAGAATCTTCCGCTGATGTTTGTCATCGTGCTGGTGGCCGCCGCAATCTCGCTGTGGTCCATCTTTTACGGCGAAGGCGTTCGCCTGGGCATCGACCTGCGCGGCGGTTACAAGCTGACGTATGAGATCTATGCCAAGGAAGGCGACCCGTCGAACCTGTCCGAGCGGGTGATTTCATTGCTCAAGCAGCGCGTCGACAAGCGCGGGCTGGCCGGCATCGAGTGGCGCCCCCTGGGCAAGTCGCGATTTGAAGTCCGCATGCCCACCGGGCGCGAGGAATCCACAGCCGCCCGGCAGCAGTACACCGAGGCCCTCAAGACCCTCGAGGCCGGGAACATCCAGCGCAGCGAGCTTGTTCGGCTTTTCAACGCCGCGCCCGAGCAGCGCGATCCGCAGATCGCCAAGCTGGCTGGCGGCAACGACGCGTTGGCCCAGAAGCTGCGCGAGCTGGTCGTCGCTAACGATGCCGCGACGACGGCCAGGCGGCGCCTCGACAGCGCCGCCGATGCCGGCGCCCGTCAGCGACTTTCTGACGAATACAACGTGGCGCAGAACCGCGTCGAGGCGTTGACCGAGAAGGTCATGGCCTCGAACATCCGCATGGGGCGCATCGAGCAGGTGCTGCAGAACTACGTCTCCCCGCGAGAGAGCGACGAAGGCGCCAGCAGCAAGAGCGAACTGGACGCCCGGCAGAAGAACTTCACCCGGGGCGTGGAAGAGCTCAAGAAGCAGTACCCCCTGCGGGCCGACCAGATCGAAGCGGTCGTGGCGTCCTACAAGCAGTGGCACAACGTGCGCCGCTTCCTGGAAGATCCCAGCGACCTGAAGCGCCTCATCGCCAAGACCGGCGTGCTCGAGTTCCGCATCGCCCCCTTCGACGCGCGGCACCTGCCGCCCAACGAGGGGCTGACGGCCGACGTCAGCGAGGCGGAAGTCAAGCAGCTCAAGCAGCAGTTGGCCACGGAAGGGCCCGACGCCGGCCGCAAACGCGGCGACCGCTGGCAGTGGTTCCGCACGCACGGGGGCGAGAAGGAATTCAGCGGCCTGATCACCGGCAACGACGAGTCGGGCCTGCGGTACGTGCTGCTGGCGGGCAACTCGCCCAACGACACGCTGCTGCACGGCGCGGCGGGCACCGAAAGCGACTGGCAGTTGAACAGCGCGCGCCTGGGCTATGACCAGATGGGCAAGCCGGCGGTCAACTTCACCTTCGACCCGCGCGGGGCGCAGAAGTTCGCCGTGCTGACCGGCCAGCACCACAAGAAGCTCATGGCGATCCTGCTCGACGACGAGGTGTATTCGGCGCCGAGGATTCAGGCCACCATCAGCGACAATGGGCAGATCACCGGCAACTTCACTCAGCAGGACGTCGACGACCTGGTGCGCACGTTGGACGCCGGTTCGCTTCCGGCCCGGGTCAACCCCGAGCCCGTCAGTGAGAGCATGTTCGCCCCGTCCATCGGCAAGGTCAACGCCGACATGGGCAAGGAAGCCGGCATCTGGGGCCTGGTCATCGTGGCGGTCTTCATCCTGGTGTACTACCTGCGCGGCGGTCTTATTGCCGACTTGGCGCTGGTGCTCAACATGGTCTTCCTGCTGGGGGCGATGAGCCTCATGCGGGCGTACCTGACGCTGCCGGGCATCGCCGGCGTGATCCTGACCATCGGCATGGCCATCGACGCCAACGTGCTGATCTTCGAGCGCCTGCGCGAGGAGCAGGAGAAGGGCCAGCCCATCCGCACGGCGTTGAAGAACGCCTACAGCCGCGCCTTCAGCGCGATCTTCGACTCGAACATCACCACGCTGCTGACGTGTTTGATCCTGGGGTGGGTGGGCACGGAAGAGGTGCGCGGGTTCGCCATCACGCTGGGGCTGGGCATTGTCATCAGCATGTTCACGGCCTTGGTCGTGACGCGCTGGGTGTTCCAGGCCCTGCTGGATCTGCGGCTGATGACCAAGCCGCTGCGTTTCCTGCATTTCTTCGGCATGCCCAGGATCGACTGGATGTCCAAGCGGTACGCCTTCTGGGGCCTGTCGGGGACCTTCATCGTCATCGGCATCATCTCGCTGATCGGCGAGGGCAAGGACCTGCTGGGCATCGAGTTGGCGGCCGGCACCGAAGCGCAGGTCACGTTCCGCGACGACGCGCTGCCCCAGGGGCAACTGCTCAACGACGACCTGGTGCGCGAGATGTTCAAGGACGCCGTGGTGAAGCTCGGCAAGTCGTCGGCGACGCAGGCGGCAGGGACCGGGGCCGGCGAGTTTGACCGGCTGCTCAACGCCACGGCGATCATGACCATCGTGCCCAACCACGTCAGCACGTTCCTGGCCGATCACAACCTGCCCCAGGACAAGCCCGTGTCGCTGGCCCAGTGGGACAAGAGCGGCCTGAACCCGGCGATGTTCAAGAAGCTCGACGCCAACGGCGACGACTCGCTGACGTCAAAGGAACTTGAGCGCCTGCCGCAAACGACCTACCGCATCTCGACGACCGAGACGCGGCTCAAGCCCATTCGCGAGGCGGTCGAGGCCGCCTTCGGCGATTCCATCATCACCCGCAAGAGCCTCAAGACCCAGCGGGTCCGCGGCCAGGCCGCCCCGACGATCAACGTCCCGATTGCGGCTGAGGGCTTCACGCGCATCACGCCGGCGCTGGCCAACCAGGCGGCGCCGGAGTATCGCGGGCGGCTGCTGGACTATGTCGATGGCGTGCTGTTTGTCGTCAAGCTCGACCCCCAGAGCCCGGCGATTACCGCCGCCGAACTGGCCGAACGCATCCGCAGCACGCGGGTCAATGCCGACCCGGCCTTGCAGTTCAACAACGTCGACGTGATCGGCCTGGTCGCCGGACCCAAGAACACCTTCCGCGAGTTCGCCGTGATGGTGCAACCGGCCGACGCCGATTCCGTCCGCGACAAGGCGGCCTGGGAAAGCTTCGCCGGCGCCGAAAGCCAGCTTCTGGACCAGGCCCTGCAGCGCGAGGAAGCCATCGTGGCGACCAACTTCGACGCCCAGATCGCCGGCGAAGCCAAGGCCCTGGCCATCGTGGCGATGGTGTTGGCGTGGATCTCGATCATCGCCTACCTGTGGCTGCGGTTCGGCTCGCTGCGGTGGGGCACCGCGGCCGTCATCTGCCTGGTCCACGACGTGCTCATTACGTTGGGCTTGGTGGCCGCGTCGAACTGGCTGTGGCAAACGCCCGTGGGGAAGGTGCTGGGCATCGAGCCGTTTAAGATCGACCTGACGATGATCGCCGCTGTCCTGACACTGGTGGGTTACTCGGTCAATGATACGATCGTGGTCTTTGACCGCATCCGTGAGAACCGCGGAAAACTGACGACGATATCGCCGGCGATCATCAACCTCTCGATCAACCAGACGCTCAGCCGCACGGTGCTGACCTCGGCCACGACGCTCATGGTCGTGGTGGTGATGTACATCTGGGGCGGGCCGGGAATCCACGCCTTCAGCTACGCGATGCTCGTCGGTATCCTCTTCGGAACGTACTCGTCGATCGCCATCGCCAGCCCGCTGGTGATGGGCTTCAAGTCCCTCGCCGCCCGTCCTTCCGGCGTGGAGGCGACGCAGTAGCCTCGAGAACAGGAACAAGAACTTGCCACAGAGGCACAGAGAACGCTGAGGTGGAAACAAAGACACGGCCTCTGTGGTAGTTCGTTCTCTCGGGCTTTGGTGCTTGTTGTCTCCGGGGGCGCCATGGCGGCCGATTCTCAGCCGCCATGTCTCCGGCGCCGCAACGCAGAACGTCGCCACGCTTGCCTGTCCGATGCGCGAGGTCTATCATGGCGTCGTTGCGGAGAATATTCATGATCGCGCAGTATCCCGGTACGAAATCGTCTTGGCAGGGCTTCGACTGCTATACCTTCCGCTACCGTGGCCGCGAGTGCCTGATCGTCGCGCCGGACGTCGAGGCGCCGGGCCGGCCCTGGGTCTGGCGGGCGATCTTCTTCGGCCACGAACCCCAGACCGACATCGCGTTGCTGCAGCGCGGCTACCACGTCGCCCACATGCGTGACATCGCGCCGCTGCACGGCAATGCCGCAGCGGTGGGGCACTGGGACGCCTTCTACGCGCTGCTGACAGACACGCTGGGTTTCGCGCCCAAGGCCGTGCTGGAGGGTTTCAGCCGCGGCGGGCTCATCATCTATAACTGGGCCGCCCGCAACCCCGACAAGGTCGCCTGCATGTACGGCGATGCGCCCGTGTGCGACATCCGCAGTTGGCCCGGCGGCAAGGGTGCCGGCCACGGCTCGCCGCCGGACTGGCAGCAGTGCAAGCGCGCCCACCGCCTCAGCGAGGCTTCGGCCGCGAAGTTCAAGGGCAGCCCCATCGACAACCTCGCCCCGCTGGCCAAGGCAGGGGTGCCGATCCTGCACGTGATCGGCGAGGCCGACACCGCCGTGCCCGTCGCCGAAAACTCCGACATCGTCGAGAAGCGATACCGCGAGCTTGGCGGGCCCATCACGGTCATCCGCAAACCCGGGTGCGAGCATCACCCGCACAGCCTCAAGGACCCCACGCCCATCGTGAACTTCATCCTTCGCTGCACGCCGGGGATGGCCGCGGTGGCGCTGGAGGGCATCCGCGGC
This sequence comes from Planctomycetaceae bacterium, assembly GCA_021371965.1. Next base: position 37,371 of record JAJFVE010000141.1, read on the forward strand.
AAAGTCTGGCACGACCTGCGCGACGGGCTGGACAATTGCCGCGTCGCGATGGAAACCAAGAAGCGCGCCCGCGTGGCGTTCCTGGGCGGCTCGATTACCGAAAGCCGCGACGGCTGGCGAGATCTGACCTGCCGCAATCTGCAAAGCCGCTTTCCGCAGACGAAGTTCGATTTCGTCAACGCCGGGATCAGCTCGATCGACTCCACCGGCGACGCCTTCCGCACGCAGCGGGACGTGCTCGCGCGCGGGCCGGTCGATCTACTGTTCATCGACGCCTCGGTCAACGACCTGCACAACGAACGCGACGCCCGCGCCCGGGTGCGGGCGATGGAAGGCATCATCCAGCAGGTGCGCCGCCGCAGCCCGGCCGCCGACATCGTGATCCTCTGTTTCATCGACGCGCGCTATCTGGGAGTCTTCGCCCGCAACGAGATGCCGCCGGTCATCGCCAGCCATCTTCGCGTCGCGCGGCACTATCGTACGGCGTCGATCAACCTGGCCAAAGAAGTCTGCGACCGCATCAGCGCCGGGCAATTCGAGTGGTCGGACTTTCGCGACTGCCACCCCTCGCCCTTCGGCCATCAGCTCTATGCAAAGTCGATCGAGCGGATGTTCGATGCGGCATGGGCCAAACCGCCGGCGACCAAGCCGAGCCCGCACGCCATGCCCAAGCCGCTCGACAAGCGCAGCTACGCCCGCGCGGGGCTGGTCGACATCGTCCGCGCGAAGCGAAGCGCTGGCTGGAAGATCGACGAATGCTGGAAGCCCTCTGATGGCGTTGGCGGGCGCGAGGGCTTCTCGAACGTGCCGGCGCTGGTCACGCAAACGCCGTGGCAGGAGTTGTCGCTGCGCTTCAGCGGCACGGCCGTGGGCATGTTCGTCGCCGCCGGTCCGGACGCGGGCGTGGTCAACTACTGCATCGACGGCGGACCCAAGCGGACGTTCGACCTGTACACCCGCTGGAGCCAGTGGCTGCACATTCCCTGGGCGGCGATGCTCGACGACGATCTGCCGCCGGGTAAGCATGAACTGTTTCTCTGGATGGACGGCCAGTCGAACCCGGCCTCGAAGGGCACCGCCTGCCGCATTATTCACTTTCTGGTGAATCAATGAGCAACATCTTTATCGGCATCGACGGCGGGGCCAGCAAGACGGCGGGCGTGGCCGTCGATGAGCAGGGGCAGGTGCTGGCGGCCGAGAAGACCGAGGGCTCGGCCATCTTCGCTGCCCCCGCCCCCCAGCCGCTGCGCGTGCTCAAGGGGCTGGTCAAGTCGCTGCGGACGGCAGCGGGAGTCAAGAGCGAGAACCTCACCGTCGGCCTGGGGCTCAATGGCGTGGACTTCGACGATGAGATCCTGATGCAGCACGCGGCCATCGCCGAGGCGCTGGGCGTCGAGAAGAATAGGCTGATCCTCGTCAACGACGGCATCGTGGCGCTATGGGGCGCCACCGCCGCGCGCGGGGCGGCGCTGTGGCAGCACGGCTCGTCGTTCACGTCGGCATACCGAAGCGACTACGGCCGCGAGACGCTCTTCGACAATCTCGACGTCGGCAAGTGCTACGACATCCGCGTCCAGGCCGTGGCGCTGGTGGCCCGCATGATCGACGGCCGCGCCAAGAGCAGCTCGCTGCAGGATACGATCCTTCAACACTTAGGTCTGACGCCGCGCCAGTACGCCGCGGCCGTCTGGCGCCGCCAGGCGGACCAGAATCGCGTCTTCACGCTGGCCAAGGTCGTCTTCGACGCCTTCGAGTCCGGCGAGCCCTCTGCCGCCAAGCTCGTCGCCGCGGCGATCGACGACTACGCCGTCGCCGCCTCTGCGATGATCGCCCGCACCGGTCGCGACGACGCGGAGGTGGCCTTCGGCGGCGGCGTGATCGCCCAGGCCGGGCCGACCTTCTGGCAGCGCCTCACGCAGCGCGTGCACCAGTTCAAGCCTGCCGCCCGAGTCACGCCCGCCCAGATGCCGCCCCAGTGCGGCGCCGCCGTGATGGTCGCCTTCGCCGCCGGGCTCGACGTGAAGACGTTTTACGGCAGCCTCAAGGAGTCGTGGGCAAAGCAGTCGGGAGCCGCCAATGCGTAAGGCAGCACTAAAGGGCAAGGCCCATGACGTCCCGGTGGAGGTATTCCCTGACGCCGCCGCGCTGGGGCAGTCGCTGGCGATGGAGATTCTTGCCGGCATCACCGAAGCGGCTGCGCAGGGGCGGCGATATCTGCTGGGTTGCCCCGGCGGGCGGAGCCTTAAGACCACGTATGACGCTCTGGGCGAGTTAGCGGCCGCGGCCGAGGCGGATCTGTCCGGTCTGATTATTGTGATGATGGACAATTACGTGCTGCCTGACGGGCGGGGCGGCTTCAAGCACTGCGACGACGAGACGCACTATAGTTGCCGGCGTTTTGCGCTGCGGGAGATTCGCGACGTGCTCAATGCCGTCCTGCCGGCGGAAAAGCGAGTGCCGCTGCAGAACGTTTGGCTGCCCGATCCGTCCGACCCGCCGGCGTATGATCGGCGGATCGCCCAGGCCGGCGGTGTGGACATGTTCCTCACCGCCAGCGGCGCCAGCGACGGGCACGTGGCCTTCAACGCCCCGCCGACCCCGGCCGACTCGCGCACGCGGATCATCACGCTGGCCGAAACGACGCGGCGAGACAACCTCGGCACCTTCCCACAGTTCAAGTCGCTCGACGAAGTGCCCAGCCACGGCGTGTCGGTGGGTGTCGAGACGATTATTGAACTCTCGCGCGAGGTCGTGTTGGTGATTCACGGCGCCCACAAGGCACCGGCCGTCGCGCGCCTGGCCGCCTGCACCGACTACACTCCCGACTGGCCCGCCAGCCTGATCTTCCGCGCCATCGGCGGGCGAGTGCTGCTGGATGAATCCTCGGCTGCCGGTCTCACCGCAGAGATCGCAGAGAACGCAGAGAAGAAGTAATGAAAAAGACGGGACTGAACATCTGCATCGTTGGCGCGGGCAGCAGTTATACGCCGGAACTGATCGCCGGTTTGATCACGCAGGCGCGGGGTGGACTGGCGGTGGCGCAGGTGCGGCTGGTGGATGTGGACGCGCGGCGGCTGGGGATCATGGCCGGCCTGGCGCAGCGCATGTTGACCCGAGCCGGCTGCAGCGTCATGCTCCGCAGCGGCCTGGAGCTGGAGGCGATGCTTTCGGGGGCGGATTTCGTTATCACGCAGATCCGCGTCGGCGGCATGAAGTCGCGGTACATTGACGAGTCGGTCCCGCTCAAGTACGGCCTGATCGGGCAGGAGACCACCGGGCCTGGCGGCATGTTCAAGGCGCTGCGCACGATCGGGCCGATGATCGAGATTGCCCGCAACGTCGAGCGCGTCTGCCCCAATGCGTTCATCCTCAACTACACCAACCCCAGCGGGATCATAACCGAAGCCGTCTGCCGCCACAGCGGGGCGCGCATCATCGGACTCTGCAGCGGCATGCCCGGCATCCAGGAAGACCTCGCCCGCCGACTGGCCGGGACATATCCGGATCTCAGAACATACTGCGCCGGGCTCAACCACCTGGGGTTCGTGCACAAGTTCATCGCCGGCGGCCGTGAGGTCTCAGCCGCTGCGATGGCCGAACTGATCGCCCAGATGCGAGCCGAGAGCAGCGAGAATAGCCTCGACTGGGCGGGCATGCTCGAGGCGTTGGGCGCCTGGCCTATCGCGTATATCCATTATTATCTGCACCGGCGGCGCATGGTCGAGCACGCCCAGGCCGCCCCGAGAACGCGAGCGCAGGACATCGAGGAAATCGAGCGGCAGGTCTTTGAGCAGGCCGCCGATCCGAGTTGCAGCGACAAGCCCGACGCCCTCAAGCGCCGCGGCGGGGGCGGCTACGCCAACATCACGTTTGAGGCCATGCGAGCCATCGTGGACAACTCCGGCGCTGAGCTGACCGTCAGCACGCCCAACCGCGGCGCGGTCGAGGGGACCGAGCCCGACGCGGTGGTGGAAGTGACCTGCCGCGTCGGCGCCGCCGGCGCCACGCCGCTGCCGGTAGGCCCGCTGCCGGCGGCCTGGCGCGGACTTGTGCTGGCGGTCAAGGCCTACGAAACGCTCACGGTCGAAGCAGCGGTCACGCGCAGCCGTATGACCGCCATCCGGGCCCTGGTGAACCACCCGCTGGCAGGCGATCTGAACGCGGCGACAAAAGTCGTCGACGAGATGCTCGCCGCTCACGGCCTGGCATACCTGTAGCGCGCAGCCGCGGCGTCGTGCCATCGCCTGTCATGTTCATGGGATGGTCCTGATACGTCGATATGTTAAGATAGAAGCCGCTGCGGCGGAGCTTTGCGCCGCTACGGCCGTGCCGAGGTCGCTCTCATGCCACGACGCCCGATTTGCCTGGCCGCGTTCGTCCTGATTGTCGTGCTGGTGCTGACGCCCCAGCCGGCGCAGGCGTACATCGATCCGGGCACGGGCAGTCTCATCCTGCAGTTCGTCGCTGCCACCGTGCTGGGCGTCCTGCTTGGGGCCAAGCTGTTCCTGCGGCAGATCGTCGCGACCGTGTCGGCATTCTTCAAGGGCAAGAGCGACCGCGGCCAACCACCGCCTGTGCCGCCGCAGGAGCGCGGCCAATGAGCAGCCGCCGACATGCGGCCTCCTTTCGCGACCCCAGCGGTTTTCTGTTCGCGCGCGAGGGCGTGCTCTATCGGCAGGTCAACGAATGCTATCGCGGGCACTACGACCTGTTGAGGGCCTCGGGCCTGTACGACGATCTCGTCGGGCGCGGGCTCATGCTCGCTCACGACGAAGTTGCGGCTGACCTTGCCGATGAGCCCCCGGCGTACAAGGTCCTGCGGCCGCGCGTGGCGGAGTTTATCTCGTACCCCTTCGAGTGGTGCTTCAGCCAGCTCAAGGACGCAGCCCTGGCGACGCTGGAGATCCAGGCCCTGGCGGTCGACAAGGGCATGACCCTCAAGGACGCCAGCGCGTACAACATCGCTTTCCATCGCGGGCGACCGATGCTCATCGACACGCTGAGCTTCGAGGCCATGCCCCAGCCGCGGCCCTGGGTCGCGTACCGCCAGTTCTGCCAGCACTTCCTGGCGCCGCTGGCGCTGGCGGCCCGGCGCGATATGCGCCTGACGCAACTGCTGCGAGTGCACATCGACGGCGTCCCGCTGGACCTGGCGTCGCGCCTGCTGGACTGGCGCAGCCGCTTGGGATCGGGGCTGCTCATTCACCTGCACCTGCACGCCCGCTGCCAGCGCCGCCACCAACACGATGCCGCGCCGCCGCCAGCCACGCGGGCGATGAGCCGCCAGGGGCTGCTGGGCCTGCTCGATAATCTCCGCGCGGCGGTCCAGGGCCTGACCTGGAAACCGCGCGGCAGCGAGTGGGCCGGCTACTATGACGACACCAACTACAGCCCCCGCGCGAGGGAAGAAAAGAAGCGCATCGTCGCCGAGATGATCGCCCAGGCAGCGCCCGATCGCGTGTGGGACCTCGGCGCCAACACGGGCGTGTTCAGCCGCCTGGCTTCGGAGAAGGGCGCCTTCACCGCCGCGTTCGACATGGACGCCGCGGCCGTCGAAGCCGCCTATCTCGATGCGCGCCGGAGAGGTGACGAGCGTCTCCTGCCGCTGGTGATGGACCTGAGCAACCCCTCCGGCGCCATGGGCTGGGCCGGACAGGAGCGCATGAGCCTGGATCAGCGCGGCCCGGCCGACCTGGTGCTGGCGCTGGCGTTGGTGCATCATCTGGCGATCTCGAACAACGTGCCGCTGCGGCAGGTGGCGCAGTATTTCGCGCGCCTGGGGCGCAGGCTGATCATCGAGTTCGTGCCCAAGAGCGACTCACAGGTACAGCGCCTCCTGGCCAGCCGCGAGGACGTCTTCGGCGACTACACCCAGGAGGCGTTCGAGAGAGACTTCGGCGAGTTCTTCGTCACGACGCGTCGCGAGGCGATCGCTGACACGCAGCGCACGCTCTACGCCATGACGGCGCGGTAGGCAATAAAAGGGTTCTTCCGGGAATGCCGGGGAGTCGCTTGATTCGCGTCCCGAAAGGGACGCTTAGGGTATAGCCGGGGGCAAGTCCGCGGCGAGCACAGCGAGTCGAAGGACGCCGCCCCCGGTCTGCTCTCCTGTGCATGGCCGCCCCGACGGGGCGGCGGGTTCTTGTGGCACGCTACAGCCCGCCCGCCGCTTCGCGGCGGGATCGAATAACAAATCCACTCCGGGGGCTTCGCCCCCGGCTAGGTGCCAAGCGTCCCGTTGGGACGCGTCGGAATTGGAGGCTCATACGTTCCCCGATACTCCCGGAAGAACCAAAAGAGAACCCAGGCCGGCGGGGCGGCCTGGGCATTTACTGCGATCCCGGGGCGCTGTTTTCGTCTGGGCTATGCGGCGGGCTGGCTGGTGGGCGGGCGCACCTCAAAGTACGTGTTCAGCAGAGTATCGTACTGAGTCTGCATCGCGGTGCGCTGCTCGTCGGTGAGAGTTCCTGTGGCCAGCTCGTGCTTGAGATGCAGCATCTGGCGGAAGTCCCTGGTGAACTGCCTGGCCTGCTCGGTGGTCATCGTGTCGCCGTTGATCGCATCGGTCAGCGACGACTTGGCGTAGATATCCTTGCCCAGGCGCACCACGGGCATCTGGACGCCGTCGGTGTCGTGCTTCTCGGCCCAGATATCGCGGCTGGCGCCGTTCAGGGCCGTGCGGAGCTGCTTCATTTCGTCATGGGTGAGCTTGCCGTCGGACTTGAAGGTCCCTTCCATGTCGGCGATCGACTTCTGTTGCGATTCGAGTTTGGCGGCCTCCTCCGTCGTGAGATATCCCTTGCTGATGCCTTGCTGAATGCGCTTTTCCTGGTTGTTCTGTCGGGCGTCGACGGCCTTGCCGCGGCCGCTCTGGACGTCCTGTCGCAGTTCCTTGCGATCGGCGGCGAGCTTGGCCTTGTCGGCCGTCACGGCCGTATGGTCGCCGCTCGCGGCGTCTTTGGCCAATTGCCTCTTGTCGGCCACAACCGCCTTGTGGTCGGCTCGAACTTCCTTGCGGGCGGTGCGAATGTCTTTTCGGACGGGGGCTCGCCGGGGTCCCGCGGCGGCCTGGGCGACCAGCAGCGAGCCTGTTCCGCAAACCACCAGCAACGCTGTCACGATCTTCACGAGGCGCATGGCTTAGCTCCTGATGTTCATGTCCTGTGGTTTCCAAGTCTCACGCTACAAATGCCGGCTGTCATTATTAACGACGATTGCGGTAGTCTATTGCAGGGGCGAAAAGAATCTGCCGCCGCGGCGCCCCTATACTTTCTTGGGAGCCTGCTCAACGTTTACAGGGGAGGAATGGCCATGAACATTCGCAGTAGAATCTTGATTTTGGCCGCGGCGCTGGTCGGGGCGTGGTGTCTATCGGCGACGATTCTGGCCGACCAGCCGCCCATCCCCCCCGGGCAGGTCGATCAGAGCAATGCTTCGCCCACGCCTATCGAACCGGCTCCGGCGCCTGCCGCGGCCGCTGCGACCGAAGCGACCGACCGCTGCGACACGCTGCTGCGGCAACTGCGGCAGGTTCTCGATCAGGCGCGTGCCGCCGCCGACGCGCAGGATGCCCGCGCGGCCTCGGGGCACATCGCCCGGGCCCAGCGGCTGCTGACGGATCGGACGCGCCAGGTAGAACAAAGTCGCCAAGCTTTGCGTCAGGCCGAGGCCCCGCCGGAGCAATAGGAACGCGCATCAGATTATTTGCCATTTGCGGCCGCACGCGCGAGATGTGAATTCTATGTTGCTCCTGTAGGTCGAAGAAGGCGCGGAGGGCATGTGGCAACTATTCATTTGAAAATTCTGTCGGGTACGTCTGACGTGTTGCGCGCGTCATGCGTTTCGGTGCTGGCGATATTCGCGGCCGCTGCGGCGATGGCCCTGGCGGGCTCGCCGCATGCCAAGGCGCTGGCGTGGTCGGCCATGGGTCTGATCTCGGGCGCGCTGGTGCTACAGGTGTATTGGGCGGTCCGGCAGTCGTGCCGGGCGAGCCAGCGTCAGCAGCAGGCGGCCTGCGACGCCGAGGAACATTACGCCCAGGTGCTTTACCGGATCATGAACTTCGTGGAGGCCCGCGACCAGTACTGGGGCGGACATAGCGAGCGCGTGGCCAAACTCGCCGAGCACTTGGCCCGCCGCATGGGCCTGGACGAGTCGATGTGCCACAAGCTTCACATGGCAGGGCGGCTGCACGACATCGGCATGATTGCCATGCCCGAGGAGTTGATCAAACGCAACGACCTGCTGGGCGTGGACGAGTACCGCCGCCTGATGCCCCACAGCCAGGTGTCATACGACGTGCTCAAACCGATGTCGATGTTGGCCGACGTGCTCCCGGCCATCAAGGGCCATCACGAGCGGATGAACGGCACGGGGTATCCCGACGGTCTGGCGGGGGAGGCCATCGCCATGCCGGCCCGCGTCCTGGCGGTGGCCGATGCGTACGACGCGATGACGCACGACCGCCCGCACCGCCTGGCGATGACGGCCGGCGGTGCGATCGCGGAACTGCGGCGATGCTCGCCGGCGGGGTATGACCGAACGGTGGTCGATGCGCTGGCGGATATCATCAACGTGACGATGCTGGAAGACCGCTGCCCGCAAGCGGCGCCGGCGGCTCAAGAATGATTCCATCGCGGGTCGGAGTACTTGTCTGGGCGGCAGGGCCGGCGTCTTACCAACGCCGGCCTTGCTGTTTATTCGTCGGGGGTCTTGCCGTCGGGAGGGGTTTGCTGCGGCTCGTCGGGACGGCCTTGCTTGCGTCCGGCGAGCGACTCGACGTGGCCGGGGCCTTGCTGGCCCTTCATGGCCTCGTAAATTTCTTCGCGGTGGACGGGGATATGCGCCGGGGCCTCGATGCCCAGGCGCACCTTGTCGCCGCGGATGTCGACGACGGTGATCTTGATATCGTCGCCGATTTTAATAGATTGATCGCGTTGTCGAGACAGCACCAGCATCCGAGGCTCCTTCCACGGATCGCCCGCGCGGCAGCATATCGGCCCACAACCGTGGGGTCCGCTCAGCGTTCCTGAAACCCGGCCACGGACTTTTATCGGCCAGACGGACCGCCGACGTGAGAACCTTTCCGAGAATCTGAAAAATACGGGGGGACAATGAGCCGCTGAGGTCGCTGAGGACGCTGAGGAAGAGTGGCGAAGAAAAGATACTATAGCCCGAATGGATGTTGTCGCTGAAAGGCAGTGATGCCGCCGCGCGTCAGTCCCCGTCTACTCCCCGCCTCAGCGTCCTCAGCGACCTCAGCGGCTAACAGGTATCCATATTTTGGTTTTCCGTCACGGCGTCTTGAGTTACGTTGTGGGCATGAATGCCATTGAAAATCTCAAACCGCCGGTCAAAGTCGTTGAGTGGGTCGGCGACGCCATCCGTGGGCACTTGCGGATGCTCGACCAGACCCTCCTGCCCAACCAGACTCTCTTCATCGACTGCAAGGACGCCCAGGCCGTCTGGGACGCCATCAAGCGCCTCGCCGTCCGCGGCGCTCCGGCCATCGGCGTGGCTGCGGGGTATGGCATGGTCGTGGCGTCGCAGTGGGTGCCGGATGGGCGCGACTTCCTCACCGGCATTGAGGCGGCGGGGGAGTACCTCAAGAGTTCGCGGCCGACGGCTGTCAATCTCGAGTGGGCGGTGCATCGCGTGCTGGCCCGCTGCCGGCGGGTTGTCAGCTCCGACTTCAATGAGTACCGCAAGGCGATGCTGGAGGAGGCCCAGGCCATTCATGCAGAGGACGAGGCCATGTGCCTGGCCATCGCCCGCCATGCCGCCCCGCTGGTACAGCGCTGCAGCGGCGTGATGACGCACTGCAACGCCGGCGCGCTGGCGACGGCCGGGATCGGCACGGCCACAGCCGGGATGTACGCCGCCCATGCGGCGGGGCACGCCTTCACGGTCTACTGCGACGAGACGCGCCCGCTGCTGCAAGGCAGCCGCCTGACGGCGTGGGAACTGCTGGCTGCGGGCATCGACGCGGTGGTCATTACGGACAACATGGCCGCCCAGGTGATGCGTGAAGGGCGGGTGCAAATGGCAGTGGTCGGGGCCGACCGGATTGCCGCCAACGGCGATGCGGCCAACAAGATCGGCACGTATGGCCTGGCCATCGTCGCCAGGCGGCACAACGTGCCCTTCTACGTGGCCGCCCCCTACAGCACGTTCGATCTGAATCTGCCCTCAGGCGACGGCATCCCCATCGAGCAGCGCGGCAGCGAGGAGATCACCGAAGGCTTCGGCCGCCGCACCGCCCCGCAAAAAGTGCGCACCTATTCGCCCGCCTTCGACGTAACGCCCGCCGACCTGATCACCGGGATCATCACCGACCGAGGAATCATCACCCCTGTGACGGCCGAAAATGTGCGAAAAGTGGTGACTCGTGAGTAGCGCGTTTCAGGCTTTGGAGTAAGATCCCACCACAAGGTTCGGCACATCGCGGAAGTGGATAGACGGCTGTCAAAGGAAGATCGCCCGGCAGATCGCCGCCACCTCTTCTGCGTGCTGACCCGCCAGAACATGGGGCTTTAGATGCGGTTGGGCCTTGGACCATGCCGCTGAGAATATGCCCCCGTCACGGAGGAAAAGTCGCGGGGGAGGCTGCCAAGTATCTATCAAAGCCGGTCTTGCCGGCTTTGATGAATACTTGCCCCGGGCCTCCCCGCCTTCTGCTACAATCGCCTGGATGAAAGTCGAAGTCAGTTACATCGCCCAGGTTCGCTCGGCCGCCGGCGTCGGGGCGGAGTCTATCGAGATGCCCGCCGCCGCCACCGCGGCGGACCTGGCCTCCAAGGTCGCCGGCGCCCACGGACAACCTTTGCAGAACCTGTTGCTCGACGACGCGGGACTGCCGCGAAAGACCATTCTCATCTTCATCAACAATAAGCAGTCCGACGGCGCCTCGCCCCTGAAAGACAACGACCGCGTCGCGTTCCTCTCGCCGCTGTCGGGCGGGTAAGGGTCAGAGAAGAAACTCTGCTACAGAGATCTTGGCGTGACCTCGCGGTGAATCCTATCCCAGTGGCGCGCGGGCGATGGCGGTGTATTTGGAGCCGTCGGAGGAAAGCTCGCTGGTGTAGACGCTCACGCAGTCGGCGTGGCAGGCGCCGAAGATCGCATCGGCAAAGGGCAACACGTGGGCGACAAGCTCGCGCGGGTGGCGCACGAACTTCAGCCGCGCCAGCGTCAGGTGCGGGCGGAAGGCGCGCGTCTCGGCGCGGAACCCCACGCCTGCCAGCGCGGCCGTCAGGTCGCGCTGGAGGGCGGCCATCGCCGCGGCGCCCTCACCCACGCCGATCCAGAACATGTGCGGCTTGTGGCGCGGCTCAAGGGAAATCCCGCGCACGGTGAAGTCAAAGGGCTCATGGTCAGCCGCCACGTCCGTCACCAGGTCGCAGACCTCGTGCAGGGCCTCGTCGCCGATCTCGCCCAGGAAGTTCAGCGTGACGTGCAGGTTTTCGCTCTCGACCCAGCGCAGCGCCGCCGGCGGCGGATCAAGCTGCCGCCGCGCCAGTTCGATGGCCCGCCGCGCGGCCTCGTCGATGTCCAGAGCCAGGAATGTTCGCATGGCATTAAAACCAGTTATGAGTTGTGGGTGGTGAGTGGTGAGAGGACGGCAAAGTCGCTGTTGTTCTCACAACTCACAACTTTTTGTTTTCGATAATTTTCACATCGATGATCCGGTCCTGTCGCGACGCGGCCTTGCTCAGTCGGCGGCGGAACAGCCACACCCGCGCCGCCAGGTAACCCAGCACCGGCACGGCCACGATCAACACCAGCACCGCCACCCACGCAAGCAGGAAAACCCCCAGCGCCGCGGCGGCTACCAGCGCCACCGCCGCCAGCAATCCGGTCCCCGTGCGCACGGTCAACCCGCAGCGATCGCACACGAGCCTGCCAAACCACGGCAGCGACAGCGGCCCGATGCGCAACGGAACCCGCGCCAGCGCCTCGCCACAGCGGGGACAGTGGTAGGCGTGTGTTTCCATCATGAATTAGTCGTCCGACGTTTCTTAAACGTCATCCGTGCATGTAATTGCTCTGCAAATCTGAACAAGGCGAAGGCAAGCAACGTCAGGACCAAAACTGCTTGAATCCACTCGACCTCGCACAAGAGAACCGACGTGAGAATCAACAAGACAAAATCCAGAGCAAGAAAAAGCCAACCGGATGCTCGAGCCTTTGCATCACAATCGGGGCATCGCAGCCGAGAAAACGAAAGAAACTTCTGAGCCTTCCCCTGACACTGATGCGAGCTCAGCGATCTTCCGCAATGCGGACAAAAGTACGTGTAAAGACTGAACAGTGTCCTGCTCATAAACCACCTCATATAAATGATAACCCCGCCCGCCTTCCCCGTCCCACACTTTCCTCTGCGTTCTCCGCGATCTCCGCGGTGAATCGATCCCGTTAAAACGCGCAGACCTGCTGGAAGTGCGCCAGGCGCTGGTCGATGTCTTTGCGGGCGATCTCGGCCAGGCGGTTGACGGAGAAGTCTTCCAGCTCGAGGCTGGCTGTCACCGTCCCGTACGCCAGGGCGCGGCAGAGCGCGGCCTCGTCGGCGTTGTCCTGCGAGGCGAGGTAGCCCATCATCGCCCCGGCGAAGCTGTCGCCGGCGCCGGTGGGGTCTACCACGTTAAGCACGGGGTAGCTGGGCATGGCGAAGACCTTGCGGCCGACGAACAGCAGGCTGCCGTGCTGGCCCTTCTTGACGACGACGAACTGCCGCACCATCTCGGAGATCGTCAGCCCGGCGCCGATGACGTTGCTCTCGCCCGTCAGCAGCAGGGCCTCGCTGTCGTTGACGACCAGTCCGTCGATGAGGCCCAGCAGCTCCATCAGGGCCGCTCGCTCGCCGCTGATCCACAGGTCCATCGTGTCGGCGACGACCAGCGCGGGGCTGTCGAGCTGGCCGAGCAGTTCCACCTGCAGCGCCGGGTGCGTGTTGGCCAGGAAGACGTAGCGGCTGTCGCGGAACTGCGGCGGGATGCTCGGTCCGCGCTCCGCCAGCACGTTGAGGTCCACCGAGACGGTGTCGCGCTCGTTGACGTCGTCGTGATACTTGCCGTGCCAGCGGAAGGTCTTGCTGCCTGGTCGCACCTCGAGGCCGGCCAGGTCGATCTGCTTGTTCTTCTCGAGCGGCGCCAGGAACCCCTTGGGGCAGTCCTCGCCCACGACGCCCACCAGCCGCACGGGCGAGAAGAAGCTCGCGGCCATGGCGAAGTAGATGCTCGATCCGCCCAGAATGTCGGCGGCCTTGCCAGAAGGGCTTTCAACCGTATCGATGCCGATGCTGCCGGTGACCAGTAGAGACATTTCTCGATTTCCAATTGCCGATTGCCGATTTCCAATTTAACAACAGCGGGGATTCTAGCGGGAAAACACCCTCCATGCCATGAAGTAGCTGCCGGCTATTTCTTCGCCAGGCAGCGGTCGATTCTGGCCAGGGTCTTCTCGCGGCCCAGGAACAGCAGTGTGTCGACGATCTGGGGGCTGATGGTGCTGCCGGTGACGGCTACGCGGATGGGCTGGGCGACTTTGCCCATGCCCTGGCCGCTGCGCTGGCAGAAGTCTTCGAGCCACGCGTGGACGCCCTCAGCCGTCCATTCGATGCCGGCCAGCTCGCCGCGGACCTGCTCGAGGATCTTATAGCCGGCGTTATCGCCCTTCAGCAGGACCTTGGCGACGGCGGCAGCGTCGTACTCGAAGGCGTCGTCGCCGCCGAAGAGCACGCCGGACTTGGTGATGATGTCGCCGAAGGTGCGCATGCCCTTGTTGGCCTCGAGCACGCGGCGCAGCAGGTCATCGTCTCCCGCGGGGATCGGCGCCTCGGGATTGAGCGCCAAAAAGTCCTTGAAGCCCGCCAGCAGGCGATCTGGCGCAGCCGCGGCCATATCCGTCGTCGAGAACGCGATGAGTTTTTCGCGGTCGAACTTGGCGTTGGTTTTGCCCATGCGCGACACGTCGAAGAGGTGGATCAGTTCGGCCAGCGTGAAGCGTTCGATGTTTTCGCCGGGGTTCCAGCCCAGCAGGGCGATGAAGTTCACCAGCGTTTCCGGCAGGTATCCGGCCTTGCGGAAAGAATGCACCTCGACATCGCCGTCGCGTTTGGAGAGCTTGCGCCCGGCCATGTCCATGATCAGCGGCAGGTGGCAGTAGCGGGGCTCCGCAAAGCCCATCGCCGCCCGCAGCAGCACGTGCCGCCACGTCTGGCCGAGGAACTCCTGCCCGCGCAGGATGTGCGTCACCCCCATCAGCGCGTCGTCGATCACGTTAGCCAGGTGGTACGTCGGGTAGCCGTCGTCTTTCAGAATCACGAAGTCGTCCTGCTGGTCGGCCGGCATGGTCACATCGCCGAAGGCCTCATCGCGAATCGTCACGTCGAGGCCGGGGCAAACCAGGCGGATTACCACCGGCTTGCCCGCCGCGCGGGCCTCAGCCGCCTGCGCCGCGGTGGGCAGCTCCGCCGGTCTCGGGTAGGAAAAGTTGACCTTGGCGGCCTCGGCGGCCTTGCGCATGGTCTCAAGCTCGTCGGCGGTGTCGAAGGCGTAGTACGCCTTGCCGGCGTCGACGAGCTTCTGGGCGTATTCGCGATAGATCTCCAGGCGCTGCGACTGGCGGTACGGCGCGGCCGGTCCGCCGACGTCGATGCCCTCGTCCCACTTGATTCCCAGCCATCGCAGGTCGTCGACGATCTTGGCGACGGCCGATTCCTCATGCCGCGCGCGGTCGGTGTCTTCGATGCGCAACAGGAACGTGCCGCCGAGCTTTCGGGCCAGCACGTAATTGAACAAAGCGGTGCGAGCCCCGCCCACGTGGAGGTACCCGGTGGGCGAAGGCGCAAAGCGTGTCTTGATCGTGTCCATAGGCAGTCAATCCCTGTCGAGTCAATTCGCCGCCGGCGCGGCTGGAAACGTCGGAAGCGGGGGAGGCGCGTCGGGCGCGGGCTGGAGCATCGGCAGAGCCTCGGCCGCCGCGACAGAGGCCTGCCACCGGCGGAAACGCTCAAAGTGATCGGCTATCATCGTGCCTGTCAGCGTCCGCTCGTGCAACCGCAGCACAGCGGGCACTCTGCTCTTGTCGCTGATGCTCGCTTCCAGGGCCACCTGCTGCGGCAGAGCGATGATGATCTCTGCCAGGCTTCCAACACGCACCGCCACGGCGCCATCAGGATACAGGTTCACCCGCCAGACCTGGGGGCCCTTGACCATGACTTCCAGGACTTTGGGGTCTGCCAGGCACGTCTTCTTGCTCAGAAACGCCAGGTTATCCTTCAGCCACGCGAGCAACTCCTGCGGCAAGGACGTGCTGTCGGCGCCGGCCAGGCGGCGATAACTGGCGGCCATCTGGACCCCCCAGTAGATCTGCATGATGCCGAAGACGAACCAGAAGCCCTTCCAACCGGTGAACTCTTCTCCCGCGGCCGCCTCGGCAATCGTCAGGGCGCAGTTGCTCAGGCCGATGGCCATCAGCAGAACGCCGCCGATAACGGTGCCGACGCGTCGCTGCTGCACACAGAACCAGATGCCGCAGGCCACCATGACGGCGCCCAACGCGCCCACGGCCGTCAAGACTGTCCTCAGGAACGCCGGGGTTTTCTCGTCGGCCAGGGAAGAAAGCGCCGGTAAGGTCAGCACGCCGAATATAATCAAGCCCACCCGCAACGACTTGAGGATGCGGTATGTCGCCACTTTCCTGGCGCCGACACGCAGCTGTTCCAGATTGTTTTGTATGTACATGGTTAAGTCCCTGACAAGTTGACTTCCACCGGCGGCCATAGTATCGCATCTTGAGGAGGAAGAGAACTATATGCCGGTCATCTTTCCCCTGATCCCGGGAGATTCCGCTCTGGCCGTCGGCGGCGGGAGTTTTCCTGCCGTTTTTCCGTTTTCCACCGAATTTTTTCTGGTGAATAAGTTTGCCTCTGGCCGATACCGCTCATAGAATCCCCCAGAAAGCCGGATGCTCACATGGGGTAAAATGCGAGGCCGGAACGCCACATGGTAGAACCACGCACTGTTAAAACGCTGCTGGCACTGCTGATCTCCATGACCAGCGGCGCGTTGCTGCTTTGGATGATGAGCGGCGATCCCCTGCCGCCGGCAGACATGGCGGCCGTCGTCGTCGCGCCCCAACCGCCCGTGCTCGATGCGCAGGTTCTGGCCACGGATACGCCCCTGCTTGCCTCGCGATGGCGGCACATTGTCATCCATTCCTCGCCGTCCGTCGAGAGCGACATCGCCCGCCGATGCCACTTTGTGGTCGTCGAGGCCGCCGACGGCCCCGCGGTCCACGCCTCGGCCCTGTGGAAGCGTCAAGCCGCCGGTCTGGGCGTTGCCGGACAGCCCACCTCATTCAATGCCGAGACCATCAGCGTCTGCCTTATCGGCGACTTCTCGAAGCTCGCGCCGGGCCCAGCCCAGTACAAGGCCCTGATCGCCCTGACACAACTGCTCCAGGGCCCGCCGCTGAACATCAACCACAGCCACGTGTATCTCCGCTGCGAACTCGACGGCAGCGATGCCCCCGGCCTGGCGTTCCCCGTCGAGTCCTTCACCAAGCAGCTAATACCATAACAGCTGGCAATTCGCGACGCCGAGCCTCCGGTTTCGTTGCCTCGTATTTCGTACCACTGCCACAAAGTTGTTGTTGCGATTTCCTTCCAGGATATTTAATCTTCGCGTAAGTTTCGTCACCTTAAATAAGGAACCAACCATGGCCAAAGGCAGCAACGCACCGCGCAAGAATGTCAAGAAGCCCAAAAAGAGCAAAGCCGCCAAGGGCAAGAAGTAACCCGTACGTCTTAGCGGTTAACGGCAAGCGGTGACGGCCCGTCCCTCGACGTGTCTGAGTTGGCGCCGCCTGCCCCTGCCGGCCGCACGGGTGGCGCTGAGGCCGAAGGGTTCGACATCTGCCCGCCCGCGCCATTTCCGCGCGGGTGCAGCAGGATATCGCTTGTCTTTCTCTCGCCCAGAGCGTATAACAACAAGCCGCACCACGGAGCGTAGCTCAGCTTGGCTAGAGCGCTGCGTTCGGGACGCAGAGGTCGCTAGTTCAAATCTAGTCGCTCCGACTCGACCTAAGACTCGTAATCCCAAAAGGTTACGAGTCTTTTTGTTTTGCGGTTCAAAAGCCATCCGTCCTATGGCTTCCCCGCCCTACATATGTCCATCATTTGGTTCAATTGCTAGCCAAACCATTCCGACTCGGCCATAAGGTGTAGCCATTGACGATGTTCGGTTTCGAGCAGTTGCTCGCAAGCCCACATGTCTTCAGCGGCAACAGCGGGGTCGTTGGTTGCCTCAAGGTGGGCTACCAGGCGGGCCAACGAGGCGTTGTTGGCTTCAAAGCGCAAGGCGTTTCGTCCAAACTCAAAAGCACCACGCAACGTCCTAAACCCCGAGCCGATCAATGGCAGGGCCGCGGCCATCAAGACCAACAGAATACTGAAAAGGTCGCCATGCCCGCCGCGCATCAGTTCATATACAAAATGGGAAAAGACGAAAGCGACACTCGCAAAGAACGCGGCAGGCGCCAGGCGTGAAGACCAACGCTCCGTATGAAGGCCTTTGCGGGCACGGGCTGCAAAATACTCCATCTGTGGCTTGAGCCGATGCTGCAAGTACAATTGGCGGACCGCCAGAACGGGCCAGTTCGCCGGACAAGGCGGCTGGTTTTTGCGATGATCCCGGGCCATCCATCTGCGAACGTCAGATTCATTCATCTCAGTAATCCGGCGCACTTGCTCCTGGATGCACGCCCGCAAGCCTTCGTCATCTACGACATGACCGCTGCCGTCAAGCATGGCTGCCAACGCTCGGAACCTAAGTGAGATCAATTGTTCAGCTTTGTGGCGTTCCAGAAGCCAGCGGGCCTTTCGTGATCCCAGCATCCCCAGCACGACTGATAAGACTGCGGCAGCCGCAAAGACGCTTTCCAGGGCGCTTTGCCACGAACTTCGCAGCGGCGTTGCCAACTGCATGAGGGCAAAAAGGGCCGCTACGGTTCCGCAGACCGCCGCCATCACGGCTAGGCAACGATGATAGCGTTGCTGGCGGACAGCGGCCTTGTCGGCCTCATGGTAAAGCTCCGCTGTGGTCGCATGGCAGAGGTCGAACAACCGCTCCGCATTTCCAGTAACGGCAACATCGCTCTTCGACACCGGATCGGAATCAAGGGTCGCTACCGATGCCATGGTGACATGGCCGGGGGGCAGAATTCGGTATCCCAAGGCCACCAGCGGCTTGAGCGTCTGCTCCACCGAGATACGGTCATACTCCTGCTCGGCATTGGTCAACTGCTCATAGGGCACCAGCATGGCATGAACTCTGTTGGCCAGGTCGGTGGTCGGGCCGCTGACCCATCCTTCTTTAATGTGCTGTTGTGCCCATCCATCATGCACGTTTCGGGCCAGCCTTTCCACTAGGCCCTGGACGCTTGCTGGCAGCGAGACCTTTGAAGTATCGATCGGTTTGGGTATGTAAGTCATCTGGCGATTCCTTGTCGCGTTTCCGGCGCCACGCGCGTGCGGCGAGAGCCTCAACAGGACGGCTGTGATGGTATCAGCGGCAGGATACGGCTGCAATTGCCTCCCCTGAACATCGGGTAGCTCCGGATTTCAGTTGCGACCGCGGGCAGTCAATGGATAATCTTCTTCAGGCAACAGGCGCTTATGGATCCTTGTCCTTCATTTGTTCGTTTACTACGGGGTATTGAACTATGGCGATTCTGGTCACCTGCCCGTCCTGCGGTCGTCACTTCCGTGCGAAGGATCAGTTCAAAGGCATCCAGGTCAAGTGTCCAAAGTGTCGGCAAATGCTCTCGGTTGAAGGTCCCCGCGTCAGGGATCACGATGTCTTCATCAGCCATTCCAATAAGGACAAGGCTGTAGCCGACGCGGTCTGTGCCGATCTGGAGGCAAAGGGCATCCGCTGCTGGATCGCCCCGCGCGATATTTCAGCTGGAATGAACTGGGGAGCGGCCATCGTCGAGGCCATTGGCGAAAGCCGTGCGATGGTGTTGGTCTTTTCCTCGGCGGCCAACGTCTCGCAGCAGGTGCTCCGCGAGGTGGAACGCGCTGTTGCCAAGGGAGTATCGATCTTCCCCTTGCGCATTGAAGATGTCGCCATGTCCAAGGACATGGAGTATTTCCTGAGCGCGTCCCACTGGCTGGATGCCATGACTACTCCGCTCGAGGAGCATCTCGATAAGTTGGCTAGTGCAGTACGACTGCTACTGCTGTCCCAGGAGATGGGGGACAAAGACCCGCAGTCCCGTCAACCTAGAAGGATTTCCTTCAGAGCCCTGATCGCTTTGTGGCTCGGCCAGATCCAACCGAAGTTCGCCGTGTTTTGGGCTGCCGTGGGTCTGGCCGCGGTGCTTCTGCTCTTAGGAGTCACATGGCTGTTTTCCTCCCGGTCTATTCAAAAGACAAGGGATCAGGAGGTGGTCGTAGTGCCAACGCCTCCTCGGGCAAAGACTGTGCCGGCTGCCGTGCCCAAGACCCCGCCGCCGCGAGCAACAGTCCTCAGACCAGCATCTTCCCCCGCCAAGCCGCCGGCGCCGCAACAGCCGGTAATTCAATCCGTGCCATCGCCAGAAGTCAGTATCCCTGAAGAGCCCGCACAACCGATGCCGCCTTTGGAGCCTTTGCCTCAATTGGTCCATGTTGAGCCCCAGTTTTCAACAGATGCAAAAGTGCAGTCGGAGTTGGCGGATGATCGAAAGAATGCTTTGGAGGACGTGCCCAGACGAGATCTGGCTTCAGCTCTGCAGACGTTCAAGGAAGGGCTGGGGATGTCGTCGGCGCAGATGGTCCCACAGGAGCCGGATCGCTACGGCGGGAGGAGATATCCCTTGGGCTCGTCCGGCATGCCCACACGAGGATCCGGCTACAGCCCGGGAGGATATGGCAACAGCGCGGGAGAGTCTGGCACTAACCCGGGAGGGTCCGGCTACAGCAGCAAAAAATCTACAGTGAAATCTCCCGAGACCGTCTCAAAACCGCGGCTTCCGGAAAAATTGGTCCTTACCGGCATCCTGAACGATTTCCAGGTCAAGAACGGCAGCACGTGGATGGAAATGGTCGTACCATCCTATGGCTCGGAATCGCCCATGGGAGGCACGCAAGAGATAATGTTGATGCGAGCGCAAGGCGTCTTGATCGTCTTTGACGGCGCAGACATTGCCGATGCCATGGCAGACTACAAGAAAGGGGAGCGAGTTTCCGTATTGGTCAAGCGGGAGGACTGGAGGCAATCAGACTCGTGGGGAGATGGACGCGTTCCTACGGGCGTATCTGCTGAAAACATCTGCCAGATCAGATTCTTTTTGTCTTCTGACCAAGGTATGCGAGGCGCCGCATTCGGCGCTTGGTGCCTGCGTGGCATCGGCGTGGAAAAGACTCTCAAGCCCCAGACGTGGGCAAACGCGCAGACCGGCAAGATGCGTAAACTCATCAACTCGGAAGCGCTGACGCTTTCCCCATCATGGATGCTACACCATCCTCTGACCACCTCAGGGGTCCGATGGCAGACGACGGCCGTCTTCCAGAGCGTCAGTTCGGGCGAAATAAATGCCCGAGGCGAGACTTTGGCGGCAGGAATCAGTATCAAGAAGGAGTTGGAGCAGACGGGGGAGACTCTCGCCCTGATGGGCAGCATAGGCCGGAGCACTCTCTTGCGAGAGTTTCTCGATTACGCCCCTGGCGATAAGATCGAAGTCGGCGGCGCACTGACCGGCGGCACGGCGATCACTCAGGGCGGTGGGCAGGGAATGCCTCCCTCGGTTGCGGTGGTGCTCCATCACGGCATGGACAGGCAGGGAAGGGTGACCGAGGGATACCCTATTACCTCACGCAATACCACCCTGGTGATGAACTGCGACTGGGTGCGCAAGGCAGGCAATGACTCAACACGAGTCATGGCCACAGGTCCGCGAAGGAAGTCTACAGTCCCTTCTGTGATCACGCCCGCTGCCGGCGCGATGTTGGGTCAACTGGTAAAAGGAAAAGAGGTGACTTGGACGGGAAGACTAAGGCAGGTGTTGTGCGACGAGCAGGCAGGGGAGACGCACCTCCTGATTCAGACAGAAGATGGTGTTACCTTCGAGGCCTTCACACGCAGTGCAGGATTTCTTGATGAACTGGATGATTTTTCATGTAACCCCGTGACAGTCAGATCCAGAACGACAAGACGACGATCCGCTGTGCCGGTTGCCGGGCCTGCTGGCGTTGCCCCCGGCGGGGATTCGGTCTCACTCAAGGGAACGTTGGTGGACGATGGCAAGGTAAGCTTTCGGCTGGCAAAAGACGCTCCGCTCCTTGAGGTGTTGGATGTAAGACGATGCGACCGAGAACAGTCTAGAGCGGTTGTCGGACAGAAGCGAGACCGGTCCACTCTGGATCCGGCCTCCACATTGTTTCCTCTGGCCAAGCTGCAGCGACGTATCACAAAGTCAGGCGCGACATTTCCATTGGAGGCGGAGTTTTCTTCATTTACCGACTACGGTCATAAAGCGAATTTCACTATCAAGACGCCCGACGACAAGACCGAATTTTTCGAGGTCGCCTTCCCTTCTGCCTCCAAAGAAGACTTCTCGGACTACAAGAGCCAAGATGTTGTCACGATGACTGTTGAGACCAGCCGCTCTGACAACGGACAGATCATCCTGAGGGGCAGGACTATTCAACGACGTGGGAATACATTGTCCCTGATTACCGACACCGGCCGCCGCTGCCCTCCTCGTAATTATTCCGCTGACGAGAAAACCTGGAAAGCCGCCGAACAAGATCGCACCGGCGAGATCGAGACTGTCGCCTTGGCCGGGCGGTACGAGGGTGCGGGTGAAGGCGTTGCAGACCCTGTACTGAAGTTGAAGCATGTCTTCGGAGGTTACTCGTCCGTTTCCATCAAGTGTCCCAACCCCCCAGATGATCTGCTGAGCTTCCTCAACACGCTGCGCGCAGGCGATGAGTTACTGCTGGAAGCTAAGATGGCCGGAAAATCCTATTCGAGAACCTACGAATTGGTATGGGTGGCACGCGAGGATGAGCCTGCGAAAAGAGTTGCCGCCACACGATAGCTATGCCTGAGGCCCAGTCGAAGCGCCGCAGCAGAATACCAGCAGGTTGCTGGGGTCTGTGGGATTCATCCAAAAGCTCGAAATCTCGATGTCGGCCTCGTAAGCGAAAAAGCAGAAACTAGTATGGTGTCCGCAAATTCCCCGAAAGCGAAGCCGGCGGCCGTTACTCGGCGCTGAATTGCAGGCGCTCGCCGACCGCCGTCGACAGGACGATCAATGGGCGGTCGTCAATCGTCCTCACGCCGTTGCGTTCGACTATGGCCCGCGGCCACGGATTGACCAGGCGCAACTCGCTGCCGCGTTCGCTGAACACCTCGATCCATCGGACGCAGCCAGCCTCGATGCGGGCGCTGACCAGGAAGGCCCCGACGGCGCGGAGGGTGCGAAACTCGGCGTCGCCGGCGGAGAGCGGCCAATTGGGGAACAGGCGAATTTCGCCGGTGTAGCTTTGCAGCAGGGCCTCGTTGACGACGGCCGGGAGGGCGAAGTTCTCAAACCAGATGCCCATGTTGGCCATGTAGTCGAACGGCGTGTGGTCGTTGTAGCGCCCGCCGCCCTCGAGGTTTTTGTTGGCGCAAGTGCCGTTGGGCAGCGTGTTGAAGGCGACGTCGCGTTTGAATCGCTCCAGGTCCAGCCTGCCCAGGCGGGCGGCCTGCATGGGGATGAATACCAGGTGGTTGCCTCCCTCGTTACGGTGCGAGGCGAGGGTGTTGGCGGCGATGTGCTGGATCTCGGGCGGCGAGTGCAGGCCGTGCTCCTCGGCCGGGAAGACGGTCATCATGGGGTTGGGGGTATTGAAGACAATGTCCGGCTCGCCGCCGGGGACGTCGAGGAAGACCTCGCCATAGGTTGGGTGAACCGTGGTGCTGTAGTCGGGCAATTGGGCCTGGTAGCGGGCGATGCGGTCCAGCAGGTCGCGTTCCTGCTCTTCGATATCCAAGGCGGCGCAGGCGCCGGCGTAGGCGCGGAAAAGGAATCGCGTCAAGGCCAGGTCCACCAGGCCGTCGTGGTTGCGGTCGAGCCCCGGGCGCAGGCCTCCGTTCATCTCCGGCGAGACGGTGGGGAACAGGTGGCGTCGGTCGTCGCCCCATTGGGGGCCGGCGGCCTCAGGGCGTTCGAGATAGGCGGCCATGAAGACCGTGGCGTCTTTCATCGCCGGGAAGGCCTGTTCGCGAAGGAAGGCAAGGTCGCCGGTGTAGCGGTAGTGCCACCAGAGGCTCTGGACGGTCCAGGGGGTCTCGAAGATCTCCCAGCCCCATGTGGGCGTGGGGTAAGGGAACATGGTCATCGGCACCGGGTAGGCGCTGTGCGGGAAGGCTGCCCCGCCCAGACGGTAATAGTCGTGGGCATGGCGGCGAGACAGCGGAAGCAGACGGTCATTGACCAGGCGGACATAAGGCTCGTGCAGGTCCGCATGGTTGGAGGAGAAGCACACCCAGAATGGCTGCTGGGTGTTGTAGTTCATATGGTAGTCGCCGTGCCAGGCGTTGCCGATGCCGCCGAAACTCCAGTTGGCGAAGAGTCCCGGGCAGGTGACGCCGGGGCGGATCGCGCAGCGGAAGAAGTAAAGGTTGCGATACCAGATCCCCTCGAGCTCGGCGTCGGCCAGGCGGACGGTGCAGCGCGACCAGAACTCCTGCCAGGCAGCCTGGCTTTCGCGGCGGGCGGCGGCAACGGCCTCGCTCGTCGGCGCCGCCACGGCGGGTACTCGGGCGGGAAGGTCGGCGGCGAGGCCTTGGTCGAGCTGGACGCACAGGATGCACGGGCCCTCGACGCTGAGGCGATAGTTGTACGGCTCGCGCTCCAGGTGCCAGTTCACGTGTTCCCCGACGCCCAGCGCGCCATTCACGCGGGCCGACAGGACGAACGCCCGGTCGCCGGGATCGCCCGTGGCAGCATCGTACGCCTCCGGCTCCAACGCCGGTAGCACCTGGCGCAGCGACACCGTGTCGTCAGTCACTGACAGGGCCGCGGGGGGGAACTCTCGCGGCGTGTTCGGGTCGGGCAGCAGATTCATCCGATGGAAGGGGGCCGCGATGGGGGCGCCCTCCCTCGTGTGACTGCTGATCCAGAGGCGGTCGGCCGTCATGTCCACGAAGATCCGCACGTGGACCTCGCTGCCGCGCACGAGCAGCCGCACGGTGCAGGCGCCGTCGGCGGGGTCGACGCAATGGCCCAGGACGTCGACGGGCAACCGGCGGTCCCACCCCAGCACGAGGCTGCCGCAGGGCATCGGGCGCGGGTAGGGCTTGCGGTAGTTTTCCCCGGTCATCTGGAGGTACTGCGCGTACCAGGGGTCGCTCTCCAGGAACCGCAGCGTGGGCGGGATGGCCTGCACTTTTGCCATCACCTCCGGAAACGTCATCAGCTTGTCCTTGTTCTTCTCGCTGATGCGGATGTCCCAGACGTCGTTGTGGCCGAAGTGGATAGCCAGGGCGTCGGGACGCGTGCAGACGATCGCGCCCAAGCCGCCATTGCCCAGTACGCCGCCCTGGAAGAAGTTGACGGCCGGACCACGGTATTCGATGGCGTGGCGTGACGCTGGATGTGGCATGAGGAACTCCCGATCAGGCTGTCTATCCCGAAAACTCAATCCGGCCAGTGAAGTAGCCGTCAGACACCGACGGCCTCCGCTATGGATCATACTGGACTCACCTCGCTCCGACCAAGGGCGATGCCGGCGGTGAGTTGGAACGCTGCAACTGGGAAGCGGACCGCACAGCCTGCAATACCGGCTGACCAACCTGCTGACCAGCTATCGGGCCAAACTTGACCTGGACAGTTTCAGCGAAATCCTCGACAGTGCCGGCGTCTTCGGCACAAGCGGATTAACGTTCAAGAATCTGGTCGCGGGCGTATCGTTAGAATCTAGCTGGTATTTCAAGAGCTATATGGCAATTTGCCAGACTCGTTCGCATCCTTCGGCCGCTGCGCCGCGCACGTTCGAATGGCGGCCACCAGAGCTTCAGATGGCCCGCTCTTGGTCAGGTATTGTGTCGCTCCGGCCTCGATCATAGCCTTGGCCTGCTCTTCCTGCTCGTACATGGATAGACCAATGATGTGTATTTCGGGGTGCTCTTTGTGTACGGCACGTGTGGCCTCTATGCCATTGAGCTTAGGCATGCTCATGTCCATCAGGATTACACCGGGAAGCAGCGTGTTCGCAAGTTCGATGGCCGCCTGCCCATCGGCCGCCTCGCCCACGATTTCGATATCCGGCTCTTCGTCGAGCAGGCGAGCCAAGCCTTCCCGCAAGACGGGATGGTCGTCGGCGAGCATCACTCGGATCGTGGCGCCGGATTTCGGTGAAAAGGCCTTAATCGCCTCTGCGCCAAGAGCTGTCTTCGGCGCGGCGACTGTAACGAAAGTATCTGGCGCCGTTACGTGCCCCAGTGGAACTGTCAGTCTGAACCGACTCCCCTTGCCAGGGTCACTGTCGATGGCCATCGCTCCGCCGATGAAGGTCAGACGCTCCTGGATGCTGAATAACCCAAATCCCGCGCCAATCTGACCGGCCTTCTTGAGACTGGATGGATCGAAGCCGGGGCCGGCGTCGCTGACAGTCACCTGCAGTCGCTCTCCTTCGATCCGGCGAATATCGACATTCACCGACCTCACCTTGGCATGTTTGGCGGCGTTGAAAAGCAGCTCGCGGACCGACTCGAACAGCAGGATCTTGACGTCGTCTTCCAGCGTCGGCAGTTGTTCTTCTTGCCTCGATAGATCGACGATCAGGCCGTGCTTGTCGGCCATCCACCGCTCCAGCCATTCCAGCCCTTCCATCAAGCCGCCTTCGTGAAGAATCGGCGGACTCAATTCGGCCGTCAACGACCGCGACTCGCTGATCGCCGCATCGAGAAGGTCTTCGATCTCCCGTGAAGCCTCTTTGAGCAGCGGTTCAGCATTGCGGCCCAGAATGGCTGTGTGGTACTTGGCTCCGACCAGCAACTGCTGGAGGTGGTCATGCAACAATTTGGCCATCCGGCGGCGCTCATGCTGTTCCGTCAGGGTCAGCTCACCGGCCAGAGCGCGGAGCTGCTCGGCCCGCTGCGCCAGTTCCGCCGTCCGCTCCTGGACACGCTGTTCCAGTTCATCCTTGGCCCGGCGCAGGTCTTCCTCGGCCTGTCTGCGGGCGGTGACATCAATGCAGATACCGGCCATCCGGAGCGGACGCCCATTCTCGTCATATGTTCCTTGCCCCAATGCATTGATCCAACGAACCTCGTTATCGGGTCGCACGATGCGGTACTGGCTGTCCAGAGAGTGATGCTCTGCCAGCGCCCGTTGGATCCTCGAAGCGGCAGCTTCTCTGTCGTCGGGATGAAGAATGGACTGCCACACCGCAAAGGAGGCCGGGGTCGTCCGCGGGTCGACGCCGAACAGCCCAAACATCTCGGGTGACCACGCAATCGTGTTGGCAGCAATATCCCAGTCCCACGCTCCGGCCCCTGCAGCGCGTCGCGTCATTCCCAGACGTTCATTTACTTCGCGCAATTGTTGCTCGGCCTGCTTGCGGGCGGTGATGTCGCGGATGATGGCCCACATGCCAGCCGGCCGGCCAGCCTCGTCTCGCAACAGGATTGTCCGCAATTCCAGAGGGAAAACCGTGCCGTCTTTTCTGCGATACTCCTTTTCGTATAAATCCGAATAACCGCGAGCAATGATCTGATCCCGAACAATTCGCTGCTCAGACTCGTGCCACTGCTCCTGTGTCATTTCCTGATAGGTCAGCTTTCGCACTTCGTCGGCCGTGTAACCGACCATCTGGCAGAAGATATCATTGCAATCAACGATCTGCCCATCCATTGTGGTTTGGACGAACGCGTCTCGCATCGTCTCGTGAAGCATGCGATAGCGGGTCTCGGAGTGCCGCAGAGCTTCCTCGGCTTTACGCTGCTCGGTCAGGTCATGGATGGAAAGGAAGATCAGACGCTCCCCGCCGGCTGTCTCAACCATTGCGCCCGAGTACGAAACGATGCGCTCCCATCCTTGATCGGGGCGACGCAGACGGAGTTCCATCCGGCGTACGGTTTCTCCGCGCTTGATACGTCGCATCGGCCACTCATCCAGAGGGAGCAGTCGCTCCCCGCCGGCGCTCCACAACTCAAAGGTCTCCGGAGTCCTGTCGAGCGGGCCGATGCCTTCCTCGGGCCTAGAAAAACCGTGCATCTTTCTGGCGGCAGGATTCCAGTAAATCACCTGTTCCGCTTCAGTGGCGATGATCGCGCCTTCTCCAAGATTCTCGATGGCGGCGTTCCATTTCGCCTCGCTGCGACGCAGGGCCTCCGTGCGCTCGGCCACGCGCTGCTCCAGCAAATCCTTGGCCTCCTGCAGCGACGCTTCGGCACGCTTGATCTCCTCGATATCGGTGCAGGTGCCGAACCATTTTAGAATCTTACCGTTAGGTCCGAGCATCGGCGACCCACGGACTAGCCACCAGCGGTAGACGCCATCGGCCCGCCGCAGGCGACATTCCAGGGAGTACGGCTCGTTGTATCGGGTTGCACGTTGCCACGCCACCCACGCACGCTGCTGATCATCGGGATGGAAGGGCTTGTTCCAGCCATGGCCGTAACTGTCCTCCATCGTCATCCCCGTATAGTCCACCCATTGCTGATTGAAATAGATGTTCCAGCCATCGGGGCGAGTGGCCCAGACGATCTGGGGCATTGCCTCGGCCAGGGAGTGGAACTCCTGTTCCCTCAACTGCAATGCCTTCTCTGCCGCCTGAAGTTCTTCTTCCTGGCCCGCTAGTGCCCCCGTCAATACGACGTCCAGAGACGTCATTCGCTTCTGGGCGATGCGTCTGACGGCGGCGGCTGCCACGAGAAAGTAAATCCCTCCCAGGTACTGGGCGATCCTGCCTGTCCATCCGACAGCGCTGTCAAGTGGACCTTGGAAGAAGATCACGCCCAGGCCGACGGCCGTCGAAGCCAAAGCACAGGAATACCAGTATAGAAAAGCTTCGTTCGTTCGTAGGTACATCCCAAAAAAGACGATGAACGAGAACCCAAACAGAACAACGGCACTTGCGAGGACTATTTGGCGGAGAAAGGTGAACCCTACAGCACTTTCATAAAACGCGGGAAATAGGCCGAAATGACTGGCCAGTGCTATCCCGGCCGTCAACGCGATTGCACCGCCAAGGCCCAGCACTGCCCAGAGACCCCGGTTGCGGTCTAGTTGCGGTGAACGGCCGGAAAGCAGCAGGAATGCCGCCCCAGAGTGAAAGAGGGCCGCCAGCATGGCGGCACAATTATGGAGGCTCGGGGAGAGGTTATGGCCTGTAGGGAGCGTGCGTAGTGCCCCAGCCAGCACTGTGCCGACGCCAAAACTCAGGACCCCGCAGCCAAGAAGGAAGACTTGAACACGCCCTGCATGCAGAAACGTTTTTAGAGCCAGATAGGAAACGGCCACGCATCCGCCACCAAGAAACACCCCGTTGCAGATCGCCATGAGCCAGTCAGATTCATAGGTCGCCGACGGATCAGTCCCGCAGTATACAGAGCAATCAGTGCGGGAATGGGAAGCCACGCCAGTTGCCTTACTCGATCCCCCTGTGGAGGCGTAGCCGCTTCAAGAATGGGTTGTGTGTGGGCCATTAGACGCGCATTGCCCTTTCGCGACTTGGGTAAAAGAAAGGCCCTAGTGATGCTAAGAGTAAGGGAAATACTTGTTCGATGTAATAGGTAAATCTTCTGAAAAGTGCATGGGGCAAATCCCTAGATTGGTTTCGCGCGACGACAAAGCCAAAGGCAGCAGTGCCAAAACTGACAAGCCTGGCGTGAAGGGATCTGTGAGGGTTTCTCTGGAAGGGTATAATACGTTTGGCATGGACATACATGCCTGCAAGAGAAAGAGGTGCAGCATGTCCGGATCCAACCGAAATACCTGCGCAGTGTGTCACAACGACATATCTGCCAAGACGATCGCCGAGCGTCCCATCACAGGCGGAATTTGCGTGGAGTGCCTTGAGCGTTTCAGGCCGGGAGCAGGCACTCCGCTGCTGGACTTCTTGGATCTACTGAATGTTCCGGTGCTGGTCACCGACAGCGATGTGGTGGTTTCTCTGGCCAATAGGCCCCTCCAGGCACTTCTGGGCAAGAATCTGGACCAAATGAAAGGCCAGCGAGGCGGTGACGTGTTTGAGTGCGCATACGCTCACCTGCCGCAAGGATGCGGTAAGACTACTCACTGTAGCGGCTGTGCGATCCGGCGGGCCGTGATGGACACCTTTCTCACCGGCAAGAGCCACCGCGATGAACCGGCCCGTCTGAATCGTGACGCGGCTGAGGATATGCAGTTGGGCCTGATTATTTCGACGGAGAAACAGTGGGGTATGGTCCTGCTGCGGATTGATCATATCGGCCCGCTGCCTGAGGGACAGGCGTGATCGCGCGTTGAAAAAGTCTGGTACAAAGTCTGGTCTGAACCATCGCCGAACCACTGAAAAGACAGTGCGGAGGCCAGACGGGAAACAGAAGATAAGCCTTTGTCGCCACTGACTTAACATCTGAAGTGATAAAGAGTTGCCGCTGCCATACGTGATGCTCCTTTCACAAACCAAGCCCATAGCTCAGTTCGATGGCCACTCTGATCCGCATCGGGCAGGAAGTCTTGAGGACGATTACCCGATCTGGACCCAGCGGCCTTCCCGGGCGCTGGTTTGGACGGCGTCGCAGACCTTCTGGGTGGCCAGGGCATCGCGGAAGGTCGGCCCGGCGGCCCGGCCGGCGGCGATACCGGCCAGGAAGTCGGCGACCTGGTGTACGAAGCTCTCGGCGTAGCCGATGGCCAGGCCCGGCACCCACCAGTGGTCCATGTAGGGATGTTCGCCGCCGTCAGTGACGTGGATGTTCCGCCAGCCACGGAGTTTGGCCTCGTCGCCGTGGTCGAACCACTCCAGGCGGTGCAGGTCGTGCAGATTCCAGCGGATGGAGGCCTTCTCGCCGTTGATTTCCAGTGTGTAGAGGGCCTTATGCCCGCGGGCGTACCGGGTGGCCTCGAAGTTGCCCAGCGAACCATTGGCGAAGCGGCAGAAGAACGTGCAGGCGTCGTCGATGCCGACCGGCTCGAGCCGGCCCGTCAGGGCCTGGGTGCGTTCCTTGATGAACGTCTCGGTCATGCCGCAAACCGACGCGATGGGCCCGTTCTGCCAGATGGCCGTATCGATGCAGTGGGCCAGCAGGTCGCCCAGAACCCCCGAGCCGGCGGCCTTCACGTCCAATCGCCAGGTGGCCGGCCCGCCCTGCGGCACGTCGGCGGCAATGGTCCAGTCCTGAAGGAAGTTGGCGCGGTAGTGGAAGATCCTGCCCAGGCGGCCTTCCTCGATGAGTTGCTTGGCCATCGCCACCGCCGGCACGCGCCGGTAGTTGAACGACACGAGGTTGGGCACGCCGGCTTTCTCGACGGCGTCGACCATCTCCTGCCCCTGCATGCCGTTCATCGCAAGGGGCTTCTCGCAGATGATCGCCTTGCCCGCCTTCGCCGCGGCGAGGGCAACCTCGGCATGCACGCTGTTGGGCACGCAGATGTCCACCAGCTCGATGTCCGGGTCCTCGATCACCTTTCGCCAGTCCGTCGTGTGAGTCTGATACCCCCACTGGCCGGCGAAGGCGGCGGTTTTGGCGGCATCGCGCCCGCACACCGTCTTGAGCACCGGGATGCACGGAATGTCGAAGAACTGGCTGACCTGCCGGTACGCGTTGGAGTGCGCCCGGCCCATGAAGCCGTACCCGATCAGCCCGATGTTGAGCGTCTTTTTCATGGTAAGTGCCTCCTATTCACGCCAACCGTGCTCATCCCGGACGGCCAGCATCGCCGCCAGGATCCCGTTCCACGTCGCCGGCTGCATCATGACGGCATTAGGGAACATACAGCCGTCCCAGCAGATGGTGCGAAACTTCCGCGTGACGTGACCGTGACCATCCCGCATCCAGAAACCCGCGGCCCGGGGGATGTCCAGCTTGCCGTTGGGGTCGCCCGGCAGGCAGTGCCGCCCGGTCTTGTCGTGAGAGCCCGCGCCGTGGACTGTGGCGTCGTTCTGGGCGACGTGGAAGTCGATCGTCCAGGAGCCCAGAGCCGCGGTGAGTGTCTTGTAGGCGGCCTCGAACGCCGCGGTGTCCTTCCAGTCAAACCCATCCGGCAGGAGGGCATCGGCGGGGGAGTTGTAGCCCAAAAGGTACAGCAGCGTATGGGCCATGTCGGCCTGGAACCCTAGCGTTCCGGGGCGGTTCACCATCTCCAGCAGTTCCACCATGGCCTTCCAACTGTGCATTCCTGCCCAGCAGATCTCTCCCTCGGCCGCCAGCTTCTCACCGAACCCCTCGGCGATGTCGCAGGCCTGGGCGAAGGTCTGGGCGATCTTCTTCTGATTGCCTCGCGGGTCGTCGAACCATCCGGCGGTCGGCGCGGCCGAGTCGATGCGGACCGACCCCCACGGCCGTACGCCCAGGTCGCGAAGCTTCGCGGCGATCCGGCAGCCCTTGCGCACCTGCGTCAGGAACGCCGTTCGCTCCGCCTGGGTGCCCATCGCCGAGCCGCCTCCGGTGGGCGGCCAGACCGGGGCGACCAGCGAACCGATCTGCAGGCCCCGCCGCTGCACCTTCTCGGCCAGCCGCTTGAGGTCATCGTCGGCCGAGTCGATGTCTACGTGCGGGGAGAACAGGAACAGGTCGACGCCGTCGAACTTCACGCCGTCGGCGGACGCGGCGGCCGTCAAGTCCAGCATCGTGTCCAGGTCGATGGGGGGCTCGCCGCCGTTGCCCTTGCCCACCACGCCGGGCCAGGCCGCGTTATGCAGCTTGGGGTAGTTGTTGGGGTGTTTGTCGTTCATCGCGGGGCTCACTTGATTGCCTTCTTGTAGTCGCCCTGCCTGGGCATTGTCTTGCTGATTTCGGGCCCGAAGTACCGCAGGCCCACCAGCGGCTCGGCGCCGGTGTTTTCGATCTCGACGCCACGTGCGGCGGCCTCGTGGGAGATGAAGACCTCATCGGCGGTCTCCTCGCCAAAGTGGATCATCACCGGCGTCTGGAGGGCGAGCTTGCCCATCCGCCCGCTGCCCTGCACGGTGATCCACCCGCTGGCGCCGGGGTCCTTCAGGACCATCCTGGCGCCCGGGGCGATGGTGAGTTCCTTGGCCGAGACCGGCTGGAAGCCGTCGATGTCGCCGTAGCATATCCAGCGGTCGACGGCCCCGTCGCCGCCGGCGGTCTTGTCGACGATCGGCTCGAGATAGTTGGAGTCTTTGAAGTGCGGATCCACGTTGCGATCCCAGTCGAGCATGCCAATGATGAAGTCCAGGTCGTGGTGCCTGGCCGGCGGGACGTCCTTGACCAGCAGGCTCCAGGGCACTTCGCGGCCTTCCACCAGCGACTGGAACATGCCGAACACGTCGGAGCCCCACTGGGGCTCGTACGTGCACAGCGACCCGGGGGCATGCAGCACGCCGGCAGGCACCATCCATCCCGTGCCCCGCTTCAGGCGGTACGCCTTCGAGAGGTCCAGGATGCCGTTGTCTCCCTTGTCCCAGTCCTCCAGGCACTTTCGCACCTGGGCCTTCGTCGTCCCCGGCTCCAGGCCGAAGAACGTGTAGTCGAAATGGTTCTCCGCCGCGTTCAGCTGCGGCGGGTAGTAGTATGACTCCGGCTTGCCCTCCTGCCCCGTTAAGGCCGCGTCCTCATGCCTCTGGTGCATGTGGTGCGGGATCGGTCCGGCGTTGTCGAAAAACTTCGAATACACCGGCCATCGCTTGTACTTCTTCCACAGCGTCGGCCCGACCAGCCGCTGCCCGGCCTCCGCGACGGCATCCTTCAACAGGAACCGCTGCCCTCCGAACGCTGCATAGCTGAGCCCCTCATTCTTCGCCCGGTTCTCATTGGCCGCCTCCGTCGTCGAGGCAAACCACCGCTCGTCAATCCCCCCGCGGTGCGTGCCCAGGGCATACCAGTCCGTCGGCGCCAGCTTGATCCGCTTGCCTGGGTGCAGAAAGTTCCGCGGCACCCACGTGGGCGTAAGCCTCAACAACCCCTCGCCGGCGTCCAAGGCCTGCTCCAACACCCTGGCCACATTGTCCTTCCTGACGACCTTCGATGCGCTCATGCCTCGGCTCCCATTCGTTGTCGCGGATCTGTAACACGTGCCCGGCCCGGCCGGCGAGCGTTCAGAATAAACCCTGCTCCCCGTGAATCCAGCGAAATCGGGAAAGGACGGCCGCGATGTGCTGCCTCTTGCCCATCCACAATGACAGGGTGAACCTCATCCGTTTCCGGATGCGTCCGACACGAGAGGGACGACCGGGGCAAGGTGTGCACTGAACTCGGCGATAGCCGGACAGGCTTTGGCATCCTCAATCACCAGCCTGATGCGGCGTGCAGCCGTGGTCTTCAGCCGATGGAGGTTGCGCTGTCCGATGACGCTGCCGCGGGCCAACGTTATCCATCGGCCGTCTGCCTCGACGTCGATGCGATACCCGCTTACGCGTTCTCCCAGCCGGATTGCTTCCTGAACATTCACGACGTTGAACTGGCGGGTCGTGCCAAAATCCAGTTCCAGCCAGCCGGTCCGGGCGGCGTCATCGGTGGCCCAGAAGGTATCCAAATCGCCATCGGCAGCTTTTCCGGCTTCGAAGTCATCGCCGCGCTTGGCGTTGGCTGTAACGTCCTTGGGCAGGAGTCGGCCTTCCTTCAGCCCGCCAATGGCCGCGCCCAGTTCCTTCAAGCGGGCCACATCGCCATCGGCGATCAGACCGCGACGGTCGGGCGGCACGTTGAGCAACAAGCCGCCATTGCGGCCGACGGAGCTGAAGTAAATATCCATCAGCGTCGCCAGCGACTTGACCTTGCCATCCTCCGCGGCGTGATAGAACCACCCGGGACGGATGGAGACGTCGCATTCGGCTGGATACCATGCCTTGCCCTTGACGCTTGACTCGCCGACAACGGCCACGCCTGATTCGTTGCCGACCCACCGGATGTCCGGGCCGCAGATCGCAATCAGCGCCCTCGGCGCAAGCTTGCGGATCGTGGCATAGTAGCGGTCCCAATCGTAGACCTGCTTGTGGCCGCTGGGTCCCTCTCCGCACGCGCCGTCGAACCACATCTCTTCCACCGGGCCGTAGTTGGCCAGCAATTCGGTGAGCTGGTTCACAAAGTAGTCGTTGTAGCGATCGGTTCCATAGGCGGGATTGTTGCGGTCCCAAGGGGAAAGGTACAGCCCGACTTCCAGCCCCTCGGCGCGGCAGGCGTCGACGAACTCGCGAACGACGTCGCCCTTGCCGCCCTTCCAGGGACTGCTGCGCACGCAATGCTCGGTGTACTTCGTCGGCCAGAGGCAGAACCCGTCGTGATGCTTGGCCGTAAGGATCATCAGCTTGAATCCGGCATCCTTGGCCGTGCGCGCCCACTGGCGTGCGTCCAATTGGCTTGGATTGAAAAGGGCTGGGGCTTCTTTGCCGTCGCCCCATTCGCGGTCGGTGAACGTATTGACGCCGAAATGCAGGAACATCGTTAGTTCCATGCGCTGCCAGGCGAGTTGCTCGGCGGAAGGCACTGGCGGCAGTGGCAAAGGTTTCGATAGGTTGTTGGCGGCCATGGAGCATCCTCCGCATAGCAGAAGCAAACATAACGCATTGTGACGCGCTGTGGTCATTCTCTATTCCGCGACCCGGAATCGCCGCCCGTCGCCGGGGGAGAGTCTCACCTTGACCAAGCGGTCGGCGCCCAAGGCAGAACCAGCCGTCCACGTGCC
Organism: Planctomycetaceae bacterium; assembly: GCA_021371965.1. The sequence goes on from JAJFVE010000141.1 coordinate 72,204, forward strand.
GGTCTTGCGGTCGAGTTCTTGAAGCGCTTTGCCTGGCAACGTCACCCTCAGCGCCGCCTCGGCGGGCTGCTTGCAGTTCCGGTTCACGACCATAAAGGCCGTCGTCCTGGTTGTGCCTGGGATCAGGATGTACACCAACCGCCGCAAAGCCCGACGAATCCCGGCGCGTGATGTCATTTCACTGCTCCGTGCATCTCCGCTTCTTGGCCTCAATCGGCAAGCATGTTGACCACGTCCACCTGGCGGGACTTGGGGGTCACCTGGAGGAAGGTCAGCTTGCCGCCGCGCACTTGGCCTTCAAGGATGGTGTTCTGGGGAGCGTGCAGCTTGAACGACACGTCCCAGCCTTTCGGCCAAGCCGGAAGCAGGAAGATCTTGCCGCCGCGTTTTCCACCAAAGTCCGGCGGCGAGGCGGTGTCGTGTTGGAGCAGCATGAGCTGCAGGGTGCTCAGGATGTTGGAGCCGTGATCCTGGTCCGGCACCCAGTCGAAGTTGGGGCCCCAGAATGCCGGGAACGCCGCGCGCTTGTTGATCTTCCTCGCCCGCGCCGCCAGCAGCCTGCCTGCCTCCTGACCAAGCCCCAGGCAGGCCGCCTGCATGCTGTCCTTGCACCAACCTTCGTTGTGCCTGTTGGCTCGCCGTTCAAACGTCGTACGGCCGATCTCGAGATCCGCACTTCCGATCCCATAGAGTTTGTATGGAAAGACCGCGTACAACTCCGGGTTCTCGCTGTTGCCGGCGCCGCCATGGGCGGCCGCCGGTCGCAGGAACTTCTTGCCGCCTGCTTCCGCCATAGGTATCGCCGGGAGTTGCTTGAGCATGCGACTCCATCGCAATCGCTGATCTTGGGTGGTGGTCTTCTCCGGCAGGGCAAGCAGGCGCGGAAGAACGTACCACAGGCCTGCGATGTCGGGCGTGGGGTTGGTGGCGGCTTGAAACGTCTCCAGCGCCTGGGAGGGCTTGAAGATGATCTTTCCATCCGTATCGCGCTTGGGCCAATAGAGCTCAAAGAAGGCTATCAGCGGATCGGCCACAGGCAGAAGTGTTTCGGTGACGAACCTCTCGTCACGCGTGTAATTGTAATACTCGAGCATCATCGCCGTCAGTTCGATGCCGTTGTTGAAGTGACGCCGAATGTAGTTGCTGCCGATCTCAGGGCCGGGGTTGTTCAATCCATAGTCGCCCACGCCGGGCAGGCCCCAGAAGTACATGGTTTCGGGAAAGACGGCCGCGCCGTCCAGGCGGTAGTACGCCTTGGCGCGGGCCATGCTCAGGGGAATGGCCTGCTTGAACATCCGGAAGAACGGCTGCATCATCTCGAAGTTGCCGCTTGCCAGCATCGGCCAATAGACCAGCCGCGTGTTCTGAAACCAGTAATTGCCGCCCCAGCGCCGCCAGTCCGGGTCGCCGTCGGGTGTCTGGGGCGATGCGGCCGGATTGGCTTCGACGTTGAAGATCGTGCCGTTGAACTTGATCGGCGAGCCGCCGCGCCCCGCCGCGGCTGCAATGAATCGCTGCAGCACGTATCCCTGCGTCACCGGCGAGAGCGCAGTGGATGCGGGATCTTCGTCGACAAACACCCAGCTTCCTTCCCAGAAATCCGCCCACCATGCCGCGGTCTGGCGCCGGGCTTGCTCAAAGCTGGTGCGCGAGGCATCCTGTTCGATCCGCTTGAGTTTTTCCAGCCACTCGCCTGCCGTCTGCGTCCGCTCCGCCAGCACGCACACCGCCAGTTCGTGTCGCTTGGCCGGCTTGTCAGATTTGACGGCTTTGGGTCCGTCCTGCACCATTGCGCTGCCGCGGAGGCTGGCGCCGAAGGTGTGGTCGAGCAGCGGATCCGGGAACTTGCCGCTCAGCATCGCAAGATTCTCGCTCTTGAGAACCGTCTCATAGATGGAGCGTGTGTTGCGGTGATACCAGACCACCCCCGGCGCCGATGAGTTCACCACCACATCGGGCAAGACGACCGGTTTGGGATCCAGTTGACTCAGCCCGTTGCCGGAATGCGAGTCGTCGCCGGGGCCAAACGGCCGCTCGCGCAGTCGCCAGAGTTCCACTTCCGCCCTGCACGACACCTCGGCGTCGGATTCAGCCTGCACTCGGATCACCGGCTGGTTCGCGTCCACCCAGATGCCGATGGAGAGGTTCGAGTTGCGTCCTTGGGTGGTGATGCGGATCATTCCATCCCGCAGCTTGAGTTCCTGCTCGAAGCTGCTGGCCACCGCCAGCGGCGGATCGAACTTCACCCGCACGCGGCCGATCTTGCACAGCCGCGCGCTCTCATCCCAGGCATTGGTCTTGCTGATGTAGAACACGACATCGCCGCCGCGTTCCACCCAGGCGTTGATGCCAATATCGCCATTGCCCAGCGGCATTGAGTTGGCGGAGTTTCCGCCAGGGCTGTGCCACAGCACGTTGTAGGCATCCAGTTGCCCTTTGGCTGGCGGCTCGCCGGCGGCAGCAACGGCCGCCATGCAGGCCGCCATGGCCGTCGCCAACAAGAACGTCTGCATCGGACGAATATGTTTGGGATTAGGAGTCATATTGGTTACTCGAATCGGAACCAGTCCATCGTCTGTACATTCTGATGCGGGAATATCAGGAACAGATCGTGCCGGCCCTTGGTCTTTTCTATCGGACATGTGTTCTGCCCGAATTGTAGTTCGCCGATCCTCTTGCCGTCGGGGGTATCCAGACGAACTTCGACGGCCGTGCCTTGGTGGGGCTGGATGGCCAGTTCCTTACCCGGCAGGCCGGGCACAATGAACGCGTCGCCCACCGCCCTGTAGTGCATCGTGACGGTGGCCCAGAAGTTGCCCCAGCCGTGCATGGCCGGGGCCCAGGGCTTGTCATCCTGCACGACCTTGACCAGGAACTGGTTCCAGCCCTGCTTGAACGCAAGCTCCACACGGGGTGTCTTGTTTACGTCGCCGACCTTTGAGAACACCTGCCGGCCGTTGAGCCACACCTTCACGCCATGGCTGCCGCGGATCTCAACGCCTGTCCTTCCGCCATTCCTGGCATACACGCTCGATCGCATGTAGGCCGCGCCGTTGGCGTGGTTCTCGCCGTTGGCCACGTCGCAGTTGATCACGCCCAGGGGATGCTTGACCGTCGCACGACTCACCAGCGGTTCGGTCACTACCGACCATTTGACGGCATCGGGATTCTTTTCCGGCTCGAAGGCCACGTCGATCAGTTCCGGCCCCCTTTTGCCCGCCTGCGTGTAGACGGGGCTGACCTGCCAGTATGGAATCGGACACCATGAATCGCCCAGTTCCATCGCGGCGATACTCTTGCCAGCGATGGTGGTCTGGAAAGCCTGCTTGGGCGTCAGCCACTCCAGCCTCGCGCGGAACTGCCTGCACCGGCCGTCGGCGAAGTCCACGTTGTCGTATCGAACCCACGCCCCTTTCTCCAGGCCGCGCGTGGAATACGGTCTGACCTGCTCGCCGGCAGCATGGCTTTTGTAGATACGCGTGAAGTTGGCGGCTTTCCACGTCTGCCCGGCGGGATGGTCGAACACCTCGGCCAGGCTGAACGGGTAGTCTTTCTGCAGCCCGATCTGAGTCATGTCGGTCTGCTGAAAACCCAGCCTGAGGGCCGGCGAGTCGGGCTTGAGGCGATAGTCGCTGTAGTGCGCGTCCCACCACGGGCGCTTGCGGTCGAACATAGGATCGGCATAGATCGAGCCCTGCTCGATCTTTCCGCCTTTGGCCGCTTCTTCGACCTGTCTCCGGATCCGCTGGCGGTCCTGGGCCGATCCGGCCTGATCGCCGTGAGGCTGATAATAATAAACGTTCCTGGCCGCTTCCTTGAGGATCGGATGCGGCACGCCTCCGACCGTCTCGTGGCCGTGGCCTCCTTGGTAAAGGTTTGAAATCTGCGCCGCCACGATGTTGTTAGACCAGACCATGTCATGGGCCGCCTCGACAAATGGACCGATCGTCGCCGCGGCGGAAAGCGTGCTGTCGGCCAGGATGTTGTTGACGGTGTTCTGGTCGTTGCCTTTGCACATGACGGCCCGCGAGCGGCCGCCGCCGGCGATCCAGTACATGACGTTGCCCCGCAGCGTCGCCTTGTGGGCCCCGTCGTCATTAAACAGCGTGTGCAGCCATTCGTCCCAGCCGCCGTTCTGCACCTGGTCGTGCAGCGCGTTGTACTCCCACACGTTGCCGGTGCCGGCGCCCCACATGGAAATCATGCCCATGTCGCTGCCGGAGCGGGCGATCTGCGAGAAGTCATTGAAGCGGACGACATTGTTGCGCGAATGGTTCAGCTCGGCCCCCTGGTTCTGCTCGGTCACCACGTATCCGTCGTACAGCTTTACGTCGGTCGCGCCGAAAGGCTTCTCAGTCTCGGGCCGGCGCGGGTCATTGGGAGTCTGAACGTAGAAGTACAGCACGTTGATCATCTGCGGGCGCCAGCCCTTGAGCGTCACGCCGTAATGCGTGATGCCGTGAAAGACGTTATGCTCCACCAGGTTGTCGCCGCTGAAGGTCAGATAGACGCCGGCCCCGTCGAAGGCAAAGCGGCCGATGTCGTAGAAGACATTGTTGCGGACCACGTTCTTCTTGTTGACGTAAGACTCGGCAACCGTTTTGAAAGGTCCGCGGCCGCATTCCCAGCCCATGAAGAACAGCCCGTTGCAGCCGGCGTTCTCGATCCAGCAATTCTCGACGACGTTCTCCTGCGCCCAGCGGTTGAAGATGGCGCCCATGAACCCCGCTCCGTAGAGTTTGCTGTTGCGGATGGTCACCTTGCGGGCATTCTCGATGAAGAATTGCCCGTGGCGCATGTCCGGGGCCAGAACACCGTCGCCGAGCGTTCTTCCGCCCCATGGCCGGCCGTCATATTCGCCATGCCAGGCGGTGTCATAGCAGGCGCCCCTGCGCCATGCGGGGGCGAAATCCGAGCCGATCATGTACAAACCGTCGAAGATCAGATTGCCGGCGATCTGGTTCATCGAGCGGCCTTGGACGACCAGCACATCCTGGGTCGTCCCCAGCACGACCACCTGATCTTCGATGGGCAACTTGCGCGGCGTGTAGATCAGCCGCGTTCCTTCGCGACGCCAATTGCCTGCAGGGGCCCCTTCGAAGTGATGGAGAATGCCGCCGTTGGCCGAGCGTTCGTTCTCAAACAGCGTGAAGTGCTGCTGCAGGTCGGGCACGTCGGCGGCGACCTCGGTGTCGTTGAGCTTCTTCCAGTTGGAGATGCGACGTCCGCCATAGATGCGGCTGCCCAGATTCGGCGCACCGCGGTAGGTGATGGTGTGACCATCGCGGCCGCTATCGCGATCGTCGAACACCACTGCCGTGTCGATGAAGTAGTTTCCGGCCGCCAAGTGAACGGTGACGTCTTCCTTCATGCCGGCGGCGATGGTCCTGCGAACCACATCCCGCGCGCCGGCAAGGGTGGCCAGCGGGCGGGCCTTCGTTCCCGGGCTGCTGTCGCTTCCGCCGGGCGAGACATAAATGTCCGCGGCGATCAGCGGTTGGCAGATCGCCAGCCCGGCCAAGAGGGCAATAGATCCGGACAAGCGGCTACTGAAATGTGAAACAGTGTTGTTCTTCACGAGCGTCTCGGTTTTGAGGTCGGCAGCGGCAGAGTCTGCCTATTAAACACGCGGCACTCATGTGCCACAAGGACTGCTGCCCGCCGGGGTCTCTGCAAGGGGGACCACGCTTACCCCGAGTGCGGGGCCTCCATTGGGGGCGCGAATGCTGAGGCAGGCTCCCCAATCCAACGTATTCTGCGTGATCTTGCAGAGTATCGTGTTCTCTCCGGCCCTGAGCGTGCCGAAAAACTTGTCCTGGTCCGGATTTACTGCACGTATCGCTGACTGCGAATGGATCAACGTGCCATTGAGCCATACCTCGATCCCGTCATCACTTCCAGCGCCAAAGAGGACCTTCTGCTCCACTCCTGATCGAACGATGGCCTTCATGTAGGCCACGCGGCTGTTGCCGCCGAAGATGTCCTTGAGGGGCACGATACGGGGGCCCGTCTTGGCGCGACAGTTGTACGGTTTCCACGCGGCCTTGGCACCGGTCTCTGGAGCAAAGACGGTCTTATTGTTCGCCAGCAGATAGGGGCCCGACAGGTTCCACGATGCGACGTACGCGTCCGTCGCCCCTATCTCATCAAGCAGATATTTCTGCGCCTTGCGAGCGGCCTGTGACAATTCCCGGTCAGGGTCCTTGCTGGATCGAGTCAATACTTCATCCAGCTTTGGCTCTTTGACCAGGGGCAGGAGCTGCAACAGGATCGTGCGGCCGGGCCCTGTCGTTTCGGCCAAGGTTGCCAGCATGGGCTCCTGGGACTTGCCCCGATCACTCACCCTCGCGCAAATGGCATTCAATGCCTGCTCCATCGCAACCCGCCGCTGCCTGTCTGGCGACACGACCAACAACTTCGACAAAGGCCCGATTTCGGATTGCCTGCCGGTCTTGGTCAAGGTCGCCAAGGCGCTGCGGACCACATCTTCGTTCGCATCACGGACGCACTCCAGCACGGTATCCTGCAGATCGATCAGGGCAAGCATGGGCATCAGAGCAGCCCGCACCCGCCCTTTGTCCTTCTGCATTGCCGTCAGCACCTCGCTACGGAACAGGCCCTTGTTGTCACTCTTGCCGTAAAGCGTTCTCACTGCCCGTCGGATTGCCGCGTGTACGGCCTCACGGTCCGTCGTCGACAACAGGGCAAGCAATGAGCCCAGCTGTTTCGGATCGCCTCCCAGTTCGGCCTGCTTGACCTTCGACCATAGGCGGATGTTCTTCACTTCATCGCTCAGCCGCCGCGCGTATTCAGAACTGCCGCTATTGGAAATCTCCTCCATCCATTGCAGGATGCTGGGCCTGTCCGTAAAGGTCCAGGCATGTCGCAGAAGTTCCTGCAGACAGGTCTCGCGCAATTCAGGGCTGAGGTCCGCATACATCGTTTTTGCTTCCGCCAGCGCCGGCGTGTACGACTTGCTGAAGCGCTCCCTGAGCATGCACGTCAGTTCGAAGATCCGTTCATAGATCAGGGGACTCTTTTTGAGTTGTTCCAGCCGCTTGAGCCGATCGTTAGGATAGACGGTGCAACAGGAGTTGAGATAGGGTTCCGCCTCGGCGCGAACTCCGATCAATACATTCCCCTCCTTGACGCTGGAGCCGTTGCTGACGCGAAATCGCAGGCGTTGCGGGCCGATCTGGTCGAGTCGCGGGGTCCAGACGATCTTGCCGCTGCTGCGATCCAGCGCCATCCCCTCCGAGGCGTTCAGCAATTGATAGAGCAGATGGCGGCCCTTTCCGGCGGCGGTCCCACAGGTGATGGTGGTTTCCTTGCCCACGATGGCGTCCACCGGTTTCAGTTTGTTGAGCTCAACGGCCTCCTGGTCAGAGCCGTTTTGCTTCACGTGAATCTCCAACGATTCGGTGAAGGCTACCTGCTGTTCGATGGAGACCGTGAAATCCACGCGCCAGGAGCCGGGCTTGTCAGCCAGCCACTCAAAGGATCCATTCTGGAGCGACGCACCCTGCGGCGCGTGGCTCATCCGAATGTCGACCAGGTCCATGCGGCTATGTTCCACCCGGGCCGGCGCCTTCACCATATTCCCCTGCGCGACCGTCACGCCTGGCAGCGGTTTCAGACGCGGCTTTTCGAAGGGCATCACCTTGACGCGCCAGGCGCGGCTGCGCGTGAGGAAGCCGTCGTCACGGCGCACGCGTTCAGGCTGGACGCTCAAATTCGCTCCGAGCTGATGGTAGCCCGGGGTGGCCATGGCGCCTCCAAACTGGAAGGCAACCTCGCCCTTGCGGGACGTGGCCGTTTGTTTCCCATCCACATAGAAATCCAGCTGCGACTCCAGCCACGCAGGAGGCTCGCAGATGAACTTCATCGCCTTGAGGCTGAAGGTTTGCGATTCGCCTTTCCACAGCACGACCTCCCCGGGCGCCGGAGAGACATGATCGAACATGGTGATCGTCCGAAAGAAGCAGGTTTCCATGACTTCATTGCAGACCGTGCAGTACAAGAGACTGCCGGCGCAATGCATCACGCAATCCGGCTCAGGCCGATAGAACTTCTTGGCCCAGGCACCGCCCTCGTAATTGCCCACCTGGGAGCCTTCCGGCAGCTTCAGGGAGCCAAATACCCCCGGCCACATGTCCTGCGTCCAATAGTGCCACTGGGTCAGCAGCGGATTTGATTCCCCCGTGCCGTTCTTCCCTTCCCACAGGGAACCGAGGCTCCCGTCATAGGCACCCTGGCGGTGGACATAGGTGTCACCCAGTCCGCCGACGCTGTGGCCCAGTTCGTGATGCAGCGTCAGCACGTTGACGGCGGTGTCCCGATTGCCTGTAACGACCGCCCACGGGCCGCAAGAGGCCGTCGCGAACGTGGAGTTGTGAATGACGACTGTGGCATCTGACTTGGCGGCGTAGTTGGCGAACTGGATGGCCGGTTGATTCTGGCATCCGAGGATCTGCCCTTTGTAGCCGTCCACATGGACGCGCGTCTTGTCCAGGCCTTCATCGTCCACAAGCACCCCGTACACATTAATCATGTCCTGATACCGCTTCCAGGGGCCTTGGGAAAAGAGCGTGTTCTTGAGACGATTGCACATGGCGAAAAACACGTCGGTATCTTTCGCCCCGTATCCAGCCGAAACGACCATGACATTGAAGGCTCCCCGCCCCGCGCCGCAGTCGTGGATCACCCTGATGTCAACCACGCCCCTGGTCTTGCGCAGATGTTCCATGTAGTCACGCCGGATGACAGAGGCATCGGCCTCGGCGGCTGCAGCACGGCCTGCCGGTGCGGCGAGCAGCAGCCCAAGGATCAAGACGAGAAGAGAGGATAAGGTGCCTGCGGCGCGGCAGTCTTCGTTGCCGTGCATGTTTGGGGCTGTTTCCTTGATCATCCTCAAGGCCTTTGCGTTAGAGGCTCTGTTCTTCCGCGCCGTGGTCCACTCACGGATTCCTGGGTCGCGGTTTGAAGGTGCGGGAGTCCAGAACCTCGCCGGTCTCGTACGCCAGCGCCTGGTAGCTGCACTTGCCGTCCTTGATCGTGAACACGCAGAAATTATACTTCGTCCAGCCCGGGGACATCGGTGAGCCCACACCGCCCGTGATGATGCTCGGCACGCTGGCCGGAACCGGCGGGGGGATGTATTCGAACTTGCCCGCGCAGCCCAGGGACGCGGTGGCCCTGTACTTGGCCAGCAGCGGCTGCAGGACCGTCTTGTCGTACTCGACGCCGGGCTGCCCGCGGCCAAACGGGAGGGTCGTGTACGCCGGGTAGCTCGTCACCTCGAAGAGGAAGTCCTCTTTGGCGTCCTTGAGGGCGCCCTCGAACCACTCGGCGAATCGTGGCCCCTGGGCGGCGGCGGATAATCCGTCGACGCCGACGAAGCGGACGGGCCCGCAGGCCCAGCTCCAGGGGGCCCAGGCCCCGTCCGCAGTGGGGTGGTAGAACATCCAGGAGAACTGCTGCGAGTACCAGTCCTTGTAGGCGGGCACGACGCACATCGGCTTGCGGGCCAGCAGGTCCGCCAGCGGCGAGAAGAACAGCTCGTCCCACACCGCGTCCCAATAGGCGTAGATCACGAGCGAGCCGGTGTGGATGATGAAGTCCGGGTCGAGTTCGAGAATCTTCTTCGCCGCCGCCGACAGGCCGGCCGGCCCGGTATTGGCGGCGGTCTGCCCCATCACCACGAACTTGAGCCCCTTGGCCGGGTCGGGTACGCGGACGTCATATGCAGCCGACTCCTTCGCCCCCGCCGCCGGACCCGTCAGCACGCTGTACCGGAACTTCCTGGTGCCCTTGGGCAGCGAAACGCGGACCTGATGCAGCGTGCCTCGCGGGAACGAATGCACTTGTTCGGCTCCAGCCGGCTCGAGCGGCTTGACCTTCACCGCCAGTGGACAGGGAATCCACGTTCGGCAGGCCAGCGTGAAATAGTCCTCGCCGATGGGTCCCAGCGCCGGACCGCTGCGCAGGGCCAGCGCCGTCGGCGGCGAGACCGTCAGTTGGAACTCGGCGGTCTTCACGCCGCGAAGCAGGCAACGTCCGCGGAAGAGCAGTTCGTTCGCGCCCTTCTTGAGCAACTGCGGGTCGACGCCCCAGCGAAGGTAGAGCGTATTGCTGCCGGGGATCTCCGGCGGGGCGGCCTTGCCGTTGACGGTGAAGACGGCCTCCTCCAGGATCAATGGGTTCGAGATGTACCGCCCGCCGACGACGTAGTTGTTGACGGGGGTGATGACGCCGTCGGCGACCTTCGTGGCAAACCAGAGCATGCCGACGGCGGCAGGATCGTCGATCTCGAACGTCGCCCGCCCGTACACCGGCGCCTTGTCGGCGGCGGGGGGCTGATCGGTGAAGGTCTTGCCTGCGTCGCTGCTGTAGGCCCATTGGACCTTCAGCGGCGTCGCAGGCGGCGGGGAGGCTGCTGTTGCGGCCGCCGCCCAGGCCAGGATCGCCACGCACGCGATACGCCGGATGGTGGTTCGCACGATTGCTCCTTTCATCGGCCGGTCAGGTTCAAAGCTCTTGCCGCCCGGCCCCGTGGTGAAGGTGTACGCGGTCAGTGGCGCGGGGCGGATTCCATCATCGCCTGGCGCATCGCCTCGTACGCGGGCTTGGGCTGGTAGCGCGCGTCAAAAGGCAGGGCATCGCCAAAGCCCTTGAAGAAGGACGGCACCCAGGAGTGTGCATCCGAGTGCCCCCACGTCGTGACGCTCTTCGTCCGCGGATTTTTCAGCGCAGTGGCGATCAAGCCGCGATAGACCCGCGCCTGCCGCGCGTAGTCCTGCGGAGTCGCCGGCACTTTGATGCGCACGTCGATCTCCGTCAGGTGCAGGTCGAGCCCGAGGTCCGCGAAGCGCTGGAGATTACGCGCGAACGACTCCAGGTCCGGCCCGTTGCCCTCCACATGGCACTGAAATCCCACCCCGTGCACAGGCGCCCCCTGCGCCTTCAAGCTCTTGAGCAAGGCATACGCGCCGTCGGACTTGCGGTTGACCTCCTCGATGCCGTAGTCGTTGTAGACGAGATGCGCCTTGGGATCGGCCTCATGCGCCGTGCGGAAGGCCAACGAGAGGTAGTTCGTGCCGGCCCGGCTCCAGAGCGACTTGCGCAGAAGACCCTGCTCGTTGATCTCCTCGTTGACCACATCCCATATCGCGATCTTCCCCCGGTAGCGCCCGACCACGGTGCCGATGTGTTCCGTCATGAGTTGTTGGGTCTGGGCCGGCGTCCATGGCATGGCCGTCAGCCAGGGCGGATTGTGCGCGTACCAGAGGAGATTGTGCCCGTGAATGGCAAGCTTGTGCTTTTCCGCGAAGGCGACGAGGCGGTCGGCCCCGGCGAAATTCCAGGTCTGGCGGGTCGGGCGGATGAAGGCCCACTTCATCTCGTTCTCGGGCGTGACGAGGTTGAACTCGCGCGCGAGCGTTTCGGCGTGGCGCAGATCCTTGAGGGTCCCCGACATCGTCGCCGCGCCCACCAGCAACCCGCGCCGCTCCGCCGCCGCGCGCAGGGTGATCGGTGAGACCGAACCCTCGTTCGGGGCGGCGTACCCCGCCGCCACGAACGCCGCCACCAGAATCCCTGCACGTCGAATCATCGGCAAGTTCCTAACGGAAATCCGGGATGACCACCTCGCGCCCGCCGGCCATCGCCGATTCGTGGGCGCAGATCCCGGCGGCCGTCCACTGGGCGGCGGTGACGGCGTCGATCCAGGGCTTGCGGCCTTCGACGACGCTGCGGACGAACTCGTGCACCATGTGTGGGTGCGAGCCGTGGTGGCCGCCGCCCTGCTCGAAGGACAGGTGCTGCTCGTCCTGGCCGTACACGAACCGCTGCGTGTAACGGCGGAGCGACGGCGGCAGCAGGTCGGTCCGATCAGGCGGGACAGGACGTTCCTGCGACTGGTCTCTCCATCGCCCCTCCTCCACCGGCGAGGCGCGGAACAGCATCGGGTTCTCCGATTCCATCTGCCACTCGTAGCAGGCGTTTTCGCCGTAAACGGTGAAGCTCTCCATGTACGGCCGGGCGCAGTGAAACAGGCTTCGGGTAACCTCCGCACACACCCCGGGGCAGGCCAGTTGAAAGATGGCCGTCTCGACGGGGTAGGGGTTGCCGTACTGTTTGTGCAGGGAGTCTCGCATCTGGCCGGACCCGAAGCAATGGACCTTCGTCGCCCGCGCCTGCGCCATCGCCAGCAGCGGGGCCACCGCGTGCGTGGCGTACCACATCGGGGGCAGGCCGGCCCAGTACGGCGGCCAGCACTCCATGTCCTGGTAGTGGGCGCCGCGGAGGAACTGGATGCGCCCCAGCTCGCCGCGGTCGCGAAGGCCCAGGGCATACAGGAACGGCCGCGTGTAGACGGCAGTCTCCATCATCATGTAGTGGCGCCCCGACTGGCGGCTGGCGGCGACGATCGCCTCCAGGTCGGCGATTGTGGTGGCCATCGGCACGGTGCACGCGCAGTGCTTGCCGGACTTGAGAACGGCCGCCGCCTGCCGTGCGTGATCGGGGATACCCGAGATCAGGTGCACCGCGTCGAAGGCGTCCGACCGGACGACCTCCTCCACATCACTGAACTGCTGTTCGACGTGAAATCGCCCTGCCGTTCGCGACAACCGCTCCGGATTGGCGTCGCAGATAGCCACCGACTCCACGTCCGGGTGGTCCTGGTAGATCGGAACGAACTCGGCTCCGAATCCCAGGCCCACGACGGCAACACGGAGTTTCTTGGAAGCCATAGGTTCTGCTCCCGCGTGGCTATTGGCGCGGCTTGAAGGTCTTCTCGTCGATGACCTTCATTTCTTTCAGCTCCCGCGTGTCGACTTCCCCGGCAGGTCCGCCGATGGAGATGGCCTTCATCTGGAGCGAGTCGCCTTTGACGGTGAACTGACAATAATGGCGGTTCAGGAAGTAGCCGACCCATTCACGCCCGTCGGGGGCAACGACCTTGCCTATCGTGCCGCGCGGGTTGCCTCCGGGCGGACCGAAGGGATGCGAGCCAAAGCGGCTGTCCCACTTGTGCCAGTGCTTCTGTCCGATGCAACCGGTGACGATCTGAGTGACACCCTTGTCCGGCGTCGGCTCGATGCGCTCGTAGATCGGGTCCCAGCTCGAAAGCACCACGGTGGCCTTATACTTGCCCAGCAGCGGCATGATGACCTCGCGGACGACCTGGCGGCCGCCGAAGAGCTTCTTGCTGTTGATGCCTGACGCGAAGCCGGGATAGCCAGAGAGCACGACGATGTATTTGTCGTTGGCCGCCTTGAGCACGTCCTCGAGCCATTTGTGGTTGCCGTTGCCAACGGCCCATTCGGTATTGGCGTCGATGCCGATGAACCGTACGGGGCCCATGACCTTGGTCCAGTTGTGGGCGTACATGTCGGCTGCCGGCGTGCAGTGCAGTTCATTGAAGATGCCGGTGTTGTCGCGGTTGCAGGGGGAGATCAGCGTCGGCACGCGGGCCAGCAATTCCGCACCGGGGCCGGAGTAGGCTTCTTCCATCTGGAACGACCAGCTCTCCTGCTCCATGAGGTTGCCCGTGTTGAGGATGAACTGGGGCTGGACCTTCTCCAGAAGAAATTTGGATTGCTGCTTCCAGAGCGGCCCGCCGCCAGGCTGCTGCTCCAGGCCGCCGAAGGCGATGAAGCTGAATTCCTTGTTGCTCGGCAGGGCGACGGCGAAGGGGCCCTGCTTCGTCTCGTACCCGGCGACTTTAGCGGAGATCGTGTAGGTGAGCTTGGTCGTGCCCTTGGGAACCTCCACCCGCAGGCGGTGCCAGACAGCCGCGGCCGAGGTGGCTTTGACAGGCGCCGCAGCCGGCTCGACAGGCGTCGCCTCAACGGTCACGTCGGCCGGAAGCTGCGTCCGGCAGGCGACGGTGAAGTACCCTTCGCCGAAGTCGCCCAGCACCGGCCCGTTGTTGATCTTTGTCGGCTGGGGCTCGGCGGCGATCATCTTGATGTCCAAGGCCGCGGCGGGCTTGCCCTGCCAGAAGGTGTAGACATTCCCGCGGAGCTCGACGGTGTTGGCGCCCTTCTTGATCTCGCCGACCAGCGGGACCCAGAACTGAAGGATAGGCCCCTGGGCGATCGGCATGTCCTTGCCGTTGAACTTGACGCTGGCATCCAGCAGCGTCGGGCAGAACCCGAGATCCTTCCACCAGCCGCCGCTGGCGGACCAGAGGTCACCATTGCAGATGGTCGCGCGGGAATCGGCCTCGCCGTCGAAGAGCCGGACGTACAGCCCGGCGACCTTCGCCGGGTCGGCGACCTCGAACGTGCCCTTCCAGGCGTACGGGTAGACCGGGACGTTCTGTCCCCGCGGGTCCAGGCCCGCGGGCGGGCCTTGCAGCGGCTTGTCGGAAAACGTCTTGCCACCGTCGTTGCTGTACTGCCACGTGACGGTCACGGGCGCCGTCTTGATATTCGCGTACGGGCCGTTGAGCTCCTCGGCCCGCAGGGGCGTCGAAACGGCAGCAATTGCGGCAATCATCAGGCCGGCGACAATGCTTGTGTTCATCTGACGCATGAAGCACTCCTTCGATCCGGTTGAGGCCCTCGTGAGTGGGATAACCTGCACGGCCCCGAACCCAACGACTACCGCAGGTCCAACGATTATATCGCCCTTGCCGGCAACAACAAGCCGGTTCAAGAAACGGCTGGCGCTGTGCGGGAGTTCTCCGGGTAGAATGCTCCACCACGATGATTACCGCTCGCAGTGGCTTCACGAAATTCCGCTACCAGCTTTATGACGCCGGCGGCTGCCTGGCGGGCCAGCTTCTCCTGCCGACATTCATCCCCGTCCCCCGGAACGGATGGGCCGCCGATGTTGTGCCCGAGGCTTTCAAGGATCACGTGAAGATCAGTTGGGGCAACAGGTCGCTGCGCGTGGAATACGACCTGCTCAGCGACCGCGCCGTGCGGCCCAACGACCTGAAGTTCACCCTCGTCGAAGGAAATGCCACTCTGGCAACGGCAACTGTGTGCGTCAGCGGACGACCTACCTGGACCATCGATTGCGACGTTGGCCAGATTCGCCTGATCCGACAAGCCCGTTTCTTCCGGCATCGGTTTGCCGTCCTCAGCGATGCCGTCCAGATCGGCCGCATCCGGGAGACGACCGGGTTCTCGCTCTGGCGACGAAAGTTCGAAATCGCCCTGCCCGACACCGTCGACCCTGCCCTCCAGGCGTTTCTCTTCTTTCTCTGTGTAAATGCCTGGTTTCGCTAGCTGCGTTTGAATGCGGTCTCCTGTTCTCTGCCCTCGCCTTGGATAAAATAACTCGACCGGCAAGGGGGGTGCACCATGAGTTTATCGAATCGATTCCTGAGGCTCTTGGGGGTTGTACTGGGCCTGGCGATGCTGGCTGCCGGGGTAGCGGGAGCACTCTTTCTCTCCCGGCCGAAACCGCAGCCCATGCCCGGGGTGCCGGTCCGGCCGGTCAAGACCATGCTCGTCGGGGGGCCGGTTCCCACGAACCTTCGACGATATCCGGGCAAGGTTCAGGCGGCGCGGCGAGTGCAACTGTCGTTTGACGTTGCCGGCACGATCGCGGAGTTTCCAGTCGTCAGCGGGCAGCAGGTTCACAAGGGGGATGTCCTGGCGCGGCTGGACCCGCGCGACTACCAGAACAAGTACAACGCCGCCAAGGCGCGTGAAGACGAACGCCGCATCAATGCGGCCCGCACCCACGATCTCTTTGGAAAGGGGGCGGCGTCTCAACAGGAAGTGGAGGTTGGCGACGTCAGCTTTGAGGTGGCAAAGGCTGACGCCGCCATCGCCAGGAAGGCACTGGACGACACCATCGTTCGAGCCCCATTCGACGGGGTCGTGGCCTATATCATCGCCAAACAGTTTCAAAGCGTCGCGGCCAAAGACGCGGTCCTGAGTCTTCAGGACCCCGCCCAACTGGAGATCGTCATCCAAGTGCCCGAGCAGGTGATCGCCCGGACGGCGCCCAAGGAGCAGGGACGCACCTTTACGGCCTCGTTCGACTTCCTGCCCGGCCGATCGTTCCCCATGTCGCTGAAAGAGTACACCACCGAAGCTGACCCGGCCACGCAGACGTATTCGGTCACATTGGCAATGCCGGCCCCGAAGGACGTAAGCATTCTGCCGGGAATGTCGGCGACGGTGACGATCTTCGTGCCGCCGATCATTGCGGCCAAGGATGAGGGATATCTCCTGCCGGTGACAGCCGTCCCGGCCAACGGACAGGGGCAGTTCTATGTCTGGGTGGTCGAGCCGGCCAGGGAAGGGCTCTACACCGTGGTGCGGCACGAAGTGAAAGTGGGACCCATCACCAAGGAATATATTGTCGTGACTCAGGGTGTGGCCGCCAAGCAGCGGATCGTCACCGCCGGCGCGCACCTGCTGGAAAACGGCCAGCACGTTCGTCTGCTCGCGCATGAAAGCGGGGGTGGAACATGAACATCGCCGAAACAGCCATTCGCAATCAGGCCGTCACCTGGGTGCTGACGGTCGCTGTGATTGCCGGAGGGATGTGGGCCTACTCCAAGCTGGGGCGGCTGGAGGACCCCGAGTTCACCATCAAGGACGCGCAGGTCATCACGCGCTATCCCGGGGCCAGTGCGATGCAGGTTGCCGACGAAGTCACCGACGAGATCGAAACGGCCGTGCAGCAGATGGGGCAACTGGACAGGGTCAAGAGCCTCTCCCAGCCGGGCCTGTCGATCGTGCGCGTGACGATGAAGGACAAGTACGACAAGAAATCGTTGCCGCAGGTGTGGGATGAACTGCGGCGCAAGGTCAACGACGCGCAGTCCAAACTCCCGCCCGGGGCTCAGACGTCGGTGGTCAACGACGATTTCGGGGACGTCTTCGGCGTCTTTCTGGCGGTGTTCGGCGACGGATTCACGTGGGCGGAGCTCAAGGATTACGTCGATCTGCTGCGGCGGGAACTGCTGCTGTGCCAGGACGTGGCGAAGGTCTCTCTCTACGGCGACCAGCAGGAAGTGGTCTACGTGGAAATCTCCCGCCAGAAGATCGCCGCGCTGGGCATCGCGCCCAACCAGGTCTACGCCTCGCTGGCCGGAGCGAACCTCGTGACGCCATCGGGCTCGGTGGACGTGGATACGCTCCGCATCCGCATCGAGCCCACCGGCGAGTTCAAGAGCGTCGAGGAGATCGGCAACGTGTTGCTTCGGACGGACAAGTCCAGCAAGCTCTACCTCAGGGACATCGCCGACATCCGCGAAGGCTATGCCGACCCGCCGACGACCATCATGCGGTTCAATGGCCGAGCGGCCATCGGCGTGGGGATTTCCACGGTGGAGGGCGGCAACGCCGTCACCATGGGCAATGCCGTGCAGGCCCGCCTGCTCGAACTTCAGGAGCAGACGCCCATCGGCATGGAAGTCGGAGTCATCTCGATGCAGTCGGCCTCGGTGACAGCCTCGGTCAACGGATTTATCGTCAACCTGGTCGAGGCGGTGCTCATCGTCATCGGGGTGCTCATGATCGCGATGGGCCTGCGAAGCGGGCTGATCATCGGAGTGATCCTGGTGCTGACGGTGGCGGCCACTTTTCTGGGCATGTATCTGCGAGGGATCCTCCTGGAGCGCATCAGCCTGGGGGCGCTGATCATCGCCCTGGGCATGCTCGTCGATAACGCCATCGTCATCGTCGAGGGAATCCTCGTGAACATCCAGCGGGGAATGGAACGCATCGAGGCGGCCGCCAGCATCGTCAAGCAGACCATGTGGCCGCTGTTGGGGGCGACGCTGATCGCGATCCTGGCCTTCGCGGCCATCGGGGCCTCGCAGGATTCTACCGGCGAATATTGCCGCTCGCTGTTTCTGGTGATCTTGATCTCGCTGCTGGCGAGCTGGGTGACGGCCGTCACCGTGACGCCGCTGTTCGGCGTGAAGTTTCTCCGTGCCAAGGTTGCCTCGGGGCAGACGGATCCCTACGGCGGGGTCTTCTTCAGCGGGTATCGCTGGCTGCTCAGGAAGTGTCTGCAATTCCGCTGGGTAACGTTGATCATCATGGCGCTGTTGCTGGTGACGGCGGTTTGGGGGTTTGGCTTCATCAAGACGAGTTTCTTTCCCGACTCCACGCGCCCACAGTTCATGATCCACTTCTGGCTGCCGCAGGGAACGGATATTCGGCAAACCGAAGCGGAACTGGCCAAGGCCGAGAAGCAGTTGGGTCGCTACCAGGAGATCACGGACGTTACAGGCTTCGTCGGCCGCGGGGCGCTGCGGTTCCTGCTGACCTACACGCCGGAGGACGTGAACTCGGCGTATGGCATGCTGCTGGTGAGCGTGCGGGACTATCGCCAGATTGACTCGCTGATTCAGCGTCTCCAGAAGGACTTCCAGGAGTACCCCGACGCCCTGATCTTCAGCCGCCGGTTTATCCTGGGCCCCGGCGAGCCGGGAAAGATCCAGGCCCGCTTCCGCGGCGGCGATCCCCGTGTTTTGAGAGGCATCGAGTCTCAGGCGATGTCCATCATGCGCTCGCACCCGATGGCGGTGGACGTGCTGAGCGACTGGCGCCAGCGCGTGCCGCTGGCCGTGCCGCTGATTGCCGAGTCCCAGGCGCGCGAAGTCGGGCTGGAACGCAGCGCCATCGCCACCCGTCTCGAGACTGCTTTCAGTGGCTTGCAGATCGGCATCTACCGTAAACGGGACAAACTGCTGCCCATTGTCACGTGGCCGCCGGAGACGGAACGGTCTGACATCGACAATATCAACGACGTCCAGATCTGGAGCCCTACAGCCAAGCAGACGATCCCGCTGCGGCAGGTGATACTGGCCATGGAGACGCGCAGCAACGACGAGACCGTCTGGCGCCGCAACCGCCTGCCTACGCTGACGGTGAAATGCGATCCTAAGGAAGGCTATCAGGCCAGTGAGACGTTCGAGCAACTGCGGCCGAAGATAGAAGCCATTCCCCTGCCGCCCAGTTACACGCTGGAGTGGGGCGGCGAATATGAAGACTCCAACAAGGCCCAGGCAGCCCTGGCGGGTAAGATTCCCGTCGTGCTGATCATGATGGTGTTGATTCTGGTGGTCCTCTTCAACTCCGTGCGCGTGCCGCTGGCCATCTTCCTGACGGTGCCCCTGGCGATCATCGGCGTGACGGCGGGATTGCTGCTGTTTCGCCAGCCCTTCGGGTTCATGGCGATCCTGGGCTTCCTGAGCCTGGCAGGCCTGCAGATCAAAAACGCCGTCGTCATGGCCGACGAGTTCCGCGCCCAGATATCCTCGGGCAAGGACCCCTTCAAATCGGTGGTCGACTCGGGCGTCAGCCGCCTTCGTCCGGTCTCGATGGGAGCACTGACCACCGTCCTGGGCATGATCCCGCTGGTGACCGACGCGTTCTTCGTCTCCATGGCCGTCACCATCATGATGGGGCTGATCTTCGCGACCGTTTTAACCACGCTTGTGTTTCCAGTCATCTATGCCGTCGTGTTTCAAATCCGTCCTCGTTAATCTCTGGAGGTTGGAATTATCAAGGTCGCCACGGTGCCGCCCCCGATGGTGCTGCTGATTTCAAACCTGCCGCCCATCAATTCGGCCCGCTCATAGATGCTGAACAGCCCGAACTCCTGGCTGGGGATATCCTTCAGCCGGCTGGTGTCGAATCCCTTTCCCGCGTCCGTGACAGTCAGTTGCAGGTGCGAGGAGTCGGTCCGCCGCAGGCCTACCACGGCCCGATGGGTATCGGCGTGTACCGCGACATTATCGAGAAGTTCCTGGGCTGACTGATAAAGAAACAGACGGACGTCATCGCTCACCGGGTCGACATCGTTGCCGGCGCGAACTTCCACTGCAATACAGTGAAGCTCGGTCGCCTGGTTGGCAAGCCATTGGATGGCTCCGACAACTCCCTCGGCCAGATTGCTCAATGGGCGCAGGTCTGCAGTCAGCTTTCGCAGCTTGCCGATTGTTTCTTGCAGCATCTCGATTGCCTCGGAGATGGCGGCTTGATTTTGAGATGCTGAATGGGCCGGGGACAATTTCCACACCGTGGCCGCCAGCAACTGCATGATATCCTCATGCAGGGCTTCGCCCAGGCGGCGGCGCTGGTGGTATTCCACATTAATGAGATGCGATGCCAAGCGGCGCAGTTGTTCGGCGCGTCGAGCCTCCCACTGTATCTGGTGCCGGTCTCGCCAATGCATGGCCTGCCCCATGGCAGCGAGATCGTCATGATAGCGATGACGCTGCAGGCCCATCGCAATCACCGCGCCCACGAGGCGCAGCCTCACGACCAGGCTGCGAGGCCAGTGCCGTTCCTGGTCCACACACGCGAATGCAATCGCTCCCAACACTCTCTCCTCGGCCAGCAGCGGAATCCCAATGTGTGATTTGATGCCAGTACTGAGGACAAAATCTCTTTCTCGAACCGCCTCGGCAGGTAATGTGCTCATATGAGTAATGGCCACAATCCTTCCGCTACGCATCTGGGCGGCGTACCATGGCAGTTGGCTGTCGATCGAAGCCTTCGCTGAGATGGCGGGCAGCCCCTCCCGCCGCCATGCGTGGCTGACATGAAGACCACAGGCGTCGGTTGAGAGAGTCAGAAGCATGCCGCGGTCAAATCCGAAGAACTCTGCGAATTGTCTCAATGATGATGTCAGCGTCTGATCTATCTGATCCCCAGGCGAATTTGCCAGCGTGGAGGCCGCTTCTGCCAGAAGATCCTCAAACCCATCGGCACTACCAGCGCCTGGCGGAATGACGTTGGGCATAGTATCCTCTTAGAGCTACCCCATGGCCTGCAGGAGTTCGTCCACGCTTACCCAGACAACGGCGCATGTGGTGTCGCTGATACCGTAGGGGATGAACAGTCTGTCTCCGTGCAACAGGCTGCCACAGGAATATACGACGTTGGGAACGTAGCCGCCGGATTGCTCCTGCTGCGGTTCCAGCAGTGGCACTCCCAGCCGGGCAATGATGCGCGAAGGGTCCTCCAGATCCAGCAGCATCGCGCCGATGCAATATCGACGCATTGGGCCCACGCCGTGCGTCAGCACCAGCCAGCCCCGAGGTGTCTCGATCGGTGAGCCGCAGTTGCCCACCTGGACGATCTCCCACGCGGCCTCGGGCCCCGTTAACAGCTCTCCTTCGTCCCAGAATGTCAGGCTATCCGAGCTGAGCAGGAAACTGCTCTCGCCATTGCAGCGGCCCAGCATCATGTAGCGGCCATTGACCTTCCGCGGGAACAATGCCAGGCCTTTATCCCTGGCATATCGCCCCAACAGCGTCGCCACCTGCAACTGCCTATCGCCCGCGCGGTAGGCGATCATCTGCGGCAGGATCTTGTTGCCACTGAAGGCGGTATACGTTCCATAGAGCGTCACTTGGCCGTCATCGTCAACAAACCGCACCAGCCGCATGTCTTCCATCCCTTGCGATTCCGCTTCGCTCAGGGGGAACAGGACGTAATCGCTGATGGACAAGTCCCGCGGGAACTCGGCCCTATAATTGGACCCTATGATCCAGACCATCAATTCGTAAACGGCCTCGATATCGCCGACGCGCCCATTGCTGCGGACGCGATCGAGCCCTTGGAGCAACTGCCCATAGCTGAAGGGGTCGCTCAGCGCATTGAGAACAGCCTGTGCATCCTCGTCGAGTTTGTGCATGTCACGAAGCTTGCGCTCGAGGGCGGCCTTGGGGTACTGGGGGTTGGGCACCTGGCGGATCTGCTGGGCCAGTTGCGGCGGCGAATCCAGATGCAGGTCCCCATCGGCCGCGATCGTCCCGTGGCGAAAGACGATCGATGAGAGGTGGCCTTCGCCCACTGCCCGCATGCTCATCAGGATGCGGACCTGTCCCGGGGCAAGACCGCGTTGATTCATCGCCGGCACCATCGAGGGATTGAACAGGGCGGCGGCCTCAAAGGCATATTCCATGCTCGCGCAGGCTCCCATCAGGAGTTGGCGCAGCGAGTCATCGGGCAAGTCGATCTGCAGTCGCGAGGCCAGCTCTTGAGCGTTCTCCATCAGCACGCTCTCGATGTCGACATGTCGCGGCCGGAAGATCCGCAGGACTTCATCGACCTGCCCGCGGACGATGTCGGCCGGCAGGGCTGCCAACCGCTGGACCAGCCGGCGGCTTCGCTCGACGCCAGTCCAGAAGAACCGCATCATAACCCGCTGCCTGTCCCCCTCGACGCGAATCGGCAAGCGGTGGACCCGGACCTGAAGCGCGCTGGCTATATGCAATGGCATGGGCATTTCTCCAGATTGCAGAATTATAGTTCTGCCAACGCTTCTCGTATTCCGCGCAGATTGGCTGGCATAGGCTGCACGGCCTTGCGTATCAGTTTTTTGGCGGCCTCACCTGGCGAGCACGCAGTTGTCTGCATTGCAGTCGCGACACTGCCGACGTGACTATAATCCACCATAGGGTAGGGGAAACGCGGGATCGATCGATGTCTCTGCGAAACACGCGACTACACACCGGGGACACGTGAATTGGAATAGGGGAGGACACTATCATGCAGAGCTGGATACGAGCCTCGATATGCCTGGCATTGGTGGCAGCAGGGTGCGCTGCGACGACGAATCCCGACATCGATCCCCGTGCAGACGCCGCCCTGCGTCGGATGAGCAGCACGCTGGCCAAGGCCAAGTGGCTCAAGGTACACAGCGTGGCCACCATGGAGCAACGCACGGACAGCGGGCAACTGGCGCAGTTCTCCCGAGATTCCACCGTGGTTGTCGGCCGCCCCGACCAGATGCAGGCCGACGTGCGACGCGGGCAGCAGTCGCACCGGATCTGGCACCAGGGCAAGGAACTGACCATTTTGGATGTCCGCCAGAACACGTACGCGACTATTGAAACCCCCCAGCCTCTTGATGACATGTTCGACTTCTTGGCCGAGCAGCACGGGCTAGTCATTCCGCTGGATGATCTTTTGTACCCCAATCCGTACGAAGCGCTGACCGAGCGAGTGGCATCCGGCGCCTACGTCGACCGGCAAGACATTGGCGGGCGAATGTGCGATCACCTGCTGTTTACTCAGGACAACGTCGACTGGCAGGTCTGGATCGATACCGCAGAACCGGCTGTGCCGCGCAAGGTGGTCATCACCTACAAAGAAGATCCTGATCGGCCGCAATATGAGGCGGTCCTGGACCAGTGGCAATTCGACCCCCCGGCGGATCCAGCGCAGTTCACGCCCCAGGTGCCCACGGCCGCCCGGCGTGTGGAAATTGCGGACCTCGTTGGCTCCAACGCAGGAGAGAAGAAATGACCACGCGAACAAACATTATCCAGGCGCTTCTGGTAATTGCCGTAATGATCTTCTCGACGCCGTTTTGGGCTGACGCGCGTGGCGGTGGCGGTGGTGGCCGCAGCGGCGGTGGTGGCGCCCGGGCTGGCGGCGGGAGCCGCTCGGCAGGCAGCTTCGGCGGAGGCGGAGGGTCCATTCGGCACTCCAGTCCCTCGGCCGCTCAACGACCCTCAGCCGCTCGCCCAAGCGCACCTGCAGCGGGCCGACCGTCGACCGGAAGCGGTTTCGCCTCCCGACCGGGAGCAGGGGCGCCGGTCGGGAGGCCGGGCTCCAGCTCCGGCGTGGGAACGACCTATCGCCCAAGCAACATGGGCTCGGTTACCCTGCCGGCAACGGTGTCAACCGGTAGGGTAACGCAAGGGCCCGCCGGCGGCACATGGGGCGCTGCGCAAGGACCTGACGGGGGAATGGCCGTTGGCCATCAGCGTCCCGGCGGCGGGGGCAGCGCCGGGGTTATCGGCCCTGGCGGCTCAACTGCCGGCAGGATCGTTGGGCCAAACGGTGGAACTGCAGGGCGCGTTGTCGGACCCGGCGGCGGATCTGCCGGCAGGATCGTTGGGCCAGACGGCGGAACCGCAGGGCGCGTTGTCGGCCCCGGCGGGGGATCTGCCGGCAAGATCGTTGGGCCAAACGGCGGAACCGCAGGTCGCGTTGTCGGACCCGGCGGGGGATCTGCCGGCAGGATCGTTGGGCCAAACGGCGGAACTGCAGGGCGCGTTGTCGGACCCGGCGGCGGATCTGCAGCGGGATTCCGCGGACCTGAAGGCGGCGCGGGCGGCGTGATCCGTGGACCGGCCGGAGGGGCGGTCGGAGGCGTCCGCGGACCTGGCGGCGCGGCCGGCGCTGTCGCGCGGTTGCCCGATGGCGCCGCCAGCGTTCGATGGCACGGCAACGACTACTGGCATAATCAGGGGCATTGGTACAGCCCCTACTGGAATGGCGATTCGATCTGGTACCGGCCGATCTATCCGCCAGTGGGATGGTTTACGCCCAGTCTGAATTGGGGCCAAGTCAACACCGTGGTCATCGACAACACGACCTATTACGAGTCGCAGGGCGTGTACTACCAGAAGTCCACCCAGGACGGGCAGGAAGGCTATGCCGTCGCACCGGAACCCGCGCAAGCGACGGTTCAAACCAATGAGAGCGAGAACCTTCCCAATCCGTTCGACGTTCTTAAGAATGGGCTGGGATATCTGGCCAGGCAGCCGCAATTCACCATGACCGTTTCGGATGTGTATGACGAAGTCACCGAGGACGGCAAGAAGGTCTCCTTCACGTCCAGCCGAGACGTCTATGTCCGCCGCCCGAGCAACCTTGCCGTGGAGTACCGCGGCGATAACGAGAGCCGGCGCGTGGTTCTCGACGGCAAGAACGTCACGCTGCTGGACCGCACGAAGAACTCGTACGGTCAGGCGCCGATGGCCGGGACCATCGATGCCGCCCTGGACACGCTTGCCACCCAGTACGGGATGGTCGTGGCCGCCGGGGAACTGATGCGCACAAACTTATATGACCGCGTGTCAGCCAAGATGCAGACCGGCCAGTACCTCGGCCAGGACACCATCGGCGTCTACGCGTGCGATCACGTGGGCTTCACCACGCCCGACACCGACTTGGAAGCGTGGTTCCAGACCGGCGACCGCCCGCTGCTGCGCAAGTTCAGCATCGCCTACAAGAACATGCCCGCGCGGCCGCGGTACAGCATGATGATCACGCGGTTTGAAACGTCTCCGGTAGCGGACTACCAGCTTAAAGCAGAGATTCCGCCCGGCACGCAGCAGGTCAGCCTGACGCCGCCGGCAGGTGGAGGTTCCTCGCCGACACCCTCCGCCAAACCACAGTGACAAGGAGTCGGCGAGAGAGCGCGAACTACCCGTTCATGCCGCTGAGGCCACGAAGCTCGTAGAAAAGAAACGGGCGATCCGAAAATCCCCAGTGCTGAGATCGACCATTGCCGGACCTGGCCGGGAGAGATAGAATCCCGGCGTGCCCCGACAAGAATTACTTCGACAGTCAGTTCTTTTTTGTGTGCGGCCCGGAGGGCTTCGATGACACGAGCGGTTGTAAACATCAACTGCGAGAGGCGCATCGGTTCGATCAACGACACCATCTTCGGCAGTTTCATCGAGATGATCCCGGGCAGCATCCATGGAGGCGTTTACGATCCGGCCAGTCCGGCGGCGGACGAGGAAGGATTCCGCAGGGACGTGATGGAGGCGGCTCGCGCCATGGGCGTGTCCATCGTCCGATTCCCGGGCGGATGTTTCGCTCCCTTCTACCACTGGCGCGACGGGGTAGGCCCCAGGGAGACTCGCCCGAAAACACGCTATGACAAGCTGCCCGGCACGGGCGAGCCGTGGTGGTCCTCGTCAAACGACTACGGAACTGACGAGTTCGTCTCCTGGTGCAGGAAGGTCGGCGCCGAACCCTTCATCTGCGTCAACATGGGCAGCGGGACGGCCGAGGAAGCCCGAGACTGGGTCGAGTACTGCAACCACCCCGGCGGCAGCCGCTGGGCCGACCTGCGAATCCGCAACGGCCACCCGGAACCCTTCAACGTCAAGTACTGGGCTCTGGGCAACGAGATCAGTGGCGAGTGGGAGTTCGGCTACGCCGATTCGGCCGAGGATTACATTCGCCGCACCCGCGAGTTCGTCAAGGTCATGCGGCACTCGGACCCGACTATCAAGTTCGTTCTGGCGGGCACGCACTTTCCGCTCAACCACGTCCACAAGAACTGGAATCGCGAGGTGCTGGAGTCTCTCTACGCCTGGGCAGACTACATTTCCATGCACCATTACATCGGCCTGATGGGGCGCAGCAACTGCACGCAGAACTGGAAGGAGCTCGGCCCCGAAAAAGTCCACAGGAAACTCGTGGAATGCATGATGGAGGTGGACGACGCCTACCAGGTGCTTCGCCAGGACATCCGACTGGTCAATCATCGCAAGGGCAATCTGAAGAAGACCATCGGCATCGCGCTGGATGAGTACAATCCCTGGTACAAGGGCTCGGGGCCCTATCTCAAGGAGATCTACAACGTCACCGACGCCATTCTGGTGGCCGCCTATTTCAACATCTTCATCCGCAACGCCGATGTCGCCACGCTGTCCAACGCGGCCCAGCTCGTGAACGTCCTGCCGTCCATGATCTGCGAATCCGGCGGCGTGGGATTCTTCCGCCAGACGATCTCGTACGTCCAGGAGATGTTCCTTGCCAATCGCGGCAAAATCGCCGTGGATGCCTGGCAGGATGGCCCCGCGTTCCAGGGCGAGTTCTTTCCGGCCGTACCCGTCCTGGATTCGTCGGCCTCATTCGATTCCAAGGAGAGCGAACTGGTCATCAACATCGCCAACCGTGACCCTCACAAGCGACTCACGGTGGAACTGCAGGTGAGGGATCGCAAGATCCGCCGGCTTGCAGGCACGATTTTCGGCAGGGCGAAGTTGACCACCGCCAACGACTTCACCAGGCCCGAACGTCTGGTCCCCGCGTCCATGAAACTCACAAGCAGAACGTCGGTCGTCCTGCCTCCGGCAAGCATTGCGGTAATTGTCGCGAAGGTGACGCAGCCTGCCCATCCCGCATAGATCCGCCTGACACCGCTATCCCGGACAACGGCCCCTGGCTAAGCGGTCTTCGACGAATGATGAAGACTGCTCAGGGCAAGCTTATGTTTCCTACGAGGGCGGCGAAGAATGCCGGGGGCTTTGCCTCTAACACAATCCTCTTGGCGCTGAAGGGATGCAGGAAAGATATCGAGCGGGCGTGCAGCGCCATGCGCTTGTGCTTCTCGCCCTTCCTGCCATACTTGGCGTCGCCCACTACGGGGTGCCCCTTTTCAGCGAGATGCACGCGTATCTGATTCTTTCTGCCCGTGGCAAGATCGATCTCCAGCGCGCTGAAATCTCTCGTCTCTTTCAGGACCCTGTAGGCCGTGGTGGAAAGCTTTCCTATCGATCTGTCGCCGGTGCTGTAGACGACGTGCGCGGCATTTTCGGCCAAGTACGATGTTATGACTCCGGACTTTTCCGCCAACTGTCCGTGAACCACTGCCAGATATTTCTTCTGGGTCTTATCCCACTGCTCCTGCAGGCTGTTCTTGGCAACTGGAGTCTTCGCGAAGATCACAATGCCCGAGGTGTCCCGGTCGAGGCGGTGCACGATAAAGACGCGCCGAGGCGACTTGGCGCAGCCTTTACGGACATAATCCGTGAGAATGTGGTAAGCCGTCTTCTCTCGTTCGGTGGCCGATGCAATCGTAAGAAGTTTGGGCGGTTTGTCGATGACGAGGATATCGCGGTCCTCGTAAATGATCTCTATGCCTTTGAGACGGTCTCTGGCCATTTCGTTACTATAGCACAAACACTACGCCTGCAGCCTGGATCGCACGGCTTCGACAGAAATATCTTCCATCCGCCGCGATGACAGCACGTGAACGCTGCGGCCGCACGGGGCGAAGTGCTCGGGCCGGGTCGCTGCGAAGATCGCGATGGTGCGCGTGCCCAGCGCGGCCGCCAGATGCGCCGGGCCGCTGTCGTTGGCGACGACGGTTCCGGCGCCGCCCAGCACGCCTGCCAGCGTCGAAAGCGGCAGGTCCGTCAGCACCGCATGATCGCCCGCCAGGCGCTGCACCTGATCGTGTGGCCAGCGATCGGCCTCGACGGGCCCCAGGATGAACACGGCCTGCGTGTCGCAGCGGCGGACGAGGGCGGCAAATCGCTCCAGCGGCCAGCACTTGGCTTGCGAGCCGGCGCCAGGATGAATTGCCAGGTACTCGCGATCGACATCGACTCCGGCCTTGAGCAGGCACTCGCGCGCCTGGCGGGCAAACTCCGGCGGCAGCGGCCACGGCTCGTATCGTGTCGCGGGCGTCTCGCCCGCGCGTCGCGAGGGCATCTTGCCCTCGCATCTGCGTGTCGTGTCCAACGACCGCTGCCACATGTCCAGCAGGTGCTCGTCGCCATCGGCCGGCGGGCGAATAGGCAGAAACGCCGCATTGCTCGCGCCGGTGAGTGTTGTCAGTCGCTGCTCTGCGTGAGCGTCGCCGCCGGCGAAGCAGCTTATAAGTTGTTCGTGCTTACCCAGCAGGCGCGGCA
>JAJFVE010000157.1 GCA_021371965.1 Planctomycetaceae bacterium
CAGAAACTTTACGGAGTGGGCCTCATGGACAGTCTGTTTTTTCAGATTAGCGCCACTCGCGACGTTAGATGGTCTTGTTTTGAGCCAATTTCTTCTCTGCGTACTTTGCGGTCTCTGCGGTTCATGCAGTTTTCGGGCTAAGCGCCAGCGCAAGACAACGGGCGGCCTTTTTGAAAAGACCGCCCGTTGCGGATGCGATTTACTGTTTCCGTCAAATTACGCCCGACGTCGCCTCCGGATCATCAGGGCCACGCCGCCCATCGCCAGCAGCGCCATCGTCGCCGGCTCGGGGATGACGGCAAACGAATACAGTGCAATATCGTTTCCGCCCGTCAGGTCGCCAGTAGCCGAATTGCCTTGGTAGGTGATCAGGGCCGTATAAGTGCCCAAGTTGACGGTCCCGCCTTCGGCAAGGCCCGCAAACGTGCCAGTGATCCCATCGCTGCCGTCATTGGTGAGAATGAACAGCTTGTCCGCGGCCGAGGCCGCATAGCCCACTGTTCCAGTCAAAATGGCATCAGTCACGGTGACCAGGCCAACCACATTCAGCCGGTCGTACTCCGTCCCAGCCGTCGCGCCATCAAGCTGCACATTGAAGATACCGCCACTTTCAAAGACGGTGTTTCCGGTGACGGTCAGGATCCCGGGGCTGTTTCCGGGGGCGATGCTTCCGCCGGACTTGACGGTAACGGCCCCGGTGATGAACCCGCTGCCGCCGAGCGTACCAGTGTTCTTGACCGTCACGATCCCGTTACCAGTGGCGCTGCCCGTGCTGTTATTGGCCAGGAGCAATCCGGCGTCAATCGACGTTCCGCCCACATACGTGTTGGCAGCAGTCAACTCAAGGATGCCCGCGCCCTTCTTGGCGAACCCGCCGGTGATCTGGGTGTCAACGCCGCCGCCAATCGTGTCGGCGATCGTTACGGTGCCAGAACTGACGGTGTATGAAGCCGAACCGGCCAGAAAGATGGCCGAGCCGATAGCGCTACCGGCCGCAGGCGTTATGGTGTTGCCGCCTGATCCACCGTTGCCGCCTGTAACAGAACCCCCACTTAGCCCACCGCCAGTGATGTTCAGGGTTGCCCCTTGACGCACAAATAGGGCTCCGCCTGCACCCAGGCCGCCACCACCGCCCGCCTGAACGTTCGTGCCAGATCGGCCGCCATAGCCGCCGCCAAAACCGTTGTTGTTACCTTGACCGGAGGATCGACCGCCGCCACCACCGCCGAAATTGCCGTTGCCGCCCCCGCCGCCGCCAGCGCCACCGCCGCCACCACCGCCAAATCCCCCATTTCCGCCGGCGGTATTGTTGTAGGATCCGCCGCCACCACCGCCGAATCCGCCGGTCTGTTGGGTCGCGCCCACCAGTCCGCCGCCACCGCCAACGCCACTGCTGCCACCACCCCCGCCACCGCCGCCATCGGAACCACCAGCGGCACCCTGGCTGCCGTTTCCACCCGCTAAGCCCCCCGTGAACTTGCCGGCAGAGCCGCCGGAGGTGGTTACCCCACCGTTGGCCCCGATGCCAAAACCACCGCCGCCCCCGCCGCCTGAGGTTGTAGCCCCAGCGCCCGTGCCACCCATGCCCCCGCCTCCAGCGCCGCGCCCGCTGCTGCCGCTCCCATTTCCGCCATTGCCACCGACGGCACGATTGCCTGCCAAATCGACCCCGCTCAAATTGAGGGTACCTGCATTCAAAAAGATGGCTCCGCCCAAACCCGCGCCGCCGCCACCGCCCCGCTGGTTGCCGTTGCCCCCGTTGCCGCCGCGAGCATTGCCATTCTGCAGCGTCAGGTTGTTGAGGTTGTAGACGGCGCTGGCTGTGGAGACTAACGAGCCGCCGACCTCGCCTGCACTGACGCCTATGAAGAAGATTCGGTCGCCGGTTGTGTTGCTCGTGGAACCGCCGCTGATCGCGGAACCATTCCCATTGATTGTGATCCCGTAAGGGTTGGTCATGACCGGCATCATCGACCCGATGGTAAATGACGAACTGGCCGTCATGTTGATCGTCACGGCGTCGCCGTGTGCGTTGGCTGAGGTAATCGCACTGCGAAGCAGCGCCTCAGTGCTCACGTTGTTGATGATGAGGGGATCGGCCAAAGCTCCGCCCGCCCACGAGAGCAGTGATAAAGCGACCACAAAAAGAGTCAATGACCTGCGCATTCGATTTCTCCTTCTTCCTTCTAAAGATGTTGGCCGTCTGCTCGGGTTTCCCCAGCCGAAAAGCGTAACGAATGGCTGAACTGCGGGAATATGGCCTCTGGACCTACCTCTTCTTCTTGGTCCAGATGCGTACAAGACCTTCTAATGCAGAGTCTACCACAAAAGACATTTCTGGCAAGGAAAAAAAGGCGAAATGGTCATAGATTTTGCCCAATGACCAAAGAAGCAAACTATAACCAGACAGACCGGCGGGCCGGTGTTTGAGTCTTAGAGGCTTGATTTGGAGTCTGTTGAGTGCTAGGCCACGATCTTGGTGATGCGGACCTGGAGATACTTCTGGCGGTGGCCGACGCGGCGCTTAGAGGCTTTGCGGCGGCGCAGGTAGCTGGCGAAGACCTTGGGGCCCTTGGCTTGCTCGTTGACGATTTCGGCCTGGACGGTCGCGCCCTTGACCAGCGGCGTGCCGACCTGGACCTGGTCATCTTTGCTGACGAGCAGGACGCGGCCGAACTCGACGGATTCGGCGCCCTCGGCCAACTCGCGCACGTCGACGTTGACGACGTCGCCTTCGGAAACCTTAAACTGTTGCCCGCTATCTTCAATAATCGCGTACACGTCGATTCTCCTGTGTCACGGAAGCCCAGCATTATGTACGCCCGCGCTGCAGTTGTCAACGGCGAAATGTTGCAATTGAAGATGCTTCGATTGCGTCCCTATCCGCCGCCTGCAACCGAATGCTGTTTTCGCCACGCACGCGGGCTCAGGCCGGTGACGCGGCGGAGGGTGGCGCGGAAGTGCTCTTCGTCGCGATAGCCGCATGCGGCCGCGATCTCTTTGACGGTCTGATCTGTCGCGGCTAACAGGTTCATGGCGCGGTCGAGCCTGACGCGGCGGATCTCCTCGACGACCGACCGCCCCAGGTGCTGGTGAAACGCCAGGTACAGCCCCGGCCTCGAGAGCGTGGTGGCGGCTACCACGTCGTCGACGCCCAGTCGCCAATTGGCGTAATTGTTCCAGATGAAGCGGACGGCCTTGGCCACCTCGACGTGCGGCACGGCGACGATGTCGCTGCTTTGGCGCACGATCAACTGGCCGGGGGGAATGCGGATCGGTCCGCGGGGGATGAGACTGCGCCAGCGGCGACCGGCGCGGATCAGGCGGTCCAGCAGTTCGGCGGCGGCATAGCCCTGGCTGGGGCGGTTGGTGTCGATGGTGCTGATGGGCAGCGGGGCGTTTTCGCACAGGATCGGGTCTTCGTCGACGGCGATGACGGCCACCTGCTCGGGCACGAGCAGCCCGCAGACGCGGCAGGCCTCGATGGCTTCCAGAGCCGTCCATGGGCTGTCCACCAGCAACGCCAGGGGCGTGGGCATGGCCGCCAGTTCCTCGGCCAGCCACAGGCGAAATTGCGCGGGGTAGGCGTATCGTCCCTGTCCGGTGGCGACCCAGTCCATGCAGAGGAAGGTTCGGCCGGCCCGCTCGACGCTGCGGCGGAACCCGTCGGCGTGCTCTTGCAGGAATGGCGAAGGCGCCATCAGGCAGTACGCCAGGTGTTCGAAACCGCGTTGGAGGAAGTGCGCCGCCGCCGCGGCCGCCACGGCTGCATGATCGGGCTCGACGGCCGCGATGCCGGTGGCGGCGGTGTGCTCGGTCGAGAGGGTTACCGTCGGGACGGTCGTGTGCCGCCACGCGGGCAAGAACTGCAACCGGGGTCCCTCGGCCAAGTGGTCGCACAGGATGGCCACGACGTCCCAGTTCCTGGCCAGCGCGTCGGGCGGTTCGTCGGCCAGGCCGCAGAGAATGGGCAGCCATCCGGCTTCGCGCGCATACTCCAGCGCGCCGGCGCGGCTGGCCTCATGCAGGCCCAGCAGCAAGACCCGGGGTGGACGGGGCGGTTTGGTCATTTCAGGACTATCGGAATAACACGCTATTTCTATTAGAAACGAGGGTACCGCTTTCGTCAAGATACATTAAGATGATGGGGCAATGGGCGGCACGGAGTCACCTGTACGGAGAGCCGCCCCAGAAGGCAAGCTAGCCTGGAAGTATCGAGGCAGAGCCGTTGCAGCGGCCCACTTCAGCCCCGAGCGATCAGAAGGCAGGCAAGTCCACGTTTTTGGCGAGAAGATGCCGCTATCGTCGGCGGCTTCGTAATCGACTGCACATGAAGACCCGCGCCTGGTTGGCGGGGGAACAATTTGAAGGAGACCGATGATGACCGCGAAAACAGTTTTGACCCTTGGCCTGGTGTTGTGCATCGCCGCGGCGGCGCAGGCGAGCGTTACCACGAATTACGCCTATTACCGTCTGGGCGAGGACCAAGGCGCCGTTGCCGGCGGCAACGCCTCCGCTCCGCAGCTCGCCAACACGGATGGAACGACGTTCCAGGACACGCTGTATACGTACCTTGGCGGCAGTGGCGGCACGGCTGTCTATTCCGATGACGTCAAGGCCGGTTCCGGCAGCACGACGTCGGTCCTGCTGAACGGATGGGGCGGTTGGGCCAACAACATCGGCGGGGTCTGGGACACCGGCACGAATCCCAGTATCCAGGCGATGAGCGGCGGAAACTGGGGCATGGAAGTTTACGTCAAGTCGCTCGGCGCCTCTTTTGCCAACGACGGCCGTATTTACCAGAACGGCCGCGGCCCCATTGGCGGTCAGTGGTCAGCCCTGCAGGTCAGCGGCAACGGTTCCACCTTCTTCCGCGAAGGCGACAACAAGACGCCGCAATGGTCAGCCAGCGCCATCGCCGATCAGCAGTGGCACAGCATGGTGCTCGTGCAGCGCGCCAGCGACTTTGGCGGCGATAAGTTCTACGTCTATTACGACGGCGAGTTGGTTTATTCCGACAACACCCTTGGCCAGACCAGCACGCCCCAGAGCATGTTCATGCTCGGCGGCAGCGACGGCGCCGTGTGGACCGGATACCTCGACGAGTTCCGCATCTTCACGTTCGACGCTTCGGCCGCCAACGCCCAGATCGTTGCCGAAACGAATCAGACCATCCCCGAGCCGGCGACGATGAGCCTGCTGGCCATCGGCGCGCTGGCGGGCTTGATCCGCCGCAGGAAAGCGTAAATCAGAACACCGCGCTCGAAGGTCACCTTGCCGTGGATGATCTTTGAGTGTCCAGGCGGCCGGTCCTGAGGGACCGGCCGCTTTTGTCTTGATCGGCGGGTTCGTGAAAACAAATTCCAAAACACAAAATACAAGCTTCAAACAAATCCCAATGACTCAAATCTCAGGCAAATCCCAAGCGGCGATTCTTCGGTTGTGGTTTCGCTCTTGGCTTTTGGAGTTTTGTGTTTTGTGGTTTGGAATTTCCATGCCACGCGGCGCGGCTTGCCCCTACATAACTGAAAGAATCAATCTGCGTGCAGAATTGCTTGCCAACGGCCGCGCGCATGGGTAGTCTGCGCTGTTTGTAACCCCACGATTTCTCCGGCGAAACACGGAGAGTAGACCTTTTAAGGACATGGACCCCATGAAGCGTTTCAAGAAAGCCAGTGACATCAAGGTTGGCGTGATCGGGTACGGCGGCGCATTCAATATGGGCAAGGCCCACCTGGACCTGATGAAGCAGGCCGGGATGACGCCGGTGGCCGTCATGGACGTGGACAAAGTCCGCGTCGAGCAGGCGGGCAAGGATTTCCCCGGCATCGAGATGTACACCTCGCTGACGACGATGCTGGCCAAGAGCAGCGTGAACTTCGTCGTGATCATCACGCCGCACAACACGCACGCCAAGATCGCCCTGCAGTGCCTCAACGCCGGCAAGCACGTCTGCAGCGAGAAGCCCCTGGCCATCACCACCGAAGAATGCGACAAGATGATCGCCGCGGCCAAGAAGAACGGCCTGGTCCTGACGACCTTCCACAACCGCCACTGGGACGGCTGGATTATCGAGGCCGTTCGCCAGATCGTGCGCGAGAAGCGCATCGGCGAGGTCATGCGCGTCGAGGGGCACATGGGCGGCTACGGCAAGCCCGGCGACTGGTGGCGTTCGAGCAAGAGCATTTCCGGCGGCATCCTGTACGACTGGGGCGTGCACATTCTCGAATACTCGCTGCAGCTCATCGACAGCGAGATGGTCGAAGTCTTCGGCACCGCTCACAACGGTTTCTGGGCCTCCCAGACCAAGTGGGGCAAGGACACCAATGAAGACGAAGCCAAGGCCGTCGTCCGCTTCAAGAACGGCGCGTGGCTGAGCCTCCAGTCCTCCAGCACCGACCTGAACTCGCCGGAAGGATTCCTGACCGTCACCGGCACCAAGGGCAAGTACGTCATGGGCGGCGGCCTGGGTTACAAGATCTGGTACATGCAGGACGGGCAGAAACGCTACGAAGAAGGCCCCAACCCGCCCGGGCACTACGAGAAGTTCTACAAGAACGTGGCCGACCACCTGGTCAAGGGCACCGAGTTGATCATCACCCCGCAGTGGTCTCGCCGCCCGATCCACATTCTGGACCTGGCCAACAAGAGCGCCAAGGCCGGCAAGGCGATGAAGACGAAGTACGCGTAAGCAAGCTCTCTGCTGTCAGCTTTCCGCTGTCAGCTAAGAGGAAGAACCGTTGCAGGATTTTCGGAATCTCGCGGTCTGGCGGAAGAGTCACGAATTGACTCTTGAAATCTACCGCCAGACCGCGAGCTTTCCCCGCTGCGAGCAGTATGGCTTGGTTTCGCAACTGCGCAGGGCGAGCTCGTCTGTCGCGGCCAACATTGCCGAAGGCTGCGGGCGAGGAAGCGACAGTGATTTCAAACGCTTCCTGAGCATGGCAATGGGCTCAGCCAGTGAGACGCAGTACCATCTTCTGCTGGCGAAGGATCTGCAGATGCTTCATGTAGAAGCTTTTGACATGCTTTGCGCTCAAGTGCAGGATGTTAAGCGGATGCTCGCGTCATTGATCAAGAAACTGAAATCACAAGCTGATAGCTGAAAGCTGACAGCAGATAGCTGCGAAATAAAGGAGCGGCACATGAGCGACGCGTTGAATGTTCTGGTCATGGGCGGACGTACCAAGGGCTTCCACGACTTTGCCGAGATGGCGCCGATCTATGAGGCGTTCCTGGTCGCGGCGGGCTTCAAGGTCAAGATCACCGAAGACCGCGACGACTTCCTGGCCGAGCGCATCAAGGACTTCGACGCTATCGTCGACTACACCACCGGCGAGGAACTCTCCCCCACGCAAGCCGGCGGGCTCATCGGGCACATTGTCTCGGGGCACGGATTTGTCGGCGTGCACTCGGCGGCCGACTCGTTCAAGAACTCCCAGGCCTACATGCGCATGGTGGGCGGGGTGTTCCTGACGCACCCGCCGACGATCCCGCACACGTTCAAGGTGACCAAGCCCGACCATCCGTGCATGGTCGGGGTCGAAGAAGAGTTCACCATGCCGGAGGAACTCTACCTGATGGACTATCTCACCGACTTCGACACGCTGATGGTGACGGAGTTCAACAGTTTTCGCCTGCCGATGGCGTGGGTCAAACCGTACGGGTTCGGGCGGATCTTCTACACCGCACTGGGCCACGGCGCGCCGCAGCACGCCAATCCCAACTTCCAGACGATGGTCGTCAACGCCATCCGCTGGTCGAGCGAAGCCAAAGCCGTCCGAGCCAAGTGCAAAGAAATCGGCGGATGGTGACCGGCCGAAGGATACGAAAAACCGACGACGAGGACGACAAAAGTCGTCGTCCTCGTCGTCGGTTCTTTCTTTTCCAGTTTCTGGGCATGATTATGGGTTTGAGACGCGCATGTGGATAAAATATCTTGCCGTTGCCGGGGTCGAGTAGTAAATTTCGCGGTCTTGGATTCACCGGGCAGATCGCTCCTTAGTGCCAGGAGCCGGAAGGACACACGCCATGGATCGTATTCGAGTTGCTATTGCCGGAATTGGAAACTGCTGCTCATCCCTCATTCAGGGGATTCATTATTACCGCGACCTCAAGGCCGGCGAGGAAGTCGTCGGGCTGGCCCATCCCACCCTCGGCGGGTACGCTGCGGGCGATATCGAGATCGTTGCGGCGATCGACGTTGATTCACGCAAGGTCGGCCGTCCGCTGCACGAGGCCCTCTTCGCTCCGCCGAATTGCACGAAGGTCTTCTACGACAACTTCCGCTACGACAACGTGAAAGTCCGCATGGGGGCCGTGCTCGACGGCGTCGCGGCGCACATGAAAGACTTCCCCGACAACCAAGCCTTCCGCGTCAGCAGCGCCCCCGAGGCGGCCCAGAAAGATATCGAGAAGCTCCTGCGCGAGACCGGCGCCGAAATCCTGATGAACTACATCCCCGTCGGCAGCCAGAAGGCCAGCGAGTTCTACGCCGAATGCTGCCTCAACACCGGCGTGAGCTTCATCAACTGCATCCCCGTGTTCATCGTGTCCGACCCGGCGTGGGGCAAGCGGTTCACGGCCGCGGGCATCCCCTGCGTGGGCGACGACGTCAAGGCCCAGGTCGGCGCGACGATCACGCACCGCGTGCTCACGCGCCTGATGAACGACCGCGGCGCCAAGATCGACGCGACGTACCAGCTCAACACGGCCGGCAACACCGACTTTTTGAACATGTGGGACCGCTCGCGCCTGGGCTGCAAGAAGATCTCCAAGACCGAAGCCGTCCAGAGCCAGCTCGACGTGCCGCTGCCGGCCGACCAGGTCCACATCGGCCCGGCCGACTACGTGCCCTGGCAGAAGGACAACAAGGTCTGCTTCCTGCGGATCGAGGCTCGCGGGTTTGGCAACGTGCCGCTGCACATCGAGGCCCGCCTGAGCGTGGAAGATTCGCCCAACAGCGGCGGCGAGACGATCGACGCCATCCGCGTCTGCAAGATCGCCCGCACGCGCAGGCTCGCCGGCCCGCTCGACGCCATCAGTTCCTTCACGATGAAGCACCCGCCCCAGCAGTTCACCGACTCGCAGGCCCTGCAACTGCTGGAGAACTTCATCGCCAACGACGACGCCCCCGCCCGCATCGAGAACGGCCAGTACCTCAAGGCCAAGGGCCTGAGCAAACCCGCGCAAACCCGCGCCGCCGCGCACTGATGTAACTTGGGCGCCTCGTTTGTGGCATGGGCGTCCCGCCCATGCTCTTGCCGTGTGGCATGGGCGTCCCCAGGGGACAGGTCTCGCCCATGCTCTCCGGTGTGGATGGTCAGGGACACGCACAACGGAGTTGTGCGTGGCACCCGTCCCGCCCACCCTCTTTGTGTTGCGTACCATGCAAGTCGACAGCCGCAAGATAGTGGTTTAGAATCTCTGTCATGGACCACAATCTCAGCCAGCATGTCTCGCCCTATTATGAGGAACTCTTTGTCGACGGCCAGCCGCCTTCGCGGCAGTATTACGCCGGCGCGGCTAAGGGCTTGTCGCGGCGGCTCAAGGGATGGCTGCCGGCTGCGCGCGATGTTCGGTGCGTCGAGCTCGGCTGTGGGCGCGGCGAGATGCTCTTTCTGCTGGGACAGATGGGCGTTGCCGATCTGACTGGCGTGGACATCACGCCCGAGCAGCTCGCGGCCGCGGGGCAGTTCACCTCGGCCAAGCTCGTTTGCAGCGACGTGCCGGAGTATCTGCGGCAGTGTCCGGATGAGTCGGTGGACTTCTTCTTCGCGATGAGCTTTCTAGAGCATCTGGACACGGCGGTTCTTCCGGCGGTGCTGGCCGACTGCCGGCGCGTATTGCGGCCCGGCGGGGCGCTGATCGCCCAGGTGCCCAATGCCGTGTCGCTGTTTGGCAGCGGCGCGCGGCACTGGGACATTTCGCACCAG
This sequence comes from Planctomycetaceae bacterium, assembly GCA_021371965.1. The sequence goes on from JAJFVE010000157.1 coordinate 9,936, forward strand.
AGCGCCTTTACGGTTTTTGGCGTGCGGCAACTGGCCCGCATCGCGGGCTTCGACCCGGCGGCAGTGGCGTTTCGCGAATGGTCCGCCCCCTGGGGCGGCCCGCGCAGCACGCTGCGGGCGATCCTTTGGCGGATCCTGCGACTCAAGATCATGGCGTACCTGTGGATCGAGTGCGGCGGCCTGCGCGGCGGGATCTACACTTGGGACATGCTCTTCCGCATGGTCAGATGACCCTTGGCGAATGCTGATGCTCGATGGATGTTTCTCCTGATCCCAGAGAAAGCAAGGAGATGGGCGAGACCTGTCCCCTGGGGACGCCCATGCCACAGGGGAGCACGGGCAGGCCGCGACGCGTTATCGCTCTGGTGAGTGGGCGTTTCAGCCGATAATATCGAGAAAGGCTTTTGTTGCGAGGAAGACAGTTGATACAGATTGTTCAGGACATGCAGAGCGGGCGGGTACATGGGGCCCAGATCGAGGCGCCTCTGTGCCAGAGCGGCTGCGTGCTCATTCGCACTCGCCGCACGCTTCTGGCCGGGCCGCTCGAACGGGCCTCGATTGAAGCAAGCGCCTCCGCCCTGGCTGCTCGCGGCGGGGCAGAGGCCGCCCAGATCGCCCAGGCGCTCGATGCCGTGTCGGCAGGGGGAGCTTTGCCGACGCTGGAAAGCGTCTACCGCCACCTGAACGTGCCGCTGCCGCTGGGGTGCAGCGGCGCGGGCGTGGTGCTGGCGGTTGGGCGGGGCGTGCGGGGCTTGGCCCCGGGCCAACGCGTGGCCGGACTGTTCCCGCACGCGGAAATCGCCCAAACGCCGCAGCGCCTCTGCCAGATCGTTCCCGAGAACGTCAGCGACGATGCTGCCGCCTTCGTGATCCCCATGGCCATCGCCCTGCACGGCGTGCGGCTGGCGCAACGCACGTTGGGCGAAACCGCGATCGTGCTGGGCCTGGACCTGATCGGATTGCTGAGCGTGAAACTGCTGGCAGCCGGCGGCTGTCGCGTGCTGGCGGCCGACGGTCGCGCCGGCCGCCTGGCGCTGGCGGGCAAGCTCGGCGCGACGGGCCTGGCCCTGAGCGATCATGAGGGCCTGCGGCGTGCGGCTGGCGAACTGCCCGGCGGCGGGGCTGACGCGGTGATCGTCAATCTCGACGATCAGGAATCCGCTGCCGCGCCGATGGCTGGAGATCTGTGCCGTCGCGCAGCACGCATCGTGCTCATTGGTTGCGGCAGCGTCCCCCCCGCCCAGAGCCTTCTCAAAAGCAAAGAGTTATCTGTTACAGGCGCCTGCGCGCAGGGTCCGGGCCGCTTCGACAGCGATTACGAACTGGGGCGGCGGGATTATCCCTATGGTTTCGTCCGCTGGTCGGCCCAGCGAGACCTTCAGGCGGTGCTCGAAGCGATGGCCGACGGGCGGCTGGCGGTCGATGCGCTGATCGAGCGGCGGGTTGGCTTCCTCGACGCGGCGGACCATTACGATGAACTGGTCGGCACGACAGGGGCTGTAATAATTGACTATTCCCACGAGGCCGCGGCAGCCAGGCCGGTTGGGCGGCAACAGCCGCCGGCGGCCGCGGTGGAACCGTCGGTGGCGGTGATCGGGGCGGGGCGGCATGCCAGCGAGGTGCTGCTGCCGGCCTTGGGCCGCACGCAGGCGCAGATCGCCCACGTGGCGGACCTGGAGCTCAATGCGGCCAAGAAACTGGCTCGTCGATTCGGCGCGGCCCGGGCGGTCAGCGACGCGGAGACCATCATGCGCGACGCCAACGTCAACGCCGTGGTGATCGCCACGGGGCACAGCGCCCACGCCGAACTGGTGATTCAGTCGCTGGAGAATCGCAAGCACGTGCTGGTGGAGCGCCCGCTGGCGACGACGGTCGCCGATCTGCAGGCGGTGCTGCACTCGGCCGCCCGTCACGCCGACCGGCAGTTGCTGGTGGGCTTCAACCTGCGTTTCAGCCGCCACGCCGACCAGATTCTGCGCCTGCTGGCGGGGCGGGGCGAACCGCTGACGATGAACCTGACCGTCAACGCCGGCTACGTTCCGCCGGAACACTGGCTGCACGATCCGATGCGCGGCGGCGGGCGCGTGATCGGCCAGGCCGTCAGCTACATCGACTTTTTGGCGTTTGTGGCCGGTTCGCCCGTCAAGACGGTGGCGGCGACTCGGGCGTCGCGCGGCCTGGTGCGGGACGACCGCACGGCCATCTGCCTGGGGTTCGCCGACGGCTCGACGGCGATGCTGAACTTCTTCGCCAACGGCAGCGCCGAGTGGGGCGGCGAGGAACTGGAGATCTTCAGCGACGAGCGCGTGCTGCGCCTGCGGGACTTCAAGGAACTCGATGGCTTCGGGTTTGCCTCGTTCAAACGGCTGCGGACATCCGGCAGCGACCGCGGGCACCAGCGCGAGGTGGCGGCGTTCGTCAACCGCCTCGGCAGCGGCGGCGGGGCGCTGATCCCGCTGGACCAGATCGTCAATTCCACGCTGGCGAGCTTCGCCGCCGTCACGGCCGCGGCCGAAAACCGCACGATCATCCTGGATCGCGAGTATCGCAGCATGGCCTGACCATGAATGAGGCGGCGGCGCAAGACAGCCCCCGCCCGAAGGCGGGGGCCCGTGATACCTGTCTTGCATATCGTGCCTACTCGACGCGGGTTGTCATCAGGATCGTGGGCTGGTCGGTGGGCAGTTTGCAGTTGCTGCGGTCGATGATCGCCACGAAGTACTTCGTTCCCAGCGTTCCGGCGCTGCCCAGTTGAACCCGCATGTAGACGGCGTAGACGTCGCTGTTGACGGTGACGCAGTTGCTCACGGAGTTCCACAGGGCGTTCTGAGCTTCGTAGTAGCCCAGTCCCGTCGTGGCGCCCAGGACCTTGGTGCGGGCGTAGTCGACGATATCCGCCGCCACGGCCCCGGGCGTGGTGTACGGCGTCGTGCCCCGCTTGGCGATAATGGCGTCAGCGATGGCCGCCACATGCTTGGCGCGGTTGTTGTTCCATTCCGCCACGTCGGTGGTGCCCATCTTCAATGTCAGCGGGAAGGGCAGTTGCGTGAGCACCTTCTTGTCGGCCGTGTTGATGTTGATCAGGCCGTACAGAACGCCGTTGGCGACGGTGTCGTGCGTCGGGAGCATCTGCAGCAGCTCGGGAACGACGCAGGCAAAGTTGATGTTGGGATAGTCTTTCGTCCATGCCGCGGGGGCGTCGCCCTTGTAGTCGAGCTTGCCGCGGGTCTGCGAGCTGGCCTTGGCCAGCAACTGGTGGGGCAGGTCCTTGTACTCGGTCACGGCGGTCTCGGCCTCGGGACCGACGATGAAGCGGGCAATCACGTCGCCCAGCGTCGCCGGGAAGGTCTCGCCCTTGCGGATAAAGAAGCCCTGAGAGACCGGCGAGCTGTTGATGCTTTCGGCAGTAATGCCATTATCCGCCGCCTGGCCCAGCGAATGGGAACCTTTCTTGTCCATGGCCGCCACGAGCGCGCGGCCGCGCCCTCCGAAATTGGCCGCCCAACTGTCGTCGCGCTGTCCCACCAGCGGCGTGGGCGTTTCGGCATCGGTCTGTGGGGCGCTGCCGGTGTAGCCGATATCCGCGCCGGTGACGCTGTCGACGGGGATCACATACGACGCGCCGTCAGTGACGATGCGATAGACCTTGATGGCGCCGCCGGAGGCGTTGGCCTGGGCAAAGTCCAGCAGGCTGGTCGTGCCCGTGCCGATGCGATACCAGTTGGCCCCCGGCGCCACGTTGAACAACGCCGCGTCGCTGGCCGCGGCAGGCTGAGTGCGGTTGGCCTTGTTCTTGCCGCCGAAACTGTAGAGCACCATCTTGGCCCCCGCGGCCAGGTTGACCGGACAGCCGCTGATGGTGCTGAACCGAACCTCGTTGGCCGTGCCGCTGGAGAAGGCGTAATTGCTCAGCGAGATGCTCTGGGTCGTCGGGTTCATCACCTCGATGGCGAAGGCCCAACCCTGATCCGCCGCGCCCGGGCCGCTCTCAGGATACGTCTTGGCAAAGGCCTCAGTGATGGCCAACTGCGGCACCACCCCAAATGCCTTGCCCACGTGAAACGCGTGCGTCAACGGGTCAAGGTTCGACAGGTATGCCCAAAGGTTGGCCACAAAGTGATCGACAGGGCCAGTGTCGGCTTCCCCGCCTCCGCCCGTGGTCTCGACTTCCTTGCACGTGAACTGAATGGCGTCAGCCACGACGAAGCCTACGGTGCCCGCAGTCCTCATCTTGACAGTTGCTGTGGAATTCTTCGTGAAACGGTATTGTCCTATTGGCTCGAATACACCTGGATTGGTGGTCTGGTTCAATGTGACGGTGGTCGAGCCGTCGGCATGCTCAATATCGATGGGGGTTGTTGCGCTCTTTCCGGAATCGGCCGCAGCTTTGTAGATGGCAATTTCATATTTCCCGGAAACAGGAATGATGCAGGAGTATTCCGCGATCTTGGTGCCTTTACCGGTATTTCCATCATGATGGTAGTTGGCACCATACCTGACAGCACTTGAACTCGATACCGTCCAAGCTCCGGTGAAGACGGCGGCTGGATTATCTATGACCCACGGATCGGGGGGTGTTGGAGGCGGTGGTGGGACTTTCTTGAGAACAAATTGTACGGCATCCGCTACAACATATGCAGTTGTCCCGGCTGTATTCAATCTCACTACCCCTGTGCTTCCTGCCTCAAAGACAAACTGCCCCAGCGCCTCCCATGTTCCAGCGTTGGTCGTCTGGTTAAGAGTAACCGCCGCAGTTCCTTTTGAATGAACAATTTCAACAGGAGTATTTGAGGATTTTCCTGAATCAGCAGCGGCTTTGTATACGCTGACTTCGTATTTGCCTTTTGTCGTTATGGGGAAAGCATAGCTCGCGCTTTTCGTGCCCTTTCCAGTATTACCGTCATGACGATAGTCTGCCCCATATTTGACAGGGTTTGATGTGGATACAGTCCAAGTCCCCGCAAAAGTGACCCCTGCGTCGGAATTGTCCACTATGATGGGTGATGTACCGGCGGGCGGGTCAACCCAGTCGCTTTCGTCTTCGTCGCCACCCCCGGTGCCCCCCGCCGCACTGAGGGCTTTCTTGAGTTGCTCATAGAACCAAGTCCGCGTGGCATCATCATCCAGCAGCGCCCGGTTGAGCACCATGGCGCTCTGGTCGGCGTTCCAGTTGTACAATTGCAGCTGTTTCTTGATCGCGGCCGTCGGATGACGCAGGAGCGATCGCGAACGCGACGCGGTGGTCAAGTAGCCGGCCTTGGAGAACGTGTGCAGCACGTTGTAGAGCCGCCCGACATTAGCGCCGGAACAGTAGCCCTGCCACCGCAACTGCAGTTCGTCGTCGATGGTGTAGAGGCTGTAAGGGCTCGATGCCGGCAGGCCCCCAGCCTTGAGGGCGGCGCCGATGCTGTAGGAGGGCAGGTCCTGCCCCGCCGACCCGCAACGGGCGGAATGCACGGCGGCATAGTACGGACGCAGATCGGCGTTGAGAAACTCCTTGAGGTAGATCTCCGCCGGCGTGCTGGGCGACAGGGCCAGGCCCACTTCGCCGCTGGTGTTGACGTTCAGCATGCGTGACAGGTCAACGACGCTGACGGCGACGTAGATCTGCACGCCGTTTTCGTTGTACATGTTGGGTATGGGAACCAGCGCGGCATCGGCGATCAGATCCCCGTCGGTGTCAACCTTGGTATATCCGTCATAGGTTCCCTGGGCGATGTTGTAGACGGCCTTGAGCGGCTGCTTGAGCACGTCGCTCGTGGCGGTATCGGCAGGCCAGCCCAGATATTCGTCGTCGGTGACCGATCCCTTGGCCAGACTGTATGGCCCCAGCGCGTCGAGATAGAGATCCTTCTTGAGAAGTTGTGCAACTTCAGCGGCAATTCCTGACGGGGCTTCGTTGAGCGGCGAAGCGGCGATGACATTGCTGGCCACCTTGCGATGGGTGGAGGCGATGATCAGAAAGGTGCTTCCGAGCATCGCCAGAATGGTCAACAACCCAACCACCATCAGCAGTGCCGAGCCGTTATTCTTTACACTTTTTTTCATGGCAAAAGCCTTCCTTTCAATCCTTTTTCGGCAGGACACTTGGTTTTTGAGACATCTCGGTCCCAAAAAGACAACCGCCGACGCTCGCTAACCCCAGCTCGCTCGTTATCGGGCAGGTTGGAATGCTCATGGGTCTGCTCCATCCAGCGTCTTGGAGGGCTTTCGGGGGCGCTGGGCGTGCGCCTTCGGGAGTCCCTCCCGCCCCGAAGGCTTTTGCTGACGCCATATTGTACGGCCGGGAGGCATTGTCAAGCAAGGGAGTTCAAGACATTGAACGCAAAGATCGCAAAGGGCGCAAAGGTTTTGGAGTGGGACGGACAACTCCGCACAGCAATGGTGACGGCGGCCGACGAAATGGTGCATAACGGGTCACTCCGGTCGCGGCCGAGCCAATAGAAAAAGTCTGGCGTTATTCCCTTCAGACACCTTTGCGTCCTTTGCGATCTTTGCGGTTGATCATGAATGAAATATTCGGGCGACGCACGGGTGTTCACGTTACAATAGTACCGGACGGGGCCACACGCAGGAGCCTGCCAGGATTGAATGCGAAGCAGTAACAGGAGACGGCCATTATGAACCGCCGCTTTGCCTTTACCCTCGTCGAGTTGATGATCGTGATAGCCATCATCGCCATCCTGGTGACGATCCTGGTCCCGGTGATCGCCAACTCGCTGGAGACCGCCAACAAGACCAAGTGCGCCTCCAATCTCAAGGTGATCGGCAATGCCCTGCACGCCTTCGCCCACGACAACAATGCCCGCTTCCCGTCCATCGAATCCACGGCCGCGGGCAACGCCTACGGGCGAATCGGCTACAACAATAACGATCCGACGACGCTTGAGGTGGCCGACGCCACGCGGCCGCTGTTTATGTTGATGGCCTTGCCCAACGGAGCGACTGCCCGCACGGTTGGCTACGCCGCGCCGGCGGCATTCGTCTGTCCCAGCGTCAGCGGGGCCAGGACCGATCCGATAGCACTGGCCAACCAGGTCGGTTTCACTTCCGACAAGAACATCTCGTATTCGTACCAGCACCAGATCAAGGTCGTCACGACCGGGTTCCGGCTTGGATTGCTGACGGGCAAGGACAAGGTGGTCCTGGCCGACAGGAGTCCGCTGACCGAGCATCGCGGGGTTACCGGCACGGCCGGCGGATCGACCTGGTACGCGATGGAGGCCACGACGGCCAGCCACGGCGCCAATTCCACCAATCACCGGGGCGTGGGGCAGAATGTGCTGCGAGCGAATAACACGGTGGCCTGGACAAGTTCGGTTGCCATAGGTCCGGACAACGACACGATCTGGGACCCTTCCAACAAGCTGACCGGGTCGCTGAGCGTAACGGAATTGCCCCAGAGCACGGATGATATATTCCTGGTGCCTTGAGCCTGAAAGCGAGGCTAGAGATGAGACGTCGGGCGATTACGCTGATCGAACTGCTGGTGGTCATCGCTATCCTGGCGATCCTGGTTGCCATCCTGGTGCCGGTCTTTATCGGCGTAATAGAGTCCAGCCGCCGGGCCAAGTGTACGTCAAACCTCAAGAACATTGGAAAAGGCGTACATGAGTCCGCCGCGGATAACGGCCAGGCGATTCCCGGTTTTGATTCCGCAACCACCCAATGGCGGCGAATAGGGCACTACAACAATACTCCGACATCACTTAACATGGACGACGGAACGCGTCCCCTGTTCATGTTGATGTACATTCCCAGCGGCGCGACGGCAAAAGCGGTTAATTATGCCGCGCCAGCGGCTTTCGTCTGTCCGTCGGTTACGACAGCCAAGCCCGATCCGATCGGCTATTCCACGCAGGTGGGTTTCACCTCGCCTTTCAACATCAGTTATTCTGTTCAGCACCAGATCCGCGTCAGCGTGACGGGGCGGCTGACGCTGACGGGCGTTCCGCAGCGGCCGATTTGCGCCGACAAGAATCCATTGATGTTCTATGGAGGGGGGACATCCACAGCGGGCGGCACCACGTTCTATGGAATGGACCCGACGACAGCGGCCCATACCGCCAATTCGGTCAACCATAAGAGCGTAGGGCAAAATGTGCTGCTGCTGGATGCCTCGGTCTCTTGGAGAACTACCCCTGTGATTCCCGGCGGTACAGACAATATGTGGGACCCCAGAGGCCAAGTCTCCGCGCTGGTCGGCAGCGAGCTGCCCGTCGACGCCGATGACGTGTTTCTGGTTCCCTGACCCTGCGACGACCGCGACGACCACTCATTCTTGATTTCAAATCTTTCAACGGTTATGTTGAATGCAATGAGATCCCATAATGCGATCATCGTTATCCTCGTTCTTCTGGGCGAGGTTCTCCTGGTGGTGATGGCTTGGCGCTCGCCATGGATCATCGCACTGACAGTTTTTCTCCAACTATTCTTCTTCTGGGCGGGAACGAAATCCACTTCCATCGCAAAACTCTTGCGACGATTTCACGAGCCAAGTTTTCCTTGGAATGAACTGACCCCCCCGTACGTTGCCAGAGTGCAGGCTTTTGCGAAAACCCTTCTTGAAGACCCATCTATTGAGGCAACTGAATTCGGTTTCAGGGGTGCCTCATTCCGAAGAGCTGGCGCCAATTCCGCCGCCGTAAACGGGTGGGAGAACGCGTGCCTGCTCAATGGATATCGAACGGCGCTGCGTTACGCTCCCCAAGATAATGATATCGAGATCATCGAGCGTTTTTGCGGGCGGATCATAGACCCCAAGGGCCGGTTCAAGACTGATCCGAAGACGGTGGATCAATGCATGATCGGGGAGGCTCTGCTGGACCTCTTTGAAAAGACTCAAAAAGATGCTTATAGGTCTTCCGTAGCGACGCTGGCGGAAGTCCTTATGAAGGTCCATGCTCGCACCAGCAGCGGGACTTTGCCCTATCGAAAGACTTCACCCCAGATAGTCCTTGTCGATGCCATTCCCATGGTGAGCCCATTCCTGGTTCGATATGGGAACATGTTTCAGTCGTCCGAAGCGGTAGAACTGGGAGTGCATCAGTGCCGCGAGTTCCTGCAGTGCGGGTTGGAGTATGGCACAAATCTGCCTTATCATGGGTATTATGTTGGTCGCCCTGGCGGTCTGGGAGCCGTCGCCTGGGGCCGCGGGTGCGGTTGGTTCGCATTGGGCTTGTCTGGCGTGTTGACGTACCTTTCGCCCCAAACGGAACACCATCAATACCTTTTGGAAGGTTTTCGCAAGGTCGTCCGCTCCATGTGCGATTACCAACTAAAAGGTGGGGGATGGGCTTGGTGCCTTCCGTTTACGTCACCTCGAGCAGAGACATCGGCTACAGCCACGATTGCCTGCGGGATCCAGCGGGGCATTGATATCGGGGCATTAGACGGTTCTTACGCCGACACCGTCCAAGGGGCGATACGCGCATTAGTTGCCGCCACCGATGCGCAAGGTGTAGTCACTGGTGGACACGGGGTTTCGCTGGGTGCCGGAACGCGGCCCCTGAATGTATGGTTTTCCCGCTGGACTCAAGGATGCACAATGGCTCTTGCCACTATGTTGACGCATTCAGGCGAAGGAGTTCGTTAATATGACCTTCCATTTCGCCGCTGCCGGCGACTGTACGGCAAGGCCTCTCTTTCTATTTGTGGGAAACGGCAGTTGCGCCAATCGCGGATGCGAGGCCATACTGCGCGGCACGATGGCCATTCTCCGGAAGGAATTTGGCGCGTGCACTTTTGTTAATATGGGCCCACTGACTTTACACGCCGCAGACCCGGACCTTAGGCAGCAGATTACCCGCCGTTTCTCAAAAGAATGGATATTCAGGCAGTTGGGAAAGGTGCTAAAACGCGATTCATGGATTAGATATGGTTCGTTGTTGTCGAATGCGGCCGCTGTATTTGCTCTCGGCGGCGACAATGTTTCGCTCGATTACGGCCCTGTACTACCCAAAACTAATTTTGATTTGGCTGATGCGGCGGTTAGCGGCGGTAAGCCGTTTCTGCTGTGGGGAGCCTCAATAGGTCCGTTTGACAAGCAGCCTGACTTTGAAAGAATTGCTGTTCAGAGATTGAAACGATTTACGCGGCTGTGTGTCAGGGAAAGCTGCACACAGGAGTACTTGGCTTCACGGGGAATTGTCGACAACGTCGTGACGATGTCCGATCCGGCGTTTGTAATGGCCCCGGAACCATGCGAACTGCCACCAGAGATCGAAAGAATATTGGCTACTGGAGAGGCCATTGGAGTCAACTTATCGAATCTTGTTGCCCGATTTAGAACCTCTGATGTCCGCTGGGAAGACGTGGCCGGGGCCTGCCTGCAGGAACTTGATAAACGCCTAGGGCGTCCTATTGTTCTTGTACCGCATGTGATGACGCCCAAAGGCAATGACCACGTGTTTCTTGCCAGCGTGATGAATTTGTTGCGCGACGTCCCTATACGCAACCAGGTCGTGCTCGTTGGTCCGGACTATAGCGCGCCTCAGTATAAATGGATTGTATCGCGATTGTCCTTGTTCATCGGTGCCAGGACACATGCGACAATTGCCGCAATCTCATCGTATATTCCGACTATCTCCATCGGCTACAGCATGAAGGCCAAGGGCATCAATAGAGACGTGTTTGGAGATGTCCGATGGCTTATTCCCGTCGCAGATCTCACGCCTTCTAGGCTGACCGATCTGGCAGACACCGCATTACAGAAGGGGGCTTCCATTCGAGCCGGACTTCGAGATGTGATGCCAGGATACATCAACAAGGCGTGGCAAGCGGGTTCTTTGGTACGGGAAGTCATTGATGACTGCCATAACCGATAGCCCAAATTGCGTCCTGCAATTCCAGAAGGTCGGCTGCGTGACGCGGGTCTGCGTGGCTATGAACGATTTATGGGGCTAGCAGTTGGCATGAAGACTTCAACCCGGATAACGCTAAACACCGCTACCAACTGGGCCTATTCGGGTCTTCGGGCGTTAATTCAATTGGCAATGGTCCCGTTCCTGCTGGAGAAGTTGGGCACCAGCGGGTACGGCATCATCGGTCTGGTAGGCGTTATCGTCAGCTCGACGGAACTGCTGGACATGGGGCTGCGCTCCGGGTTGGGGCGGCACCTGGCCTTTGAAATCGCCCGCAAGGACTACCGGCGATTCAACGAGCTGGCCAGCACGGGGCTGGCGACTTATCTGATCCTCGGTTCGCTCTTCGCCTCCGCGTGCATCATTCTTGCCAGGCCTATCGCGGCGTTGTTCAAGGTGCCCCCGGAATTGGTAAATCAGGCCGTATTCCTCATTCGTGTCTATGGAGGGCTCTCGATCCTGGTGTATTTTCTCCAACCGGTCTTCAACGCCACGATCATCGGCGAGAACCGCTTTGACATCCGCAATTACCTTGATATGGGCTACACGGTCGTTCAAGGCGGGCTGCTGTTTGCAGTGCTGGGTCTAACCAGCTATGGCCTGATGGGCTACACCCTGGTTTCGTCCGGGACGCTGGTGCTTTCTCTGCTGGCGCGGGTATGGGCAGCGAAGCGGCTTTGGCCGAGCATGCGGCTGTCGCCGCGTTTCGTGCGGCTGGACGCCTTCAAGCCCATGCTGTCGCTGGGCAGCAAGTTATTTGTGTTCCATCTGACCCGGTTTATCAGCATCCGCTCAGATCCGATCATCATTACACGGTTCTTCGGTCCTGCCGGGGTGGCATTGTACACGCCCGGGCTGTCGCTGCCGGCGATGGCGGATCAGATCATCGGGGGCTTCAGAGGCCAGTTAGAAACGGTGGCCACGCGGTTCCACGCTGTGGGCGAAAAAGCCCGCCTTCACGCACTTCTAATACGCGGAACAAAGTACACGCTATTGATGGGGATCGCCGCTTGCGTGATTCTTGGGGTGTTCGCGCACTCGATCATCAAGGTCTGGCTGGGGCGGCGGCTGGGAGAGAGCTACCAGATAACGGCCTGGTTCATGGTCGGCTGGTCCGTTGTGTACCTCGCTTCGTACGCGGCCGGTACTCAGTGGGCAGTGCTGATGGCGGTCAACCGCATGAACTTCATAACGAAGCTCAATGTTGCTTCGGGCATAATCAATGTGCTCGCGTCGATCTACCTGGCGGGGTTCACGCCCTTGGGGGTGTTGGGCGTCATTATCCCGACGGCAATCCTGGCCAACATCACACGCCCGATCGTGAGCATTCACACGGCGCGAGTCTGTGGGTTGCCGGTGCGGCGGTATTTTTGGGAGGCGTATGCACGGCCGCTGGTTGTGCTGGTTATCCTGGCAGCCATCGGCTTGGCCTTGCGATTCGCAGTGAATCCCCAGACACTGTTATCGCTGGCGGCCTGCGTGGCCGCCGTGGCGCTGGCGTGGCTTCCCCTGTGCTGGTGGGTCGGGTTTGACAAGGAAGACAAGAAGCGATTCGGCGGCATCGCCGACGGCATTCGAAAGAAGATCGGGCTGTCACCCAGGAATGGGAGAGTTCCGGCCGATTCGCCGCCGCAGACCCCGTCGCCCGCCGGGACGGCGGATGATGAGGAATCCGACCTGCCCTGCTGAAACCCCTTACGCCCTTGGGCGTCGGAGGATCGCCAGCCCCGCTACGGCAAACAAGGCCACCGTGGCCGGCTCGGGGGTGGTTTCGGGGGGAGGCATCAGATTGTAATGCTCCAGCACTTTTTCGGCCGACAGCGCTTGGTCGTAGATGGCGACCTCGTCGATCAGCCCGTTGAAGAAGCGGTCCATGCCGGAACTGGTCATGGTGGCGCCGATGGTCGGGGACCAGACGTTGGTGGCGTCATAATACGCATACTTGGACCCTTTAAATGACACGCTGGTGCTACGGGCAACGGTTCCGTCGATATAAACGGTGACCGTGTCGGCTGCAAAATTCAGCACACCGACAATGTGATGCCACTCACCGATCGAGTTATAGGCGGCCAAGGTGCTCTTGAAGCTTTCGGTTCCATCCGACCGCCCACCCAGGGAGATATTGGCCCCGTTCATCTGCAAGGCGGCGCCGGCTTTCTGTCCGATGAATGTGGTGAATATCATGTTTTCTTCAAAGCCGCTTCCAGGGAGGTCCGCATTGCAGATCCAGGCTTCCACGGTGATGGCGCTGGCGTCCTTCAAGCCGTCTCCAAGACTCTTGGGCAGTTCGACACACGCATCCACATTGTTGAAGCTTGCGGCTTGGCCGACAACCCCCTGGACCAGGGAGACGGTCGTGGTGTAGGTGCCGTTACAGCCGGTGCCCATGCTGTTGATGGCCGCCTGGGAGACGCTGGACTCCTCAAATCGCCAGTAGGCGATGGGGGCATCGGCCACCACGGCGGCGGCGTAGTCAGACACGCTCGCCATGCCGGGAGAGGCAATGGCCAATACGATAGTAATAAGGATGCACGCTTGAGAGATTTTCCACGTGGTCTTCACTGATTTCTCCTTGGTCCCAGCAACAGGGTCTGAAAGGCCTCTCCATGGGCTACTTGGTCGCCTGGCTCCATGCGAATCCAGTTCAGTTTGTCCGCTGAAGTGCCGATGTTACAATCAAGAACGGATTCCGGCAAGGAAGTTTCTGCCTTATATTCGAACTTTTGCCGCTTTTAAGCGGAATAAAGGCTGGTGCCCCATGCCCAGGCGCGGTAGCGGGCGGGACCTTGGGGTGCGCCCGACGGGGACGGAGTCTGTCCGCAATTCCGGTATGACATTGAACTCGAACGAACCATTGATTCGCCAGCGGTTTGAAGAGGCCGCGTCGCTGACACGCTTGGCGCAGGAGCAGTTGGCGCCGCGCATCGCCGCGGCGGCCGATGCTATCGTGGCCGCCTATCGCAACGGCGGCGGGGTGTTCCTGTTCGGCAATGGCGGCTCGGCGGCCGACGCGCAGCACATGGCCGGCGAGCTGGTGGGACGGTTCCTCAAGAACCGCCGCGCCCTCAAGGCCGAGGCGCTGACGGTCAACAGTTCGGTTCTGACGGCGCTGGCCAACGATTTCGGGTATCAGAGCGTCTTCGCCCGGCAGCTTGAGGCCAACGCCAAGAGCGGCGACGTGGCCGTGGCCTTGAGCACCTCGGGCAACGCGCCCAGTGTGATCGCCGCGATGAAGCAGGCCAAAGCCATGGGCCTGACGACGATCGCCCTCACCGGCCGCGGCGGTGGACAGTGCGCCGCCCTGGCCGACATCCTGCTGGACATTCCCTCCGACCAGACCCCCCGGATTCAGGAAGTATCGACGATCGTGTACCACGTGCTGTGCGAACTGGTGGAAGCCCAAGCCGGCGCGGCTGATCTGCCTGGAGTAAGATGATGAGAGTCAGAGCCGTTGTACAAGCCCGCATGTTGAGCACCCGTCTTCGCGGCAAGAGCCTCATCGCCGTGGCGGGCAAGCCGCTTCTGGCCCGGGTGCTGGAGCGCCTTGCGGCGATGTCGTTCCTGGACGAAGTGTGCGTGGCCACCACGCATGACGCCGCCGACGAACCCATCGGCGCCCTCGTCGCCAGCCGCAACATGAAGTGCATCCGCGGCGATCGCCTCGATGTGCTGGGGCGGTTCCTCCAGGCCGCCGCCGACCTCGACGACAACGACACGATCGTCCGATTCACGGCAGACAATCCGCTGTATGACCCGGGGCGTTCGGCGCAGGCGTTCCAGGCTCATCTGGCCGCCAAGGCCGACTACACGCACGTGGACGGGCTGAGCCACATGGTTCCCGAATTCATCCGCGTCGGGGCGCTGCGGCAGGCCGCTGCGGCGACGGCAGAACCGTTCGACCACGAGCATGTCACTCCATATCTGCGCAAAAACCCTGAGCAGTTCAAGGTGCAGAAACTCAGCGGCGACTTCGCGGGCCTGCGTCCCGAGCTCGACGCACACCTGACGATCGACAGTTGGGACGATCTGGAGATGTTCGAGAAGATGCTTCACGACATCGAGCATCCCAACGAGTTCGTGCGTCTGGACGACTGCTATCTCTGGCTGGACCGCAACCGCGCCGGGCTGCAGGGCGTGGTTACGCATCCGCCCGATCAACTCCGCGTGAAGATCGCCGGGCACGAGATCGGCGACGGCTGCCCCTGCTTCATCATCGCCGAGATCGGGCAGAACCATAACGGTCAGGTTGGCATGGCCAAGCGCCTGATCGACATGGCCGCCCGCTGCGGCTGCGACGCGGTGAAGTTCCAAAAGCGCGACATCAAGTGGGAACTGACCGAAGAGGTCTACAACAAGCCTTACGATAATCCCAATTCGTTCGCGGCCACGTACGGCAAGCACCGCGAGTTCCTCGAGCTCAACGAAGAGCAGCACAAGGAGCTGCGCGAATACGCCATGGCGCGGCGGCTGATCTACTTCTGCACCGCCTGCGACGAACCGTCGGTGGAGATGATGGAGCGCGTGGGCAACCCCATCTACAAGATCGCTTCGCGAGACATCACGAACATTCCGCTGCTCAAAGCCGTCGCCCGCACCCGAAAGCCCGTGATCCTCTCGACGGGAATGGCTGGTCTGCAGGAACTGGCCGAGGCGCGCGAGGCCCTGGGCGACTCGCCCGAGGCCGTCATCATCATGCAGTGCGTTTCGCAGTATCCCGCCGAGGTCGAGCACGTCAACCTCAAGGCCATGCAGACCATCCGCAAGGAAACCGGCCTGCTGGTGGGCCTGTCGGATCACACCCCCGGCGTCATCACGCCGGTGGCCGCGGCGGTCATGGGCGCGTGCATGGTCGAAAAACACGTGACCCTCTCGCGCGCGATGCAGGGAACCGACCACGCCGCTGCCCTGGAAGAGGAAGGCCTGCGGCGCATGGTCGACTACATTCGGCTCTGCGCCATCGCCATGGGCGACGGCAAGAAGGTCTACGACGACGTGGCCGAAAGCGCCCGCAAGAAACTCTCCCGCAGCCTGACCAGCAAAGGCCCCATCGCGGCCGGGGCGGTGCTGACGGAAGAGATGCTTTGCCTCAAGAGCCCCGGCACGGGGATCCTGTGGCGCGACAAGGGGCTGATCGTCGGCAAGAAGGCCAGGAAAGACATCGCCTCTGACGTAACCCTCAGCGTCGAAGACTTCCAATAAGGTTCCCATGCCCCTGCAGGCGCTGATTTTTGACATGGGGGACATTCTGTTCGACGCGTCGCTCTGGCGGCGATGGCTCACGGTGCGGCTCAACGAACTCGGCGTCAGCATCACGTATGAGCAGCTCGTCCAGGCCTGGGAAGCGCTGCTCGTGGATGTCTACCGCGGGCGGGCTGACTACTGGCAGCGATTCGGTCAGCTCTTGGCCGACCAGGGGCTCGACCCTTCCGCCGCCGCGGCGCTGACGCAGGAAGCGCGCGACAAAGGCAAGGCGCTGGCGGCCTCGCGAACGCTCTTTGACGGGGTGGCGCAGACGCTGGCCGATCTTAAGGCGGCCGGCATCAAGCTGGCTGTTCTGTCCGACAACGAGTCCGGGCAGGCCGCCGTGGTCCGCATGCTGGCCGACCTGGGCGTCGCCGACTGTTTCGACGCCGTCCTCTCATCGCGCGACCTCGGTCACGCCAAGCCGGACCCCCGCGCCTTTGCCGCGGCGGTGCAGGCGATTGGCCTGACCCAAACCGCGTGCGGATTCGTCGGCCACGATATCGACGAACTCACCGGCGCCCGCGAGGCGGGTCTGCTGGCCATCGGATTCAACTATCACCCCGAGGCGCCGGCCGACCGGTATATCGAACGTTTCGGCGATCTGCTGGACGTGGTCAAGGAGCAGACGTGATTCACGGATGGGTTCTGGTAGCCGGATACGGCTCGATTGGCCGACGGCACTTCCGCAATCTGCAGGCGCTGGGATGCTCAGACGTTCGGCTACTGCGAGGCCGCGCCCGCGCCGGTTCGTTTGAATCGCCTGACAACGCGAAAGTCTACACCGACCTCTCCCAGGCGCTGGCGGACAAACCTGTGGCGGTCATCGTGGCCAATCCCACGTCGCTGCATGTGAGCGTGGCCGTCGCAGCCTTGCAGGCCGGCGCCCATGTGGTCCTGGAAAAGCCCGTCGCCGCCGATCTGCAGGCCGCCGCCGCGCTGGTCGACGCCGCGCGAACCTCCCGCGGGCACTGCAGCATGGCGTACTGCTTCCGCTATCACCCGCTGTACCGCAAGGTCCACGACGTGGTGACCTCAGGCCGCATCGGGCGTGCATTTCACGCCCACACCTGGCAGGGGAGTTTTCTGCCCTCGTGGCATCCTTGGGAAGACTATCACGAGAGCTACGCCGCCCGCAGCGACATGGGCGGCGGCGTCATTCGCACCCTCGATCACGATCTGGACGTGCTGCGATGGACGCTGGGCCAGCCCGAGTCGGTGCTGGCATCCGGCGGCGCGCTGTCGGGCATCGGCATCTCGGCCGAGGACACTGCCGACATGATCTTCCGCTTTCCGCAGCGCGTGCAGGCGTGCGCTCACCTGAGCTTCGCCCGGCAGGATTACTGCCGCGGCATGTGGGTTGTCGGCGAAGAAGGCAGCGTGAACCTGGACTGGAACGCGCGCAGCGTGACGGTCTTCAAAGGCAAAGAGCCGGACGAGACGCTGCAACTGCCGGCCGATTTCGACCTCAACACGATCTACATCGAAATGCTGCGCGACGCACTGGCAGGCTTCGCCGCCTCGCCGCCGCGGGCGGCTATCGAACTGACTGAAGGACTGGCCTCGCTGGAGATGGCCTTGGGTGCTTTGCAGTCCAGCCGCGAAGGCCGCGCCGTGACCCTGAAAGGAGCTTGACGGATGGGACGCATTGAAGACTTGTATCGCCTCGATGGGCAGGTGGCCGTGGTCAGCGGCGGCGGCGGGCAGATCGGCGCCAAGCTGTGCGAGATCCTCGCCGAGGCCGGCGCCGATATCGTCATGGTCGATAACAACGCCGAACTGGCAGCGAGCGAGTCCAAGCGCATCGCCGCGGCGACGCAGCGCCAGGTCGTGCCCAAGGCCGTCGACATCACCTCCGAAGACGCCGTCAAACAATTGGCCGCCGAGGTGTACGACCAGTTCGGCCGCTGTGACATCCTGATCAATGCCGCCCACTACAAGGGCGGGGCATTCTTCGCGCCGCTGGATCAGTACCCTCTCGACGCCTGGAAGCGCGTGCTCGAGGTGAACTTGACCGGTGCGTTCCTGACCTGCCGCGAGATCGGCGGACGCATGTACAAAGGCAACGGCGGCGTGATTGTCAATTTCTCGTCGACGTACGGTCTGGTCAGTCCGGACCCGCGAATCTACGGCGAGAGCGGCATCAATTCGCCCATCGCCTATGCGGCCACCAAGAGCGGGCTGATCAACATGACGCGGTACATCGCCATCCACTGGCGTCCCAAGGTGCGCGCCAACGTGTTGGCCCCCGGCGGCGTCGAAGCCGGTCAGGCACCGGAGTTCATTCACCATTACGTCGACCGCACACCGCTGGGCCGCATGGCCAAACGCGACGACTACCAGGGCGCCATCCTCTTTATGTGCTCTAAGGCTTCAGACTATATGACCGGCGCCGTCGTCACCGTCGATGGCGGCTGGACCGCCTGGTGATTTCGGCATAGTGAAAGCATGAACAAGAAGAAGCTTCGCAAAGCAGTAGGGCTGTCGCGGCGCGACGGTCTGCGCCTGAGGCTTGGACCGGTGCTGGCCCGGATGGGCCGCATAGTGGGCATGAAATGGCCGGCCCTGGGTCTCAAGATCGGTCGCGAGACGCTCATCGCCCAGGCGCGCAGTCTCTGGCCGGTGCGGGCGGTCTTGCCGGCCGAGAAACCCCTGCGGGTAGTCTTCATGACGATGATGGGCGGCAACCACCGCCTTTGCAGCACCGAGGTGCTCCTGGGACGCATCCTGCAGGCCCGTGGCCATCAGGTCAGCTACGTTTTGTGCGACCAGATGCTGCCGGCTTGCGAAGTCAAATGGCAAGGCAAGGAGTATGACTGGCAGCGCAGTTGCGCCAAGTGCTACGAGTTCGGCCGCCAGTTTGTTGGCGGAGCCGGTTACGACATTCTCCCGGCCAGCGATCTCATCGCCGGCCAGCAGGACCAGGGCGCGTGGAAAGAGTATGTAGACGCGGCCTTGCTGAAGCACTACCACGTGGGCGTCTTGCCCCAGAGCCCCGAGGTTGCGGCGCGGCGCGAACTGTTCGTGCAGGCCGCTCAGGTTACCGCGCGGGTGGGCAAGGCGCTGGCGGCGATGAAACCCGACCGCGTCGTCATGTCGCATGGGATCTACTGCACTTGGGGACCGGCTCGCGAGGTGCTGCTCGAGGCGAGCATCCCCGTGCTCACGTACGGCGAGGGCAAAAAGAAGGACACGATCAAGTTCAACTGGAATACCTCGGCCGACTGGTGGGATGTCTCCAAGGAATGGCAGAAGGTGCGGGACGTGCCGTTGACGGCTGAGCAGGAAAAGACCATCGACGACTATCTGGCCTCCCGGCGCACTCATTCCAAAGACGCCCGTGTGTACAATTTTGGCCGCGAGGAAACCCTCGAAGAAACGCGCCGCCGGCTGAACCTGGAACCGGACAAGCAGACCTTCGTCCTGTTCACGAACGTTCTGTGGGACGCCGCCAGCGCCCAGCGCGAAATCGCCTTCAAGAACCCCATTGAGTGGGTGACGGCCACCATCGCCTGGTTTGCCGGGCATCCGGACAAGCAACTGGTGGTGAAGATCCATCCAGCCGAGGTGGTCATCGGGACCAGTCAGCCCTTCGCTTTGTTGATCCGGCAGGAGTTCCCCAACCTGCCGGCGAACGTCCGCGTGATCGAGCCCCACGAGAAGGTCAACAGTTGGTCTATCATGCGCGTGGCCGACCTGGGCCTAGTGCACACCAGCACCATCGGGATGGAACTGCAGCTCGAAGGCATCCCGGTGGCCGTAGTGTCCAAGACGCACTTCCGCGGCCGCGGATTTACCATCGACGTCAACAGCCGCCAGGAATACTTCGACCTGATCGAGCAGTGGGATGGATCGAAAGTCGACCGTCAGCGGCTTGCGACGCTGTCGAAGCGCTACGCCTATCTGCTGTTCGAGCGCTATCAGTTGCACTTCCCGTTCTTGTTCGAAAACCGCGTCAACGATGTCCGGGCGATGATCAACATCGAAGAGGCGTCGCTGCTCACGCATCCTTCCGTGCAGGTGTTCTTACGAGGCTTTGAGAATAGGCAGGAGCTTCTTGTGCCCTGAAGGGCCGCCGATTACATTGGACTGGTGGTTTCGCAGAAAAGGGTGTTTCATGGGCGAACGATTGCGAATTGGCTTCATCAGCTATACGCCGATCCAGAACCGCTGGACCAGCAGCGGTGTCGCCTACAGCATGGCGCAAAGCCTCTCGCGCTATTGTGGGGAGGTGGTGGAATTAGGACCCTTTCCGCGTCCTGCCCCACCACTGTTGCATCGCATTTTCTGGAAGTTGGAACGCCAATTGACCGGGCGCAGCGTTCGGTGGAGTGCTACTCGCCGATGCTGCGATCTTGCGGCGCAGATGGTCCTGCAGGCAATTGAGCGGAAGCCATGTGATCTGCTATTTGTGGCACTGGCAGGTTGGCGGGTGGCGACGCTGCGACATTCGCTTCCGGTCCTTGTCATGACAGATGGAACCTTGCCAGCCATGCGACGGATGGGAGGCTATCGGCATGTTGAGATCATGGCCCGTCGCTCCGTATGCCAAGCCTGCGCCCTTGAGCGAGAGGCGATGCATCATTTCACGGCGATCATCTCTTCAAGTCACTGGGCAAAGCAGTCCCTTAGGCATGACTACGACGTGGACGAAGACAAAATCTTCGTGATCCGTAATGCTGCAAATATCGAGGCTTCGGAAGTACCCTCGCTGGACGAGGTGAACGGCAAACAATGCTCCAGGGACTGTCGCCTGTTGATGGTGGGCGGCCCGTGGGACCGTAAAGGTGGCGATATCGTCTGGGAGACGCTGCTGGCGCTGGAGAGCCTGGGAATCCAGGCGCATCTGACGATCGTTGGGTGTCAGCCGCCCGTTCCGTTAGTTCATCCCCGGCTGAACATTATCCCATTCTTGGATAAGAATAAGCCACAGGAGGCGCGGCGGCTGTTCGATCTGTATCGCAAGGCCGACTTTTTCATTCTCCCCTCTCGAGCGGAGGCATTTGGCATCGTATACGCCGAAGCCAGCGCCTTTGGCTTGCCCTCTGTCGCAACAGACGTTGGTGGTGTATCTGACGCCGTCCGTCCCAATATCAACGGAATCCTGCTGCCGCGTGATGCCGCGCCCGGCCAGTACGCGCAAGCCATTGCAGAAATCTACCACGATCATGCACGCTATTGCAGGCTTGTCCGCGACAGCCGCCAATTCTTCGATCAGGAGCTGAACTGGGATGCCTGGGGACGCAGTGTCGCAGTCTGCATGAAGAAGATGCTCCCCCCAGACCTGGCAGCTAGAGTTGGCAACAGGCTGCAGGCGTCGGATGGGGATGACAGGACGTGCGGAGAAGGAAATATAGACAGTTGCTCGAAAGGAGTGATCTGAATGATCTGTGTGGCTGCTGTAACCGGTGACTCGATCGCCGGCAATAACGAGGAAACCTGTTTTCTTCGCTGGCGTCAGGCCGTCGACCCGGCACGGATGCGCTTTGACAACCTTCATTCAGCGAGATATCCGTGGGGCTGGCTCGCCATCTCAGGCTTTCAGATTGAGCAATACCCCGTTCAACTGGATGGCGGCCAAATGGCGACTCTCTATCTTGAAGGCACGCTTCTATCTGCAGAACTCCTGCGCTCGATTCGAGCGGGCCAGGCCGACCAGCGGACTTTGGAAGAACTCCGCCTGTCAAATGGGCAGTACATCTATGTCGTTGTTGGCAACGATCCATCACGGTGGTGCTTTGAGTGCGGTTCCGACGGCATGGGCACACGCCCTTTGTTCTTTGCCTGCCGGGACCAAAGCAGATGCTTTTCTACGCACGCGTCATTGTGTGCGATGCTGAACGGACAGGCCGCACTGGACGTTGAATCCGTAAGGGACTATGTCATCAAGGACTGCTTGCTTCCTGAGGCGTGCCTCTTGTCCGGCGTGCGGCGGTTGAAAAGAGGACAGGCTGTCCACTGGGATGGACGCGAACTGACGGTTTCCGGCGACACTGCTGCTGAGACATCAACCGTCAGACTTGAGGAAGCATGTCAGTCGCTTGTTGAAGCGGCAAAGGGACTCCCCTCCTATCCCATGACACCACTGCTCAAGTTGACCGGAGGAAAAGACTCCCGGCTGGTCATGTCGTCGCTTCTGGCTGCGGGTGTTTCTTTTGAGGCTATCACGCACAGCCATCCTTGCGAAGACAGTCTGAAGGCCGGATCGCTTACTTCCGCAGTGGGTGTAAAGCATTGGATGCTGCCGGTAGTCGAGGCAGATCCAGTTTCCATCGTCAGCCATTATTTTGGGATCCTGCCACTGACAGATGGATTGGCTTCATTCCCCCCCGTGGACGCCAGCAGAGACCGGATAGAAGACTTCATCGTTTCCCGCGGTATGCTGGAATTGGGCGGAGCATTCGGCGCGGCGCATCGCGGCTACTGGGACAATGCCGCATTGGCGGCAAATGATTCCAGCACTTGCCTTTTCGCCAGACTGTTTCAGCCCAAGTATGACATTCTGTACCCTTCCTGTGACACGGTGAAAGATGCGATGGATAAGTGGCTGTCTGTGCTGAAATCCATGCCGGCGCCGGATGAATTCGCGGCGCTGCAAGTGCTCTGGCTTGATGGACGCTTTCGTGGCGTCATTGCCATGAACTGCAACGCCGCCCCCAACAAGTTCGCTTGGTTACTTGCAAATCGGCAGTTCTATTGCCATTCCTTGCAGAGGCCACGACACGAGCGACAGGCAGCAGCAGTCTTCAAGCAGGCTATCTCACTGCTGGCGTCGGGGCTTCTTAACGTTACGCCCTTCACGGTGTCGAGCCCACCCGTGGCGCGGCAGGGAACGTCGTTAAATCCATATCGGAGGCTTCGCAGATTGCTTTCTCAATCCACCACCGTACACAAGTGTCGCGGGGCCTTGCTGAATCGGAAGGAACGGCACAGCGGGCTCGGACGCATGCGGCTGGCCTTCATGGCGGATCCCCGAAAGAAAGAATGGCTGGGACAGTTCTTCTCGCCGGACGGAATTTCACAATTGGCCACTTGCAGCAAAACTTTTCTGCCTCAGATTGACAGGCTGATGGGAATCTATTTCTTCAATATGTTTCTGGAGCAACTGAATCTACATCCGCGTTCAGGCCACTGTGACTGGCGGAGGCAGGCTCTGGATGAAATATTCGCTGACTCTGCAGAACAGGCATGATCCAACCGTTGCACTGAGAGCTTGAAGTTGTATTCCGAGGACACTGGCACGTGAAGACACATCTGACGGCCGAAATTTCAGCGTCCACGTTGGCTTATAACATCACCTCCATCCGCCGACACCTTGAGCCATACGTGAAACTTTGTGCCGTCGTCAAGGCCGACGCCTATGGGCACGGGCTGGAACTCATGGTGCCAGCGATGCTGCCGCACGCGGACGCCTTTGCGGTGGCCACAGCCGAGGAGGCCTTCGACGTGCGGCGCGTGGCGCCGCGAGTGCCCCTGCTGGTATTCTTCACGCCCGGCTCGATCGAGCCAGGGCATGTCGAATTGACGCTGGCCGAACTGGTGCGACTGGATGTCATCATCAGCATCGTCAGCGCGGCCGAAGTGGCGGCCGTCACCACGGCTGCGGCATTGGCCGGAGAGCAGGCCATGGTACACATCAAGGTCGACACCGGCATGGGGCGCAGCGGTGTGCTGCCTGAGCAGTTCCCGAAACTGCTGGCTACGGTTCTCTCGCATGAAGGCATCCGTCTGCAGGGGCTTTACACGCATCTGCCGCTGGCCGATGAAGGCGACTGGAACTACACGTCTATGCAACTCGACCGGTTACGGCAATGCGCCGCGGCCTGTCCGCCCACCATGACGTTGTGCCGCCATGCCGCTAACTCCGCCGCCACGATGGGCTATCCCTCGTCGCATCTGGATATGGTGCGTCCGGGGCTGGCTATCTACGGATATCGAACAGGTGATGATTGCCCTGGCCAGGAAGCGCTGCGGCCGGCGCTGCGGGTGACGGCGCGGCTTATGCAGGTCAAAGATGTCGACGCCGGAACGCGATGCGGATACGGCTTGACATACGCCATGCCCGCGGCAGGGCGGATCGGCTTGGTGCCCATCGGCTATGCCGACGGATACCTGCGGAGTTTTTCAAATCGTGCCTGCATGAAGGTTCGCGGCCAGTCTGCACGCGTCATCGGGCGCGTGTCGATGGACCAGACGATCATCGATTTGACAGGCATTGCAGGCGCGGCTGTCGGCGACGAAGTGGAAGTGATCTCGTCAGATCGCAACGAGCCGAATTCGGTGGAGAATCTGGCGAAGATGGCCGGAACCATTCCGTATGAGATCATTGTGCGCCTGGGGGCGCGCGTTCGCCGGGTGCTGAGAGATTAGCTCATGAACGTGCGGCTTACAAAACTCTGTAGGGATGTCTACAACGTCTGGGTCAGTCACACCCCGTCTCGCCGTTGGCGTCGGTTCTGGCTGCAGCGGCTGCTGGGGGCGTTTGAACCCAAAGCGTTCCTGTGCATGCACGTACACCTGATGAACCCGCAGAATATCTTCATCGGCGAGCGATCGGCGATTAACGCCCACTGCATCCTGGACGGGCGCGAGTGTCCGCTGCGGATCGCCAACGACGTCGACATCGGAACGCACACACACATCTGGACCATCGAGCACGATCCCAATAGCGACTCGCACGCCACCAAGAGCGGACCGGTGACCATTGAAGATCACGTCTGGATCGCCTCGCGCGTGACGATTCTGCCCGGCGTCACCATCGGGCGCGGGGCGGTGGTGGCGGCCGGGGCGGTTGTCACCAAAGACGTTCCGCCGCTGGCGATCGTGGGCGGCGTACCGGCCAAGATCATCGGACAGCGCAGCAATGCGCTGACCTACAAACTGGATTTTGCGCCGCGGCTTCGTTAAGGCAAAGGAGTGCGATGCGCAGGCTTCTCTGGATCATTCGGGACATCCTTCTGATCACGATCTACTACAGTGGTCTAGCCGCCTTGTGGGCGGCGCTGTGGGGAAGAAGATCCGGGATCCTCTCCTACCACAATGTCCTGGCGGCCGGAGAGATGTCGAAAGGATATGCCTACAGGGTTGACTGCACGATAGAGGTTTTTGAATCCCAGCTAGCTTATCTGGCCCGGCACTATCCGATTCTGCCGGCACGGATGATCGGGCGGGAAGCCTCAGAGGGATGGATACTGACCTTTGACGACGGCATGCTCAATGCCTTTAGCACAATTGCTCCAATCCTGTCACGAAGGAATCTTACCGCAGTATTTGCCGTTTGTCCTGGACTTATCGAGGGCGATATTCCGCACGTGTGGCGGGATCATATCTACCTGATCCTTCAGCAATCTGTTGGCCGCTCGCTGAGGTTGCCCATGGACCAATACGGACAACCCGTGGCCATCGGGGCTGACAACATCGATGCCATAGGCGCGGCCATTAAGGATCATGTGGTCAGCCATAGGATCGCCGACGTATATAGGTTGGTCCGTACTCTTTGTGAATGCAATGCTTTGCCTTATCGCCGCGAAACGGTTCATCCGGATCGCTTCAGCCCGATGGATTGGCCGATGGTACGCAGCCTCCAGGCAGCCGGACACGTGATTGCTTCGCACACGTGGTCCCATCGAATTCTGAGCCTGTTGCCTGACGACCAGAAGCGCGAAGAACTGGAGCGGTCGCGTGCGATGCTGGCGGCGCGGCTTGGCCAAGCCCCGGAAGTAATCGTATACCCTTACGGCGGGCCTGCGGAAGTGGATCAGGAAACTGTGACTCTGGCCGCCGAGTGCAATTACCGCGTGGGCCTGATGAACGTTTCTGCTCGGATGGCCGGTACTAACACTATGACGGTTCCGCGATTTGGGCTCCCGCCAACACCATGGCGCGCGCACCTGTTTGCGACGCTCTGTGGCATGAAGAACGCGATGAAGGGAATGTGAGCGGCGGCATGGCCATGGGTAAGATCACCGTAGGAAATTTTCCATACTGTCTCGACTCCAACCCGTACCAGCGGTTGTTTTCGGGCGCCCTGGAGTCGGCGGGGCTCAAGGTGATCCGCATCCCGCCGCGGAAGATGTTTCCCCTGCACTACGCCACGTCGTTTCCCCTCGACGTGCTGCATCTGGATTGGCCGCACGATTTCTATCACGGTCGCACGTGGCTGCTGACGCGTATCAAGCGAGTGATGTACTGGCTTGGTCTGAGGCGCCTGCGGCGGTGCAAGGTGGTTTGGACGGTTCACAATCTGGTCGGCCACGACTCGCCCGATGTCGTCCAGGAGATCCGTCTGCTCCAGCGCCTGGTGGACCGCTGCAACGCTCTGATGGTCATGTCCAACAGTGCCCTCCAGCAGGTGCAGGCGACGTATCGCCTGGATCGCGGACAGCGCATCGCGGTGGTCCCGCACGGGCACTACATCGACGCCTACCCCAATACGATAACGGCTGCCGATGCTCGGCGGCGACTGGGACTTGAGCATTCAAGGCGCGTAGTGCTGTCGTTGGGGCGCATGTGCCGCTATAAGGGGCTTGACGATCTAGTGCGGGCCTTTGGCGCCCAGGCCAAGGCCGGCGACACGCTGGTGCTGGCCGGACAGCCGGAGAACCTTCAGTTGGTGCAGGAACTGGAAACGCTCGCGCGACAGAACATCCCTGCAGGCGCCAGCCTGTGCCTTCGCCCGCAGGAGGTGGCCGACGAGGATCTTCAGCTTTACTTCAACGCCGCCGACGTGGTGGCCTTGCCCTTCAGGAGGATTCTCAACTCCGGCAGCTTGCTGCTGGCGATGAGTTTCGCCCGCTGCGTGGTGGGGCCGAAGGCGGGGTCGCTGCCGGAAGTGGCATGCCCGCAGGCCTTTTTTGGCTACGACGGCGACGATGAAGGCGGGCTTAGCGCGGCCCTGTCGCACGCGATGGAGCAGGACGATCTTTTGCAGCGCGGGCAGCAGGCGCGCCAATACGTCAGGGGGCGCTATGACTGGAGCGACATCGGCGTGAAACTCCGCACGCTCTACCAGGAACTTTTAGACCGCTGAAGGCGCAGGTTCATGAAGCCGCGGATCGTCTTTGCCACCACAGTTTTTCAGGACGTTGCCACAGGCCCGGGCATGTACGCCCAGTACCTCTGGCAGGCTTTCGGCGACGATCCGGAGATCGAGTTTCACCTTGTGGCCCCGGCGGCGGAGGAGAGGCATCCGCGGCTGCACACGCTCGATGCCGCCGACACGGCTGGTTCGATTTACGAGCGTATTGCCCACAGGGCGCTGCAGGTGGCCGGCCAGCGCGAGGGCACGATCATCCACAGCAACGCCGCGCACGCCAGCGGTGCTTTTGTCGGTTACGCCGGCCCGTGGGCGGTGCAGGTGAACGATTACGAAGTGGCCGACGTGACGCGGCATATGGCCGCGACGCTGCTGGGCAAAGGCCCACGCCGGCTGGCGAGCCTGCTGTGGCGTCGCCGCCAGGAACGCCGCGTCGTCGCCGCGACGTGCGAGGTAGTATGTAATTCGCAGTACACGCGGCAGCGCGTGCTGGATGCCTATGGCGCCGACGCAGATCGCGTCTGCACGATATACAAGGCCGTGGACACGCAGGCATTCAAGCGCCCGGCGGCACTGGGCGCCGATCCGCTGGGCGGTCGCAAAGGTCCGCGGATCGCCCTGGTGGGCACGAACTGGCAGCTCAAAGGGCTCGACACGCTCCTGAAAGCTATGCCACGCCTGCTCCATCGCCACCCGAGGGCCACGCTGGCGGTTGCCGGAGCGCCGCGCGACAGCGTCAACGTGCGAATGATCGATCTTTACCGCCGCCTGAACCTGGGCGACAGCGTCACGTTCGTCGGGCGGCTGGACCGCAGCGCCTTGGCGGCGATGCTGTGGCACAGCGATTTGTTCGTACTGCCCAGCCGCTGCGAAGGATTCGGCGTGGCGGTGCTCGAGGCGATGGGCGCCGGCGTGGCGGTGGTGGCCTCGAACGTGGGCGGTCTGCCGGAAATCGTCGGTCACCGGTGGGGCGTGCTGGTCGAACCGGACCAACCGCAGGCGCTGGCGGAGGCTATCGACGCGCTGCTGAGCGATGATGCGCGGCGCGGGCAGCTTGCGGCGGCGGGACCTCAGCGGGCAGGGGAGTTCGACCTGCAGCACATGATCAGCGGCGTGCGCGCGTTGTACAGCCGCTTGAACGGCGGCGGTGATCGACAGCAACATGGCTGAACACTCCCAACAATCCGATGCGGTCAGCGGGCAAAGGCCGGCCGTTGCGGTGCTGATTCCCGCCTGCAACGAAGAGGCCTCTATCGGGGCCGTCGTCGACGCGTTCCGGCGCGAGCTGCCCGCTGCGACGATCTTCGTGTTCGATAACTGCTCCACCGACGCGACGGCGGCGATTGCGGCCGCACGCGGGGCCATCGTCCGTAACGAACCGCGCCAGGGCAAAGGGTACGTCATCGAGCGGATGTTCGACACGGTAGAGGCTGACGCGTATGTCATGGTCGACGGGGACGACACGTACCCGGCCGAAAAAGTTCACGACCTGCTGGCGCCGATCCTGGCGGGGCAAGCCGACATGGTCGTCGGGGCGCGCCTGGAGGAGTATTCCGACAAGGCGTTCCGCCCGCTGCACGTCTGTGGCAACAAGCTGGTGCGGGCGCTGGTGAACTGGGCCGGCCACAGCCGCCTCAGCGACATCATGAGCGGCTACCGCGCGTTCTCACGCCGCGTCATCGAGCGCCTCCCGGTGGTCTCGGCCGGGTTTGAGGTCGAGACCGACATGACCATCCAAATGTTGTACTACCGCATGATGATCGTGGAGGTGCCGGTGCATTACCGCCCGCGCGGCGACGGGTCGGCGAGCAAGCTGCGCACGGTCCGTGACGGCGTGCGCGTGATGTGGAAGATCTTCACGCTGTTTCGCTCGTTCAAGCCGCTGACATTCTTCGGCGCCGCCGCGGCCGTGCTCTTCCTGTGCGGACTGCTCGCCGGTGCCACGCCGATCCATGACTACGCCACTACGTCCAAGGTCACCCACCAGGGGCTGGCCATTATGGCCGTGGGACTGATGGTGCTCTCGTCGGGTAGCTTGTTTCTGGGCATTATGCTCCATGCAATCAACTGGCGGCTGCGGGAACTGCACAACGTCATGTGCCGCATCGCCACCGGTTCTACTACCCGCCGGCCGCTGGCATAAGACAAAGGCCGCCTGCTGATGAAAGTAGCCGTGATAGTTGGAACGCGACCCGAGGCCATCAAGATGGCGCCGGTGTATCTGGCGCTTCGAGATGATCCGCGCTTTGAAGGCATGCTGCTGGCCACCGCGCAGCATCGACAGATGCTCGACCAGGTGCTGTCGGTGTTCGCCATCAAGCCCGACGTGGACCTGGACCTGATGCGCCCCAACCAGACCCTCGGGGACATCACCGCCCGCACGATCGTGGCGACGCAGGCGACGCTGGCGGCGATGAAGCCCGACGCCGTGCTCGTCCACGGCGATACGACGACGTGCCTGGCCTCGGCCATCGCTGCGTTCTATGAGCGCATTCCGGTCGGCCACGTTGAGGCGGGGCTGCGGACGTACAACTTTGAGGCCCCCTGGCCCGAGGAGATGAACCGGCGGCTGGTCGACCCGATCTGCCGTTGGTGCTTTGCGCCCACCCAAGGGGCTGCGGATAATCTCAGAGCAGAACGCATTCCGGCACAGAACATCACCGTCACGGGCAACACCGTCATTGACGCGCTGCTGCGAACGCGCGACACGGTCCGCAGCCGCCCTCCGGCGGTGCCGGGTCTGGCCGGCGACGCCCTGGACGGGCGGCGGTTGATCCTGGTGACCGGGCACCGGCGTGAGAGCTTCGGCGAGCCCTTCGAGCAGTTCTGCCTGGCGCTGAAGGACATTGTCCAGGCGCATCGTGACACGGTGGTGGTCTATCCGGTACACCTGAACCCCAACGTGCAGCGTCCGGTGCGAAGCCTTCTGGGCGGGCAGGATCGCATTCACCTGATCGAACCGATCGAATACCTGCCCTTCGTGTATCTGATGGACCGCTGCGAGTTGATCATCACGGACTCCGGCGGGATTCAGGAAGAGGCTCCCTCGCTGCACAAGCCGGTGCTGGTGACTCGCGAGGTCACCGAGCGCCCCGAGGCCATGCAGGCGGGGCTGGCCATGCTGGTGGGAACCGACCGGCGTCGCATCGTCAGCGAAGCGTCGAGGCTTCTGACGGACCCGGTCGCCTACCGCCGCATGGCCGCGGGAGAAAATCCTTACGGCGACGGGCAAGCGGCCAAGAGAATTGCACACACGTTGTATGAAACGCTCAGCGGGACCAACTGATGCGCATCGCAATCATCCACGGCAATGACGGGTCCGATGTGCGGATCGGCAAGCTGTGCCGCTCGCTTTCGGCGCGGGGGCACGATGTGCATTTCATTGGCTGGGATCGCCGCCCCGACGTGACCAAGACCATAGACCTCGGTGGAGCATCCATGCACGTTCTGTCCTGCGCCACGCGGTTCGGGCGCGCCAGCATGAGCGGGCAGTTCAGCTTCCTGCGCCACATCGTGCGTGTGCTCAAGGCGCTGCGGCCGCAGGCGGTGCATTGCGTCAACGAAGACCTCACCTTCCTCCTGCTGCCGTTTCGTGGCTGGCTGTACCAGTATCTGGTCTGCGATGTGTTCGACGCGCTGGCCGACCGGCACAGTCATCGCCCCAAGCCGATCCCCTGGGTGCTGCGGATGGTCTCAGAGATTGTTCGGTCCGGTAGTGATCACCTGATCGCGACGGATCAGCAGCGCTTTGCGCGTTTTGGGCGGTATCGCTGGAAGACGGCGGTAGTTGAGAATGTGCCAGAAGATCCGGGCGATGAGCTATGGCGGCGGTTTCCGGACGGACCTGTGAAGATCTACGTCGCCGGAACGCTTAATCTAAACCGCGGTCTTGCGCAGATTGTTGCCGCGACCGAGGCGGTGGAAAACCTTGAGATTATCTCGGCCGGTTGGCTCTACGACGACTATGCCAACAACGTCTTCGCCAAACATCCGCGCGTGTCCTTCAAGGGTATCGTGACGGCGCGGCAGTCGCTGGAACTCGCCGCCGCCTGCGACGCGGTGCTTTCATATTACAGTCCTTCATCGACGAACAATCTCTTTGCCAGTCCCAACAAGATTTACGATGCTCTGAGCGTCGGACGCCCGGTCCTGATCAATCGGGAGATCCGGGTAGCGCGTTGGGTGGAGCAGCACGATGCGGGATGGGCGCTGGCGTACGATGACGTCCCCGCCCTGATCGAGACGCTGAGACTTCTGGAACCGGCGCGGTCGCAGTTGTCCCAACGAAGCCGGCGCCTCAGGGAACTCTATGCGGGCGGCTTCACATGGACGAAGATGGAAGAGCGCCTGACAGCAATGTACGCTTCACTGGCCCTGCCGGCAGCAGGAAATTAGGCCAGGGACAGGTTTGGAGCGTAACGTAAGTGAAGGCGGTCGTCGGGTCATAGCGTTATGAGTGGAATCACATTACGTCTGGCGCGGTTCTACGAGGCCACGGGCATGATGGGGGTCATGGTCGTAGTGCTGCTGCTGGTGGCGCTGTTGGTATTGGGAATCCTGAACAAGCGATGGCTGCTGCTTTCGCTGTTCGTGTCGGCCTTGATGTTTTCCGGTCACGTGCATGAAAGTCTCGACTCGGGATCGACGCTGCTGCGATGGGCGATCATGTTCGTTCTGGCGCTGACGGCCTTCAACGGGATGGCCAATCCCGGTATCGCGGCGGTCATGCTGGGGATCATGGCAACGTGGGGAATAGCGACGTCGTTCCTGTCCGTTTCGACGTTCTATGCGGTGCAGAAGGCAGGATTGCTTTTCGTGCTGGCGCTTCCGATGGCGGCAGTGATGGCCGATCGCGCGCGAACGGAGCGGGACGTTCGAATCTTTCTGATGATTTTGATGTGTACTGCGGGATTGTTCATGGTCTTGGGCGTGCAGTCGCTGGGCTCTCTTCGGGGGGCGCGATACGCCGGGGCGATCTCATCGGCCCCCTTGTTCGTTCTGACCGGCGGTCTCCTGGCGCCGGTGATGTTATGGGGGGCGATGTCGTCGCTTCCAAAGTACTGGCGCATCTATTCGGCGGTGGTGCTGGCGGTTATCGTCATATTGTGCGTGCTCAGCGGGCAGCGAACAGGCACCTTTGCCGGCTTCATCGCTTGCTTGCCTCTGCTGCTGGGACGCTTTGGCATCAAGCGGTTGCTGTTGGCGCTAGTCGTGGTCATTGTGATCGCCGTAGTGGCTAATTTCGTGCTGGACATGATGCCGGCGCAGAAAGAATTCGTAATCCGCCGCTTCACCTCCGCCGACACGACAGGCCGTACCCGACTCTGGATGGCAGGATTGGGGGCATGCCTGAAGGAGCCCTTTGTCGGCCACGGATCGGGCATGGCAGCCACACTCGGGTTCGGGACGCACAACGCGTTCCTCAACGTCTGGTACGAACTAGGGCTTCCTGGGCTGGTGCTGTTTGCCGGAGCGATGATCACGATGTTGGTGCAGTCGGTTAAACAGATCATCTCCGGGCACAATCCGGAAGGACGCGAGTATGGCAGGCTCTTTCTGGGTCTGATGATGGGAAGCCTGGCGGCGGCCTTCTTTGAAGCTAAGCTGGACAGCCCCAGCAACGTGGCCGTCTTCATGATGGTGATAACCAGCGTGATGCTGACGTGCTTAAGGAATGACGACACGATCGCGGCGGCGGCCTCGCTCACTGTGCCCGAAGAGTTCCGCATGCAACAGCGGGCCCTGGCGCCGGGACTGCTGATCCAAAGTTACTACGGTTGACGTCCGGGACCACCGATGAAACAAATTCTTCAGGATCTCCGCGGCGGGCAGACTCGGCTGGTTGAAGTTCCCTCGCCGATCGTCACGCCCGGGTCGCTGCTGATCCGCACCACGCGAACGCTGATCTCGGCTGGGACTGAGCGCATGCTTGTCGAGTTCGGCAAGGCCTCGCTGATTGCCAAGGCCCGCAGTCAACCTGACAAGGTCAAGCAGGTGCTCGACAAAATCAAGACTGACGGGCTGTCGGCCACACTTGAGGCGGTGTTCAGCCGCCTGGACGAGCCGCTGCCACTGGGCTACTGCAACTGCGGGGTGGTGATGCAGGTCGGGGCCGGCGTGACGGGCTTCGCGCCCGGCGACCGCTTGATCAGCAACGGCCCGCACGCACAAATCGTCGCCGTGCCCAAGAACCTCTGCGCCAAGGTTCCCGATTGCATCAGCGATGAGCAGGCGGCCTTCACGGTGCTGGCCAGCATCGCCCTGCAGGGGCTGCGGCTGGTGAACCCGGTAATGGGTGAACGGGTAGCCGTTTTCGGTCTGGGCGTGATCGGTCTGGTGGCGGTGCAATTGTTGCGGGCCAACGGCTGCCAGGTGCTGGCCATCGACGTCAACGCCGACCGGCTCAAGCAGGCTGCCTCCCACGGCGCCGCAACGGCGCTGGCCGGACAGGGTTCGGACCCTGTGATAGCCGCCCGGGCGTGGACCGGCGGGTGCGGCGTCGATGCGGTGGTGATCACGGCTGCGGCCAAGACCGATCTGATCATGCACCAGGCCGCCGAGATGTCGCGCAAGCGCGGGCGGCTGGTGCTGGTGGGCGTGGTGGGGCTCAACCTCCGTCGTAGCGACTTCTATGAGAAAGAACTGACGTTCCAGGTCTCCTGCTCATACGGTCCAGGGCGCTATGACGACCGCTACGAAAAGGGCGGACAGGATTATTCGCTCTCCGAGGTCCGATGGACCGAGCAGCGCAATTTCCAAGCCGTCCTGGACATGATGTCCACCGGGCGGCTCAACGTCGATGCCTTGGTCAGCCATCGGTTCAACCTCGACGAGGCGGCCGAAGCCTACGACCTGATTACGACCCGCGGCGGGCTGGGAGTGATTCTCAAGTATCCCGAGTCGGTGGACCCCATGCCGACACTGACACTGGGCTGGCCGCAAGGCACTTCCAGCGATTCGCCCGTCATCGGCGTCATCGGTGCCGGCAATTTCTCCAAGGTCACGCTCATGCCCGCCCTGGCGAAAATCCGCGCGCGAGTGGGATACATCGCCGACCTCAACACGGCTGCGGCCGTGCATTTGGCAAGCAAGTTTCACGCCAACAAGGCCGTCAGCGACTATCGCCTGATGCTGGAAGACCCAGCCGTGCAGGCGGTGTTCGTGGCGGTTAATCACAACCTGCACGCGCGGCTGGTGACGGAGATCCTGCGTTCGGGCAAGCACGCCTTTGTCGAGAAACCGCTGGCGATGACGCTGGAGGAGCTGGCGCAGATTCAATCGGCAATCGCGGCGGCGCCGAGGTGCATGGTCATGACGGGCTTCAACCGCCGGTTTTCGCCGCACACGCAGGCCATCGCCAAGGCGCTGGCCTCTCGCAAGGAACCGCTGTCGATGGCGATGACGGTCAACGCCGGTTATATCCCGCCCGAGCACTGGGTGCACGACCCGGTCCTGGGCGGCGGGCGTATCATTGGCGAGGCCTGCCACTTCATCGATCTTCTGGCATTTCTGGCCGGGTGCGAGGTCACGACGGTATCGGCCTGCATGGCCGGCCGCGGTTTCGCCACGCGCGACGACAAGATGGCCATCACGCTGGGATTTGCCGACGGTTCGGTCGGTTCGGTGTGCTATTACGCCAATGGCTCAAAGCAGTACCCCAAGGAACTGCTGCGGGTCTTCAGCGATGGCCACGTGTTTGAACTGGACAATTTCCGCCAGACGCGCGCCCTCGGGGTCCGCGGATTCCGCACCGTCCGCACGCATGGACAGGACAAAGGGCACACCCGCGAGTTCAAAACGTTCATTGATCGGGTGGCCCAGGAGGCGGGGGAGTGGCCCGTTTCATTTGAGCAACAGATCAACAGCACATTGGCGAGCTTTGCGGCCGTGGTAGCCGCGGCCGAGAACCGCACTGTGATTCTCGCCCAGGAATACGTTACGGCATCAAGCACCTGAGCGGTTCAATGCGGCAAGTCGCCGGGTGTTACAAAGAACGCGTCATCATATCGTAGCATCAGCATGCCGTCGGTCCAGGCGCCCTCGTCGATGGCGGGCCGGCGGCCCAGCAGCAACTCCAGCAGCCATCGCGGTGAATCGGCGCCGGCGCGGATCGACAGCGGCGCCCCGCCGCCAAATCGCGGATTGATCTCGATAAACACCACTTCGCCCGCGGCCGTCAGAAAGCACTGCACCGTCACCATGCCCACGCAGCCCTTGAGGTGCCCGACAAGGTGGCGCGTCTGCGCGATGATCGTCGCATTACGGACGGTCTGCGATTTGCTGACTTCGCCGGCCCGCACTTCGTGCCGCAGCCGCGGGACCGCGCAGAGGCAGTTGCCCCGGAAGTCGGTGAAGGCGTCGACGGTGTGCTCGCGGCCGCGGATATACTGCTGGAAGATCAAGTCGCCCCGGCCGCTGCGGCGGTAATAGTCCAGCTCGTGCTGCGTGCGGATCACGTTGACATCGAGGCTGGCGCTGCCGAACTGCGGTTTGACCAGGATGGGGAAGGTGGGATTGTCCAGGTCCCGCGGAGCGAGGATACGCGGGCCGGGCAGGTTGTTGTCGGCCAGGAAGGCGGCGGTCTTGAGCTTGTCGGCGGCGATGTCCACCACCCGCGGCGAGCAGACGACGGCGCGCGTGCCGTAGCGGGCAAAGTCTTCGCGGGCGGCCGCGAGCACGCCCAGTTCCGTGTCGATCAGCGGGACGAGGGCGTCGATGGCGTTGCGGCGGCAGTAATCCAGCAGGAAGGGGATGTACTGGCCTGAGTCGATGCGCGGAGCGATTGCCGCTACGGAGGCCTCCTGCAGCGCCGGCGCCATCGGCTGGGCGTCGACGGCGTGGAGTTCCAGACCGAGATCCAGTTCAGCGGCCGCACGCTGGAACTCGCGCAGCAGGACCACTCGCCGTCCGGCGG
Source organism: Planctomycetaceae bacterium (assembly GCA_021371965.1). The sequence goes on from JAJFVE010000157.1 coordinate 45,988, forward strand.
ATGTGAACAGCAACTTCATGGTGCTCTCGAAATCATGGGTTGAAGGTCGCATCGCGATGCCCGCGACGCCATTAGATGAATCGGCCCAAGGGCGCCTGCGGCAATAGTCCCATGTGGGGGCGTTGTCCGCCGGAGCGGCCGCTGGTAAACTGGAGGCATCGTGACGAATGTCATCGCCAAATACGCAACGTTGCTGAAGCAGTATGGCTTGGCCAACTGCCTTTCGCGGCTGATCTACGACGTCAAGCGCCATCGCGGGCTTATCAAGAGGCGATTCCCCTGCTGGCAGTGGGCGCAGCGTCCTCTGGCCTTCTGGCTGAAAGACGGCGTCCCTTGCGACGTGGCCGCCTATCGCAGCTACGCCGATACCAACACCGGCGCGTTTTTCTTTCCGCTGGGCAAGCCGCCCATGCTGGATGAGCCCTGGGGCGGCCAGGCGGTCGCCGCCGCCGGGAGAATCCTTCGGGGCGAGTTTCCCTATTTCTCCAATCTTTGGGGGCGCCTGGGCTATCCCGAGCCGGCGTGGCTGACGAATCCCTTCACCGGCCAGAGCGAATCGGCCTCTCGCCACTGGTGCGACCTTCGCGACTTCGACCCTGCCCGCGGGGACATCAAGTTCCTGTGGGAGCCTTCGCGTTTCTCCTGGGCCTGGCCGCTGGTTCGGGCGTACGCCGCCACCGGCGACGACCGGTATGCCCAGGCGTTCTGGACGTTGTTCGAGTCATGGCTGGAGTGCAATCCGCCGCACATGGGGCCTAACTGGCTGTGCGGGCAGGAGGTGTCTATCCGGATCATCGCCTGCGCTTTCGCCACCCGCGCCTTCTGGGCCAGCCCGGCCACCACAGATGCACGCGTGGCGGCGATGGCCGTCTTCATGGGCGCCAGCGCTCAGCGCGTGGCTGGAAACATCGACTTTGCCTTGTGGCAGAAGAGCAATCATGCCGTCACCGAAGCCGCCGGAGTGTTCACCGTCGGCATGCTCTGGCCTGAGCTCAAGGACGCCCCTCACTGGCGCCGCCTCGGCCGCCATGTGTTGCTGGACCAATGCCGCAGGTACAATTGGCCTGACGGCTCGTACGTGATGCACTCGTTCAATTACCAACGCATGTCGCTGCAGGTCTTCCTGTGGTGCATGCGACTGGCTCAACTGGCGGGCGAGCCGATGCCCGCGGAGATGTCCGACCGCATCCGCTTGTCGACGCGATTCCTCTATCAATTGCAGGACGCCGCCGGTCGCTGCCCCAATTACGGATCCAACGACGGCGCGCTGCTCCTGCCCCTCAACGGCTGCGACTATCTCGACTACCGCCCCGCCCTTGGCGCCCTGCACTACCTGCTGGAGGGCAAGCCGCTCTACACCCGCGGACCCTGGTCGGAGGACCTGGTCTGGCTCTTCGGCCGCGAGGCGGCCGATGCCCCCCCGCAGGCGTTGGCGCGCACCTCCTGCGACTTCACCTACGGCGGCTATTACACCCTCCGCGGCCGCGACACATGGGCGATGATCCGCTGCCACAGCTACCGCAGCCGCCCCGGGCAGGCCGATCTGCTGGCGGTGGATCTGTGGTGGAAGGGCGTCAACGTCCTGCGCGACTCGGGCACGTTCAGCTACTATGACCCGCAGGGGCAGTGGAACAATTACTTCCTCTCGACGACCGCGCATAACACGGTGCAGATCGGCGGGCAGGATCAGATGATTAAGGGTCCGCGGTTTCAGTGGCAGACGCTGGCGCAGTCGCGGTTGCTGGGCCGGCGAGGCGCGGGAGATGTCGAGATCTGGCAGGGCGAGCATTACGGCTATCGCCGCCTGTCGCCAGCGGTGGTGCACCGCCGTACGCTCTGCCGCCTGGGCGATCAGGCATGGCTTGTGGTGGACGATCTGCTAGGCAGCGGCGCCGTCGATGCCAAGCTGTTCTGGCACCTGACGTGCGACGGATACGACCGGCACGATGACGTGGTGTATCTGCAGACGCCGGCTGGCGAGGTGACGCTGTTCACCGCGTGCTCGGGGGCGGTCGAGTGCACTATGGCGCAGGGGCAGGAATCGTCTCTGCGGTTAGGGTGGCAGTCGCTGTATTACGGGCGGCGAACGCCGGCGCTGGCGATGCAGCTTGCCTCGCTCGACCAACTGCCGCTGCGGTACGTGACAGTCGTAGGCCTGGCTGGCCGATATGAAATAACGCAGTGCCTTCCCGATCACGTGGTGGCATGGCGCGGCGGCGAGGGCGTGACAACGATCGACCTGTTGCCACCGCCGGAGGCGGGAGTGATTCGCCGCGTGGCGATCAACGGGACGGACGTGTGGCAACAGAGTCAAGGTGCTGGCGGAGAATCTGTCTGATGCGGATATTGATTATTCACCAGTTCTTTCTCGGTCGTAGCGATTCGGGCGGCTCGCGCTGGAACCAGTTCGCCAAGTATTGGGCCGCGGCAGGGCATGATGTGACGGTGCTGGCGGGCATGGTGCACTATGCCAAGGGAACCAAACCGCCTGAGTACAAAGGGCGATTCATCGTTTCCGAACAGGTCGGCCCGCGCGTGACGGTGCTGCGATGCCACGTCAGTGAGTCCTACAACCGCAACTTTATGGGACGTTTCTGGGCGTACCTGAGCTTCACATTCTCGTCGCTCATAGCCGGCATTCTGTATGCGCCGCGCCCCGATATTATTGTCGCCACCAGTCCGCCGCTGACGGTGGCGCCGACCATGTGGATGCTGAGCGTGCTGCTGGGCAGCCCCGCCGTCTTCGAGGTGCGCGACCTGTGGCCCGAGAGCGCTGTCGATACGGGAGTGTTGACCTCCAAGCCCCTGATCTGGCTGAGCTATCGCATCGAGGCGCTGGCATATCGCCGGGCGGCTTTAATCAACGTGCTTACGCCGGCCTTTGTCGACGCTCTGATCGTTCGCAAGGGCGTCTCTCCCCGGCGGCTGACCATGATCCCCAACGCGGCCGACCTGGACCTGATGCAACCGGGCCCTCGCGACAATCACATCCGGGCCGAACTGGGCCTGGCGGGCAAATTCGTCATCAGCTACTTCGGCGCGCACGGGCGGGCCAACAAGGTCGGGCAACTACTCGATGCGGCCGAACTGGTCAGGAATTCTCACCCGGACATCCGGTTCCTGCTGGTGGGCGACGGGATGGAAAAACCCATGCTCGTCGAGCAGGCCGCCCAGCGCAAGCTCGACAACGTGATCTTCGCCCCGCCGGTGTCGAAGGAGCAGGTGGGCGACTACATTAATGCCTCCGATGCCTGCACGGCGGTGCTGATGAAGAACGAGACCTTCAAGACCGTCTATCCCAACAAGGTCTTCGACTACATGTGCTGCCGCCGCCCGATCATTATCGGCATCGACGGCGCCGCCAGAAAGCTTATCGAAGAGCAAGCCCATGCCGGCCTCTATGCCGAGCCGGAGAACCCGCAGGCCTTTGTCGACGCCGTGCTGGCGCTGAAGAACGACCCGGATCGGGCGGAAGGCATGGGGCGCAGCGGCTGGGAATATGTTGTAGAACACTTTGACCGGGAGAAGCTTGCGGCCAAGTATCTGCTGGAGATCGGTCGCGTGCTGGAGGGCTGCGGGAGCTAGATGCCGGCCCCGGTCTGTGCGGCCGGATCAGCCGGTGCCCCGTGGCGCCGGAACGTGCGGTGTACCAGTACGCTGTAGACGATCATCATGCCCAGAAGCCCTGTCAGCAGAGCCAGTCTACCGGCGTTTCCCCAGTGGTTATAGAGCAGCGCCCCGGCCGACCAACACGTCATCATCGTTATCTGCAGGCACGTCACGGCGGTATGGCTCCATCCCGAGCGGATCAGCAGTTGGTAGTGGTGCTCGCGGTGGGCCTTGTAGAATTTCTGTCCTCGGATCATGCGTTTGATGACAGTAAAGGCTGCGTCATAGATGAACACGCCCAAGGGCATCAGGAAGACGATCCAGGGGAACTTCGTCTGCTTGGCCCCCAACAGTGTCAGCATCGCCAGCACGAATCCCAGCGTCGCCGAGCCTACGTCGCCCATGAACATGCGCGCTTTGGGGAAATTGTGCGGCAGGAAGCCCAGGCAGGCTCCAGCTACTGCCGCGGCGGCCAACACGCTGTTGGCTGTACCCCCCCAGAACAGCAGCAGCGACATCGTCCCGGCGCCCCAGATGCCTTGAGCGGCGGCAATGCCATTGATGCCGTCCATGAAGTTGAAGAAATTGACGAAGGCCACCACGAACAGCACGGCCAGAAAAACACCCAGGGCGGGAGACAGCGGCAGAGGCAGATAAGGCAGGTTCAACTCATCGGGGATCAAACGGATCAACAGGACCGTCCCCAGTGTCACTGCCAGGTGCACCGCAAACCGTACCGGCGAGGGCATCTGGCGGAAGTCATCCAGGAAGCTGATGATCGCGATCATGGCGCCGATACCGGCACCGACGGCGAAGGCCGGCGTGGGCTTGAACAACGTCAGCCCGGCGCCGAAAGCGCCGAGGATGATCGCCACGCCCCCCACGCGAGGCACCGCCTCGGTATGGCTGCTGCGATGGATCGGCCGGTCCATGATGTTCATCCGCAGCCCCGCGCTGCGAATGGGAAAGCCTATCAGGTAGGTCAGCGCTGCCGCAATTGCCATGGCCAGAAGCATGGCGCTCCAACCGGTTACCTGAATGCTCATTACCTGAAACATTCCACGTTTATCCCATTTTGGGGCGAGAGTCTTGCAGAGCGAAACTATCAGCCCGCCAGCGTCTTCTTGAGTTCCTCGACGATCCTGAGGATCATTTCCGGCGTCATGCCGACAAAGAACGGCAGCACGATGGTGCGGTCGGCCACGCATTCACACACGGGGAAATCGCCCCGCTCGATCCCCAGCAGTTCCTGGATGTACGGCTGGAGGTGGATGGCGGGGAAATACGCCTGCACGGCGATGCCCCGGGCGTTAAGATGGTCCAGAATCTTGTCGCGTTGCGAGGCGCTGAACCGGTCGGGCAGACGGATCACGTAAGCGAACCAACTGGCGTGCTCAATATCCGGGCAGGGGGGCAGATGAATATCCAGCGGGGCCAGCATCTCGTTGTACATCCGGGCGATCAGTCGGCGCTGATGCAGGATATCGTCCAGCCGCAGCATCTGCCGTTCACCCAGCGCCGCGGCCACTTCCGTCAAGCGGTAGTTGTACCCCAGGCGGGTGAAGACATTGGCGTTTTCGCTGGACCGGCCTTGGTTGCGCATCGAGCGGCACGCCTCCGCCAGTTCGTCGTTGTCGGTGACGATGACGCCGCCTTCTCCCGTTGTCACCTGCTTGTTGGGATAGAATCCGAACACCCCGCAGTCGCCGAAACTGCCGGCCGGTCGCCCCTCCAGCGAGCCGCCCAGGGCCTCGCAGCAGTCCTCAATCAGCAGCAGCTTGTGTTTGCGGGCGATGCGATCATATGCCTGGAAATGGGCGACGTTGCCGAAGGCCTCCACCGGAAGAATGGCCTTGGTTCGCGGCGTGATGGCCGCCTCGACGGCCTGGGGATCCATGTTGTACGTCTCGATGTCGATATCGACGAAGATCGGCGTGGCGCGCTCGAAGAGAATGCAGTTGGTCGTCGCAATGAACGAGAACGGCGAGGTAATGACCTCGTCCCCCTCGCCGATTCCCATCCCCCGCACGCACAGGTGCAGCCCGCTGGTGCCGCTGTTGACGCCGATCCCGTGCTTGCGCGAGGCGCGGTGGGCCACCGCCTGCTCGAACAGCTCGATGTGCGGGCCGATGCTCAGTCGGTCGCTACGAAGCACCTGCGCTACTGCCTCGATCTCCGATTCAGTGATATCCGGTCTGGCCAGGGGAATATTGCCAAGATCAGAAATATGGGTGGTCATGGGGAATCCTCTCGGTACGACGTTGACGATGGGTGGCCCTGCGAGTCGATATGATGCTTCATCTCGTTGCGTTCCACTGAGGGCGGGTTGAGCGGGGTGTACTCGGGCACGATCTGCTTCAGGGCGTCGATGATCGGCTGGCGCTGGTGCTTGTGTTGCAGCAGGGCGAGGCGTTCGACGGCGGCCTGGGCCGCTTCCCATTGGGCAGGGCGGCAGCGCCAGATGCTGATCTTGGGATGGCAGGTGGTCTCGACATCCTCGCCGGTGGTGCGCAGCTCTTCGAACATCTTCTCGCCGGGGCGCACGCCGCTGAAGACGATGTCGATGTCTTCGCCGGGGCGGAACCCGCTCAGCGTGATCATCTGCCGCGCCAGGTCCACAATCTTGACCGGCTCGCCCATGTCCAGCAGGTAGATCTGCCCGCCGGTTCCGGTGGCCGCCGCCTGCAGCACGAGCTGCGAGGCCTCCGGGATCGTCATGAAGTACCGCGTCATCTCCGGGTGCGTCACGCGCACCGGCCCGCCGGCGGCGATCTGCTTGCGGAAGGTCGGCACCACCGAGCCCGCCGAGCCCAGCACGTTGCCGAATCGCACGGCCTTGAACTGCGTCTTGCACAGCGGGCGGTGGTTGAGCGACTGGGTATAGATTTCGCCCACGCGCTTGGTGACGCCCATCACCGAGGAGGGGTTGACGGCCTTGTCGGTGGAGATCAGGACGAACTCTTTGACGGCGTACTCGACGGAGGCGTCGGCGACGTTGCGAGTGCCCAGCACGTTGTTCTTGATGGCTTCCCAGGGGTTGCGTTCCATCAGTGGTACGTGCTTGTGGGCGGCGGCGTGGATCACCACCTCCGGGCGGAAGCGGTTCCACACGGCCATCACGTTCTCGCGGTCGTATACGTCGCAGATGACCGGCGTCAGGGGGATGGAGGGGAACTTCTCGGCCAGTTCGTTCTCGATGTCGAACAGCGGGTTCTCGGCTTGTTCAAGCAGGATCAGCGAGGCCGGCTGGTATCGGCAGACCTGGCGGCACATTTCCGAACCGATGCTTCCGCCGGCGCCGGTGATGAGGAGGCGCCGTCCGCGGAGGTAGTTGGCCACGGCCGCGTCGTCCAGGCGCACCACGTCGCGTCCGAGCAGGTCGTTGATGTCGACGGGGCGCATCTGCGAGGTGGCGACGCGCCCGTCGATGAGGTCCTGGAGGCCCGGGAGGGTCTTGAATGTCAACTTGGTTCCGCTGCACAGCTCGATCACTTTGGAAAGTTCTTTCCGCGTGGCCGAGGGGATGGCGATGAGGATCTCGTCGATCTTTCGCTGCTCGCAAATCTCGCGGATATCCTCGGTCGTCCCCAGCACCGGAACGCCGTGGAGAGTCAGGCTGCTCTTGCCGCGGTCGTCGTCGACCATGCCGATGACGCGGTAGCGCTCGACGCGCATGCGGTTGATCTCGCGGATGATCGCCTCGGCCGCGTTGCCCGCCCCGATAATCAGCACGCGCTTGAGCCCCTCGGCCGCCACCGGACGAAGCTCCTCGCGATACAGGCGAAACGCCAGCCGCGCCGTGGCCACCATGAAGACCGTCGCCAGGAAGTCCAGCAGCAGGATGCTGGTCTGGTAATAGGTCGTATTATGGTCTCGGTAATAGAACAGCGGCTCGCGGCCGAAGTACGTGGGCAGGTAAAAGAACAGCAGGGCGAAGATGAAAAGAATTGCCAGGGCGATCCAACTGCCCAGCAGGATGTTGACGATATCGCGAATGCTCGAATATCGCCAGTTGCTGTGAAACAGCTTCATCTTGCCGAAGACCAGCAGCTTGATGACCATGAACACCGGCAGCCAGTGGATGTAGAGATAGAACCAGGGCAGGTCCTCGGAGCGGCTGCTGCCCTCGAATCGAATCCCGTAAGCGACCAGCAGCGCCACGGCAAAGAGCACCACGTGTACGATGATGCTGACGGCCGCCCGGTGGCGAATCGCAAACGCTTCGATGGGAGTCAGTTTGGGCTCGTCACCCGTTGGGGCGTGTGATTCGATCAGAGATTGTGCGGCTGGCTCAACCATTCCGATGTCGTGGAACTCCAATGAACGACGCTGCCCTATGAATCGGCAGGATTTGCAGCAAAATTCAACAGAGGATGCTGCATCGTCACTGCAGAAGCTTTCGGCCACCCCGGCTACACTAGAATATCGAATCGGACACGGCCATTCCAGTTGAAAAGTAGCGGCACAGCGATCCGGTGGCACGGCCTTTCCAGGCTGTGGCTCCCTGATCGATCACGGGCTGGAACGTTCACAGGCTGGAAAGCCTGTGCCACGAGGCTTTCCCGTTGACGCCGTTGCCGCCGGCGCCGAAAATGACGCTGTGGGCGACTGACGCGTAATGGAGTTCGCCGCTGGAAAATTCGGACAAAATCGTGTTCTCCCTCGTCGTCCCCCTCTTTCGCGAAGAGCAGGGGATCGATCACACCGTCGCGGCCGCCCGCGAGGCCCTGGCCTCCCTCTCGCAGCCGTGCGAGATCATCCTCATCGACGACGGCTCCGACGACGGCACGTGGCAAGCCGTCTGCCGCCATGCAGCCGCCGGCGGCCTGCGCGGAATCCGCCTGAGCCGCAACTTCGGCAAAGAGGCCGCCATCTGCGCCGGGCTCGAAGCCGCCGCCGACGCCCAGGCTGCCATCATCATGGACGGCGATCTGCAGCACCCCCCAGCCCTGATCGCTCAGATGGTCGAGGTCTGGCGCAGCGGGCAGGCCGACATCGTCGAGGCCGTCAAGCCCCGCCGCCCTCGCGAGCCGATGGTCGCTCGCCTGGGCAGCAAGGTCTTCTACCGCCTGCTGCGGCGGCTGTCGGGCTTCGACCTGGCCGGAGCGTCGGACTTCAAGCTGCTCGACGCCCGCGTGTGCGAGGCCTACCGCCGCATGGGCGAGCGGGCGCTGTTCTTTCGCGGCATGATCGCATGGCTCGGTTTCCGCCGCGTGCAGATCCCCTTTGAAGTGCCCGACCGCGCCAGCGGCCGATCCAAGTGGCGGCTTGGCGCCCTATGGCAGCTGGCGACCACCGGCCTGACGGCCTTTTCGTCGTCGGCTTTGCGGATCGTCAACTGGTTAGCCGCGATCTTCCTGCTGCTGGCGGTGGCGATGGGCATCCGCGCCTTGTGGGTGTACTTCGCCGGCCAACCCGGCGCGGGGATCACGACAGTGATCCTCCTGCAACTGCTGACCGGCGGTTTCGTCCTGCTGGGCCTGGGCATCATCGGCGAATACATCGCCCGCATCTACGAAGAAGTAAAAGCCCGCCCAAGGTACGTCGTAGCCGAGAAAACATCCGACCACTAGCGTGGCACTACGTCGTATCGTCCCCTTGGGGACACGTGTTGCTTCTTCCCTCGCCGGGGCGGACCTCCGACGGAGTCGCTCGGGGCGGTTCGCGGCCATTCCTTCTTGCTGTTGCCGTGGGTGCACCGGTACTATTCGCGGCGGTCTATCCCCAACAAGAGTCAGGAGCAGAAGATGCCCAAGAGACTGATCTGCGTGGCGAAGAAGCAATTGGCGTGGGAAGAGTACGACCCCGGCCAGCCCGTCGGCGACCAGGCGCTGCTGGTCAGCGAGTTCGCGGCCGCCAAGCACGGGACGGAGATGTCCTGCTTCAAGGGCCTCATGTACGACCGCGGGCACTTCGACGGCGAGATGGCCGTGTGGATGCCCGGGGCCGAGGGCTGGTGCAGCTTCCCCGTCGGCGTGGGCAACATGATCGTCGCCCGCGTTGAGAAGACCGGGCCCGACGTCAAGACCCTCAAGGTCGGCGACAAGGTCTGCTTCCACTGCTGCTTTCAGCCGTCGATCGTCCTGCCCGAGGGCGCGGTTCGCAAGATGCCCTCGGGCCTGGGCTGGAAGTCGGCCGTCTGCCTCGATCCATCGGTATTCGCCTTCTCGGCAGTGCGCGACGGGCACGTGCGCGTCGGCGACACGGTGGCGGTGTACGGCATGGGCGCCATCGGCCTGATGGTGATCCAGATCGCCCGGCTGGCCGGGGCGAGCAAGGTCATCGCCGTCGAGCCCCTGGCCAATCGCCGGGCGGTGGCCAAGGAGCTCGGGGCCGACCTGGTGCTCGACCCCAACGCCTGCGATGCGGGGCTCGAGGTCAAAAAGGCCACCGCCAAGCGCGGTGCGGATGTGACCATCGACTATAGCGGCGACGTCAAGGCCATGCGCGACGCGCTGCGCGGGGCGGCGTATGGTGGCAATGTCGTCGCCGGGGCCATGCCGGCCGCGTACGCCGCCGGCCTGGACTTCGGCGCCGAGGCGCACTTCAACGTGCCCAACATCATCTTCTCCCGCGCGTGCAGCCAGCCCGACCGCGACCACCCGCGCTGGTCCGAGCGGCGGATCACGGAAATGTGCTGGCAGTGGATCTGCGAAGGCCGCATCAACGGCGAACCGGTCGTCCAGCCGGTAGTAGCGTACGACGAACTGATCAACGAGTATCCCCTGATCGCGACCAACCCCGAACGCAGCGTTAAACTCGGGGCGAGTTTCTAAAAACAGTAGCCTGTAGCCTGTAGCCGGTAGCCCGTTCATACAGCCTGTTTTACCGGCTACCGGCTACTGGCCAGGGGCTACTCCTTGCGGAGCAAGCAATGCCTGCATCGAAAGTAACCCTGCGTGTCCCCGCCAACGGCGTGCTGCACCGCCTGAGCCCGCTGATGATCGGGGCGAACCTGGAAGACCTCAACTACCAGTGCTACGGCGGGCTGTACAGCCAGCTTCTCCATGGCGAGCACTTCCAGGAACCTAGCAGCGGGTTCACGCGGCCGCTCAAGGGCTTCCGCGCCTACGGCGGCACGTGGAACGTGCGAGACGGCGTGCTCTTTGCCGCCGCTGAGGCCGGAGCGATGCTCGTGGCCGACGGGCCGGTGATCGCCGACGGCGCTGCCGGGGCCGAGGTGTTCTTTCGTGACGAGCAGGAAGGCCGCGCCGGCCTCATCGTGCGCGTCATCGACCCCTCCGCCGATCCGCGGTCGTTCGAGGGGTACTCGATCCACCTCTGCCCCAAGGGCCGCAAGCTCATGGTCGTGCGGCACAAACCGCGCACCGACTGGGTGCTGATCGACACGGTCTGCGATTTCGCCGTCAAGCAGTGGGTGCATCTTGAGGCCCGGTTCGCCGCCAAGCAGTTCGAGGTGCTCGTCAATGGCATCCCGTTCATCGCTGCCGACGATTCGTGGCGGCGCGAGCTGTCCGGCGGGCCTGTCGGCCTGCGGGCGGACAACTCCGACGCGCAGTTTCGCAATCTTTGGGTCGCTGCCGAAGGCGGCAAGAAGCAGCCGATCGCCCTCGATGCTGCGGCCTCGGCCGGCACGCGCGACGATATCTCCCTGCGCTGGGCGAAGGTGCAGACCGGCACCGCACAGGGCTCGTTCGGGCTCGAACACGACCACCCGCTGGCGGGCAAGCAGAGCCAGCGAGTCACGTTCGAGAGCGGCCGCGGCGAGATTGGCATCGACAACGCCGGACTGCACCGCTGGGGCCTGAACCTGCTGGCCGGGCGCGAGTACGAGGGCAGCGTGTGTCTGCAGAGCCTCAAGGCCGCGGCTGTGACCGTCTCGCTGCGCAGCGCCGGCGGGCGGAAGATATACGCGTCCAGAACGCTGAAGGTCAAGGGCAGCCGCAGGTGGCAGTCGCTGTCGTTCAAGCTCAAGCCTTCGCGCACAGACCGCGACGCACGCTTCGCCATCACGCTGAGCAAGCCCGCCAGCATCGTCGTCGGATACGCGTTTCTCCAGCCGGGGCAGTGGGGGCGCTTCGCCGGGCTGCACGTCCGCAAGGATCTGGCCGAGGCCGTCATCGCTCAGGGCATCAAGATCATCCGCTATAACGGCTCCATGGTAACGTGCCCGAATCAGTCGGACTACCAGTGGAAGAAGATGATCGGCCCGCGCGAGAACCGCCCGCCGTATGTCGGGACGTTCAACCCCTTCGCCAGCCACGGCTGGGGCATTCCGGACTTCCTGGCGTTCTGCCAGGCGGCTGGCATCGTGGCCGTGCCCGGCGTGAACCGTTCCGAGAGCCCCGCCGACCTGGCGGACCTGGTGGAATACTGCAACGGCCCGGCCGGCAGCAAGTGGGGCCGCCGCCGCGCGGCCGACGGGTTCAAGAAACCCCTGCACCTGTCGTATATCCAGTATGGCAACGAGGAGCGGATCAACGACGAGTACCTGGCCGACTTCAAAGCCGCCGCGGCGGCCGTCTGGGCCAAGGACCCCACGATCACGATGGTGGTCTCGGACTGGATGTATTGGGACGGCATCCCCGACCCGCAGAAGATCGCCCGCGCCACGTGCGAGAACCTCGACGCCCACGTCAAGCTGCTGCAGTGGGCCCGCGACGAGGGCGGCAAGGTCTGGTGGGACGTGCACGTCTGGGAAGCCGGGCCGTGGGTTTCCGGCGTCAAGGGCATCGCCGACCTGCACGCGTGGTTCGAGAAGTTCGTGCCGTACTACCCCGTGCCCATCGCGGCGCTGGAGCAGAACGCCGGCAACCATGACCTGAAGCGCGGCCTCGCGCACGCGTGTATGAGCAATGAACTGGCCAAGCTCGGCCGCTTCGTGCCGGCAGCGGCTGCGCCCAACACCATGCAGCCGTGGCAGCAGTACACCACGCGCGGCTGGGACCAGGGCCAGATCTTCTTCACGCAGTCTAAGTTCTGGTACCAGCCCAGCGGGTACGTCGACATCATGCTCACGCAGAACGCCTGCCCGGACCTGCTGGAAATATCCAGCACGCTCGAGCCCAAAGAGTTCAGCGTCACCGCCAGAAAGAGCACCGACGGCCGCACGATCTCGATCGTAGCCGTCAACGAGTCCGACCAGCCGCGCCCCGCGACGATCGAGCTGGACGCCTTCACCCCGCGCAAGAAGACCGCCACGGTGCTGGAACTGGCCGGCAAGCCCGAGCACGACAACACCCCCAAGGCCCCCACGCGCGTCGTCCCGGTCAAACGCACGTGGCGCTACGCCGTCCGCAAAGGCGTGGTGAGCTACCTCTTCCCGCCGCACTCGTTTACGATTTTGCGATTTGAATAAGTTACTCACCGCAGAGAGCGCAAAGGTCGCAGAGCAAGTTGAAGAGATATCGCTGCATGGTAAGCGGTTGCTATGATCGGATTCACCCCCGGTATTCTGGACAGGGGTATACAGTTGCTTGGAGTGGCTTGTGGACGATATAAAATATGCTGCCAAAGCAAAGGCCGTGCGCTGTGATCAATGACAGAACAATCCGTGAAGCTGTGTTGCTGCTGAAGAAAGCAGCCGATCCCAGGCGGATCATCCTGTTTGGCTCGCATGCCACAGGGCTTGCCGGCGAAGATAGCGACGTGGACTTGATGATCATTGAGGCAGCGGTGCCCAACGTGGTTACCGAAACCGTCCGCCTGCGACGCGTTCTGAGCCCGCTGCGCATTCCGGTCGACATCATCGTCGTCAGCGAAGACTACTTCAATTACTGGGCCGACACGCCCGGCAACCTCATGTTCGAGGCCGCCACCGACGGCAAGGTTCTCTATGACCAGGCCGCGTGAACAAGCGCTTGCGCTGTTAGCCAAAGCGCGGCAGGACGAGGTCCTGCTGGAAGAGGTTCTTGCCTCTCCACGCGTTGCCGATGAAATCGTCGGGTTTCATGCCCAGCAGGCTATTGAGAAGTTGCTCAAGGCCGCCCTGTCCCTTCGAGAAATCCGTTATCGCAAGACCCATGATTTGCGAGAGCTTCTGGACCTGCTGCGCGACGTTGGATGCGCTTTGCCAGAGAAGATCGATTGTGTCGACGACCTGACGCCTTACGGAACATTGCTTCGCTATGAAGCGATGAGCGTGGACCAGCCGGTTGATCGTCAAGAGATGCTCGATCTGGTTCAGCAAGTTCGGCGATGGGTTGAATCGCAGCTTGGATAAGCCCTTCGTGGCGAGTGAGCACTGAGCTCCCAAGTGAGCTATCTGGCCGGTTGCGTTGCGGGGGCGAATTCTGCGGCTTCAGCCCGCAGCGCTTCGGGGGAGAACTCGACGGCGGGTCCCTCCCAGCGGCGAGCCGTGATGGGGTAGCGGTCCAGGCCCAGCTCCTTGATCAGCCAATCGTGGGTCTGGCGCGGGTGGATCAGCAGCGGCCGGCGGCACAATTGCCGCACGATATTCTCCGAGGCCTCGTGCCCGTACAGCTTCAGCGGATACCCCGCCCGCCCAAACTGGGGGTCGATGTCGGTCAGGGCGTGAAAACAGTTCGACGCGTTGGCGTTTCGCGCCGCCCCGCCGATCTGATCGATGCACTGGTATCCGATCCGCCCGGAGTCCAGGAACTCCTTCTGCGTCATGAATCGCCGGTAGAGGCCCTGCCAGCATTCATACGGCCCCCAGAGGCAGATCTGCTCCTTCTGCTTGAGCATTTCCTTTATCGTCGTATCGAGATCCAGGTTGACGCCCTTCTCGCCCGAGAGCCGTAGCGGAACGATCTCCAGCGTGGCCGGCATCCAACTGATCGTGTCGATGGAGGCGATCCGCCGAGGCTGGCCCGGCACTTCGATCGTCCGCACAGCCGTGCCCCAGGTATGCGTGTACTTGGGCTCCCGCGAGGGCCTCTCCGAGCCGAAGACCATGACGTAGTAGTGCTCGTGCTCGATCGCGGGCAATGCCAACAACCCATCGGTGGTCAACTGCCGAGCCGGAGTCAGCGGCCGCGGGTCCCGGCAGCCTTCCTGCGCAAAGGCGACGACCAGAAGCATGGCAATTGCGAACGAATGAGGTTTTATGGACATATTCCTCGCCTGAGGACGCCGTGGATAGTGGGTAATGGCGACGGGCACAGTATGTCATCGCCGCCCCTCGTCGGTCAATAACGAGCCCGTTCTATTTCTATCGTTCGCCGTTTGCCTAGCGCTGTGGAATCTGCGTTATCCCTTTGATGTGCTCTCCATGCGATGTCTCTCATCCCGGGAGTTGTGCGTGGCACCCGTTCCGGAACTTCCCGTTCCCCCAGGCCACCCGCCCCAAAACCTGCCCGGCGGCCGGCGCCGAACGAACAGACCTTCTCCCGCGATGCGTTCTTGGGTGTGGGCGGGCGAAGCGAGGCCATGCCAGGTTCTTTGTGCCCTTCGCGGCAGAGTTCTACCGATGCTTCAAGTGCCGCGGTTACTGCGGCGGGGTTTTGAGGTGAAGGGGTTCGGCGGCGGATTCGATGGCGGCGGCCAGGGCGGCGGGGTTCAGGTCGGGCGTCCAGCGCACCAGCAGCGCGCGGCGATGCGCCGGGCCATAGAGGTGCTGGGCGGTCAACGCCAGGCGGCAGGATTGCACCTCGTCCCAGGCCGCCGGCGGTGCGGCGGCGTGGGCGGCCATCGCTTGCAGCAGCGATTGCAGGGCATCCTCTTTAGGAGGATAGGCCACCGCCGGGCCGGCGGCCACGGACCCGCGGCAGGCGAGGAAGGTTTTGATCTGCCGCCTGCCGCGGCCACGCTGGAGGATGATGAAGGCGAACTGCTCGGCTGCTCGCACGTCGGCCAGCGCGGGGGCGGCCAAGTCGTCGAGTTTCTGCAGCTTGGCTTTGAACGATGCGGCGGCCTCGAACATCAATTGCTCGGCGGCCGCCCGCATGCGAGACTGCAACTGGTCGCGGATGGCATGCGTGTGGCCCTCGGCCACGTGCACTGCCGCGGCGACGTGGCGGGCGTAATCTTCCAGGCTGACGGTGCCGTCGCAGACGGACAGGCACTTGCCCATCTGGGCGTAGGGGCAGGGTCGGCCGTTTGGTGCAGCGCGGCCGCAGGCGCTCTCCCGGCAGAGGTCGAAGATTTCCACCAGCAGGTTGATGTACGCGTCGGCCGACTTGCCGGTAGGGAAGGGACCGAAGTACCGCCCGCGGCGCTGGAAGACGCTGCGGCTGCGCTGAAAGAGCGGGAACCGCTCGTCGAGGTCGACGTGGACGAACCAGGCGCTCTTCCACGCGAGCATCGACTGATAGTCCTGCGGCCACAGCGCCGCCGCGATGTCGAGGAATCGCAGGTCGGTCTCGAAGTCGCCGGCCGTGAGCGTCCAGAGGACCTGGGCGGTGACCTTGCTCAGGTCGGGCATTTTGGTGGCCGCCGGCTCGTCGTCGGCGCCGCGCATGCGGGCCCCCAGGCGGCTGCGCATGTCGGCAGCCGGGAGCAGGACGACGGGCTTGCCCTCGCGCGTCAGCAGGAGCATGAGCCCCCGCCGCGCGGGGATGTGCGGCAGGAGCGAGTCGTCCAGGCCGCCGGGAAAGCACAGACCGTGGTCAAAATGAGCGGGCAGGTCGGGCACGCCACCATGATAATCGGCCATGGAGCGCTGCGGCAACGACGAGACGCAAGAGCAATGCGCTATAATCCCGACGAACGCGCACTCTAGGGGAGGCTGCCGGGACACGCATGAACGCCGAGAAGCAACGCCTAGCCGACGCCGTCGCGAAGAAGGCCCCATGGCGAAAGTGGGGGCCCTATCTCAGCGAGCGCCAGTGGGCCACCGTGCGGGAAGACTACAGCCCCGACGGCAGCGCCTGGGATTACTTCCCGCACGAGCACGCCCGCAGCCGCGCGTACCGCTGGGGCGAAGACGGGATCGCCGGCATCAGCGATTCGTCGCAGCAACTCTGCCTGGCCCTGGCGTTGTGGAACGGGCTGGACCCGTTTTTGAAGGAACGGCTCTTCGGCCTGACGAACCGCCAGGGCAACCACGGCGAGGACGTCAAGGAACTCTACTACTATCTTGACGCCACGCCGACGCACTCCTATCTCAAGATGCTCTACAAGTACCCGCAGCGGCGTTTTCCGTACGAGCGGCTCGTCGAGGAGAACGCCCGCCGCGGGCGCGACCAGGGCGAGTTCGAGCTGATCGACACCGGCGTTTTCGACGATGACCGATATTTTGACGTCTTCGTCGAATACGCCAAGGCCTCGCCCGTGGACATCCTCATGCTCATCAGCGCGTGCAACTGCGGCGAGCGACCGGCCGCCATTCACGTCCTGCCGCAGATCTGGTTTCGCAACACATGGTCGTGGCAGCGGGGTTCGCCCACGCCGCTGATAACGCCCGCCGGCGGCGAGGCGGTCAAGGCCGACGACGGGCGCAGCGTCTATCATCTGCACGCCCAGGGCCAGCCGCAGTGGCTGTTTTGCGACAACGCGACCAACGCTCGGCGGCTGTACGGCGCCGAGATCGATGGGCACTTCAAGGACGCATTCCACGATTATCTCGTCGCCGGTCGGCACGAGGCGGTCAATCCGGCCCGGCAAGGCACCAAGGCCGCGGCGCACTATGCCCTGACGGTTGGCCCGGGCGAGACGGCTGTCCTGCGCCTGCGGCTGTCGGCCTCGCCGCTGAGGCAGCCGTTCGCCGATTTCGACTCGCTCGTGGCCCGGCGGCGCGGCGAGGCCGACGAGTTCTACGCCGAGCTTCAATCGCCCATCGCCGACGCCGATGCCCGCAACGTCCAGCGCCAGGCTCTGGCGGGGATGATCTGGAACAAGCAGTTTTACCACTACGACGTCGCGCGGTGGCTCGACGGCGACCCCGCTCAGCCGCGGCCGCCGCAGTGCCGCCTGTGCGGGCGCAACTGGGAGTGGACGCACCTCAACAACGCCGACATCCTGTCGATGCCCGACACGTGGGAGTATCCCTGGTATGCCTCGTGGGACCTGGGCTTCCACTGCATCGCCCTGGCGATGATCGATCCGGAGTTTGCCAAGTCGCAACTGGTGCTGCTGGCTCGCGAGTGGTACATGCACCCCAACGGACAACTGCCGGCGTGCGAGTGGAACTTCAGCGACGTCAACCCGCCGGTCCAGGCGTGGGCGGCCTGGCGGGTGTTTCAGATCGACCGCCGCCACGGCGCCGGCGGACCGGGCGACCTGGCGTTCCTGGAGCGCGTGTTCCACAAGCTGCTGCTCAACTTCACCTGGTGGGTCAACCGCAAGGACCGCCAGGAGCGGAACATCTTCCAGGGCGGGTTTCTCGGCCTGGACAACATCGGCGTCTTCGACCGCAGCGCCCCGCTCAGCGGCGGCGGGTTCATCAGCCAGGCCGACGCCACGAGTTGGATGGCGATGTACTGCCTGAACCTCATGCGCATCGCCCTGGAACTGGCGCTGCACAATCCCGTGTACGAAGACGTGGCCACCAAGTTCTTCGAGCACTTTCTCTACATCGCCCAGGCCATGACCAATATGGCCCAGACGGGCCTGGGGCTCTGGGATGAGCAGGACGAGTTCTACTACGACGTGCTCCATCATCGCGGCGGCGCGGCGACGCTGAAAGTGCGATCGATCGTCGGGCTCATCCCGCTGCTGGCCGTCGAGACGCTCGAGCCGGAAATGCTCCAGCGCCTAAACGGCTTCAATCGGCGGCTTGAGTGGTTCCTGTGCAACCGGCCGGAGCTGGCAGCCCTGGTGTCGCGATGGACCGAGCCCGGGCGCGGCGAGCGCCGGCTGCTGTCGCTGCTGCGCGGGCACCGGATGAAGTGCCTGCTGCGGCGCATGCTGGACGAATCGGAGTTCCTTTCCGACTACGGCGTGCGGTCCGTGTCGCGATACCACCTCGATCACCCCTACGTGTTCGACTGCTCGGGGACGAGGATGGAACTGCACTACGAGGGCGGCGAATCGGAAGGCGGCCTCTTTGGAGGCAACTCGAACTGGCGCGGGCCGGTGTGGATGAGCGTCAACTTCCTGATCATCGAGGCGATGCAGAAGTTCCATCACTACTACGGCGACGACTTCAAGGTCGAATGCCCCACCGGCAGCGGGCAACTCATCACCATCAACCAGGTGGCCGAAGAATTGACCGCCCGCCTGACGCGGCTGTTCCTCCGCGGCCGTGACGGGCAGCGGCCGATCTTCGGGCCCTGCCAGAAGATGCAGCGCGATCCACGATTCCGCGACTGCCTGCTCTTCCATGAGTACTTCCATGGCGACAGCGGCCACGGGCTTGGCGCCTCGCACCAGACGGGCTGGACGGGACTGATTGCCAAGCTGCTCCAGCCGCGCCGCTCGCCGGAATGAATCCCAGGCGCCAGTGCGATTTCCATCCGGCTTTGTTAGCGGTCGAGCCCCTAGATCCGCAATTGCTACCAGGCGTACGCTTCGGGCGTTTGGCCGCCGGGGCCGGGGAAGAGGTCGTTCAGTTGCTTCATGGCCGACTCGTCCAGGCTCACTTCCAGCGCGCGAAGGGCGGTGGTGACCTGGGCGGCTGTGCGCGGGCCGATGACGACGCTGGTCATCGCCGGGTGGGCCAGCACCCACGCCAGGGCGACGGCGGCCTCGGGGGCGCCGATCTCGCGGCAGAGTTTCTCGTAGGCTTCCAGCTTGCCGCGCAGGTGCTCGGGGCAGCCGCCCCAGCTTGCGATCCGTGAGCCCGGCTCGGTCTTGAGCACGTGGCCGCTGAGCATTCCCGCGCCCAGCGGGCTGTACGCCATCACGCCGATGCCCAGCGCCTTGGCGGCAGGGAGCACTTCCAGTTCCGGCAGTCTGCACATGAGGCCGTACTTGTGCTGCTCGCTGGCCAGACCGAAGAAGTTGCGTTTGGCCGCGGCCGCCTGGGCCATCGCCATGTGCCAGCCGGCAAAGTTGCTGCCGCCGACGTAGCCGATCTTTCCAGCGTGAACGAGGATCTCAAAGGCCTCCCAGATTTCCTCCCAACTCGTGCGCCGGTCGATGTGGTGCATCTGGTACAGTTCGATGTGGTCGGTCTGCAGCCGCCGCAGCGAGCCCTCGGCGTGGCGGCGGATGATGTACTTGGACAGGCCCTGCTCGTCGTTGGGGCCATCGAGGGGATCCTTCATCGGCTGGGAAACTTTCGTGGCCAGCACGACCTTCTCGCGCCGCTGCCCGCCCTGGGCGAACCAGCGGCCGATGAACGTCTCGCTGCGTCCGCAGTTGACGAAGTCGGGATAGTGGTTGGCCGTATCGAAGAAGTTGATCCCGGCTTCGAGCGCCGCGTCCATGATGCGGAAGGCCTCAGCTTCATCGGTGTACGTGCCGAAGTTCCACGTGCCCAGACACAGGCGGCTGACTTTCATTCCCGTTCGGCCGAGGAAGGCGTATTGCATAGCGTCGCTCCGATCTATTTAACCGCAAAGGTCGCAAAGTACGCAAAGTGCAGGAAATAGAAACAACTTCTCATCAACAACTCTTCTTCGCCTTTTCCTTTGCGCCCTTTGCGTTCTTTGCGGTGAACAACTATGTCCAGTCGATGGCAATGCCGGTGTACTGCTCGGGGTGCGCGTAGATCATCTCATAGGCCTTGGGCGCGTCGGCCACTTTGAAGCGGTGGGTGATCAGCGGGTCGATGTTCATCGCGCCGCTGGCCATCAGGCGCCACGTGGCTTCGACGCGGCGGCCTTCGAGCGTCCAGGGGAAGAACGCCTCGTGCACGCGGTTGTGGAAACAGGGCAGATTGAAGTTCGCCCCTTTGCACCAGGCCAGGAACACGTACCGCCCGCGCCACCGCAAGGCGCCGACAGAGTTCTCGATGGCCGCATAGTTGCCCGTCGAATCGGCGACGATATCCACGCCGCCGGGGAAGATTTCGCGCACGGCCTTGGCCATGTCGATGCCCGTGACGTTGATCGCGTGGTCGATGCCGGCCTTTTTCGCGCAATCCAGGCGCACTTGGTGCACGTCGGCGATGGCCACCTCGCAGCCGCGCAGGCGGTAATGAAACGCCGCAAATTGTCCGATCATGCCCGCGCCGATCACCAGCACCTTCTCGTTGACGGCCGGGTGCGAGAGGCTCACGCCCTGGCACGAGACAGACGAGATGCCGCCGAACGCCGCCCGCTGGCTGGTGAGGTTCTCGGGCACTTTCACCACGTAGCAGTCGCTGCCGAGCAGGTCGCGGCTGGCCGGGTCGACGTTCACCAGCGCTGTGCCCTGGTGCCCGCCGCAGCCTTGGCCAAGGCCGATTGCCGCCTGAGGCGCGAAATACGAGATGCGCTGGCCGATCTCCCAGCCGGCCGCGGCCGCTTCTTTCGACGCCTCGACGATCCGCCCGATGGGCGCGTAGCCGGGTATGACGCCGGGACGGTCCTTGTTCATCGTGCTGATGATGTACGATTCGGTGCCGACGCTGACAGCCGAGGCTTCGAGCTCGACCTTCACATCCCAGGGCTTCATCGGGCCGATTTCGATTTCGCGGTACTCGACCTTCTTGGCATCAACGGCAACGATTGCATGCGGGGTCATCTGCAGGCTCCTTTAATTAGCCGCTGAGGTCGCTGAGGCAGAAACAGCGGGGGGATGGAATAACGGAATGTTGGAATGATGGGTTGCGCAGATTCAATGTTTCTTCCATCATTCCACTCTTCCATTCTTCCTCAGCGTCCTCAGCGGCTACTACTTTTCCCTAACAAGCTAGTCCAGCGTCATGCCGTCGGCCGGCACGTAAGTCCGCCAGTAGTCTACCGATGCTTCCAGGCGGCTGATGATATCCTTGGGCGTATCCAGCGTGGAGGAGAAAACTTCCACCGTCAGGTAGATGTCGCTGCACGGCGGCGGCAGGGTCGGGTCGTGCGCCTGGCGGTAAGACTCGGCCAGGGCCTCGAGCAGTTTCTCCGCATGGACGATCCCGCGGGCGTTGTGCTCGGGCGTGAATGGCCAGTGGGCCGATCGCTGCCCGTCGGTCTGCTGCAGGTGGACGATGGGGCAGTAGCAGCCCAGCTGCCTCGCCCATTCGTACAAGTCGCCGTCGGCCGCCTCGGCAAAGAGATAATCGTACTGGGCGAGCATCGTCTCCAGATCGTCCAGCAGTTTGTCGCGCGCCGGTCCGTTCTCGGCCGCGGATTCATCGAGCAGGTCATACGCCGCCGGCGGGCCCAGCCACAGCCCGCGCCAGTCCCTGCCCGCGCGGCGCTCGTCGGACCAGTACTCCAACTGCTGGCGTGAGGGGCGCAGGAACCGCTTCTGCCCGATCTGGTGGCCGGTGTCGAGGGAGAGATAGAACGCCGCGCGGCCGCGGGCAAAAACTTCTTTCAGCAGTTGCCGCGCGCCGGCGATGGTCCAGGGGACTTGGTGGGGGGTATACATTTGCTCGACGCCGGCCGCGCGGATGCCTTTGCTGGCGGCGTACGCGGCCACTTCGCCCAGCCGCGTGAACAGGTCGTCTGTCGCCGCGGCGTAGGCGGGCGGATCGTTCAGCACCGCCTGGTTGAATGCGTGGGTATAGAAGCCCAGCCCCGCGCCCAGCGCAGCCGCCGAGTCTACCATCCGCTCAAGCCACTGGTGCTGCATGCGGTGACGGTTGCGAACATCGGTATGCGCCAGACCAAGCGTTGCGTACGTGCCGTGGCCGCTGTAGAGATTCGCCACGCTCACGCCGGTGTCGGCCTGGGCGGCTTTGCACGCGGCGATCCAGTCGGCCAGGTAGCCGGCATCGCTGTAGAGAGGGTCGCACTCGTTATCGGCGCTGGCCTCGACCAGCGAGACGCCCAGATCGGCCACGAGCGCCGCCCATTCGGCCGGCTGCGTCCAGCGCTTCGAGGCGAAGCAGTTGTCGATGACCAGATGTACGCGGGGGGACATGGGGGTAGTTGTAACAGAAGAAGATCCTAGGTCCTAGATCCTAGATCCTTGATGGAGACAGATCCTCGTTCTCCCCCCGGGATCGAGGATCTAGGACCGAGGATCTTGTCTGTACATGTCGCCCAGGTCTTTGGTGTCACCCGGGGACGACGCTGAAGGCTGAGTCGCTGCCGCGGCGTGCTTGGCGTTCCAGTAGGGGTTCGTGCTCTCCTGCCATCCGCCGACGCTCTTGTCCCAGATCAGGCGGCAGCGGCGCTCGAGCTCGGGTGCGTCGAGGGCCGGGTCCCAGATGGCCTCGGCGGCCAGCGCGGGCACGCGGCGGGCTTTGAGGTCCCACAGTGCGGCTTCGATGAGGATGAAGATGCCCTTGTTGCGCGGCGGGCCGGCGGCCAGATCGCGCGACCAGATCAGCAGTTGCTGCATCTGCGCGTTGTCTAACACGCCCTTGCCCTCCGGCGGCCGCCAGTCGATCGCGCAGGGATAGCCGACGTCTTTGCCATCACAGCGGAACGGCCAGCGGTTCTTGCCGGGCGGGTCTTCGACGCCTTCTTCGATCAGGCTCCACAGCCCCTCGATGCGCGGCAGCCAGGCGCGGTCGATCTCGCCCTGGACCTTTTGGCCGTCGAAGATCATCCCGCAGTTCATCGTGATGCGGTAGACGCCCGAGAAGTCTTCGTTCTTGCCGCGCAGCGCCATCTGTGCCGCGGCCATCTCTCGCGTCGCTGCCCAGGGTACGCCGTTTTCCCACATGATGTTGCAGTATGCCGGCAGTTGCTTGAGGGCCTCGAACGTCGCCGCGTCGCCGGTGTTGTGGATGCCGGCCGAAATCTTCAGCTTCGGATACCGCTTGTGCAGCGCCTCCATGATCGGCTTGATGTTCTTGACGACAGCGCGGCCGAGCTCGGCGTCCTTGCCCGCCAGTCGCGGGTTGATCGCCTCGGTAGCCGACTGGAAGTAGATCCCGTCGATGTCGCGGATCCAGGCGTACTGATGCTCGAAGACATCCAGCACGTAGTCCATCAGGGCCTGAGGGGTTTCGTCGGCCAGCAGGTCGAGATTCGCCAGGTCGGGGCTGATTTCCTTCTTCTGCTTTTCGTACAGCGCCCACAGCCGCTGCGCCAGGGCAGGGCTGGCGTCTTTGAGGTCCTCGGCTACCCATCCCCAACTGAAGCCCCACCATATCCTCACGCCGCGGTCGTGGGCGTACTGCACCAGGCGGGCGGCGTCCATCGGTACGCCGCGGTTCCAGAAGACGATAGTGTTGTACTTCCAGCGGCTGGCCTGGTCGATGTACGCGTACGGGTCATAGCAGCCGTACAGCCACGTCCACAGCCCGCGATCCTGAATTTTCGGGCAGGAGACGAAGTCGATGGCCGCGGGCTTCTTGCCCTTGCCCACTGCCGCCAGCCACTCGCGGCAGTAGTAGTGCTGGAAATCGCGCACGGCCCAGAGCAGCCCGGCCGCATCGACGCCCGTGAGTGTGACGGTGTTGCGTGGACTGGTGGCGATGCGAAAGCTTTCGGCCGGCGCTCCGCGCTTGACGCCTTCGGGGTCGATCGCGAGCTTGATGCGCCCAGACGCCTTCGATGCCGACTCGGCCAAGGCGCATTTTTCAGTCTGCAGATGGTCCTGGAGTTCGTTCAGAGCAAAGCGCGCCGTGCGGTCGGCGGCTGGAAAGCCGACGACTATCGCTGCGCTGAGTCTTTGTTTGGCCATGAGGAAGTTCCTTTTCGCTGCCGGGCAGCCGGAATAGGCGACCATTCTACAACCCTTCATCGCCCGGCGTGGGTTTGATAAGTGGATCTTTGAAGAACAACTTGCCGCAAAGGTCACAAAGAGCACAGAGAGGACAAAGAGCAAGAACGCCCAGATGCGTCTGCGTGTTCTTTGCGACGCCCTACAGGAGCCAGAAAATGAATCGCATATTGCCCTGCGTCGCAGTCTTGTGCTCATTCGCAGTCGCGGCCGATACGCAGCCGGCCTCGAAGCCCGCGGCGTTGATCGAATACGGCCCGGGGCGCGAACTGTGCAAGCTGGCCGATCCGGCGATTACTGAGAGCAGCGGCCTTGCCGTCTCTCGCACGATTCGCAACGCATTCTGGACGCACAACGATTCGGGCGACAAGCCGCGGCTGTTCGCCATCGACACCTCCGGCAAGACTGTCGTGACGATGACGATCGAGGGCGCCAACAGCGTCGACTGGGAAGACATCTGCTCGTATATCGATTTCGGCAAGCCGACGTTGCTGATCGGCGACATCGGCGACAACCCCGCCGCCCGCAAAACCTGCACCATCTACGCCGTGCGCGAGCCGCACATCTACCCAGGCGCTACGGGGGCAACGGTCAAGCTTTCCCCCGCCGAGACAATTGAATTCAGCTACGAGGGCGGGCCCACCAACTGCGAATCGCTGGCAATCGATCCGACCAGCCGCACCATCTACATGGTCGCCAAGGGCAGCACGACCACGGCCGCGTGCAAGATCTTCGAGTTGCCCTGGCCGGCCAAGGATCGCAAGGGCAACCGCGTCGACAAAGGGCCGTACACGGCCAAGATTGTCGGCACGGTGCCGCGATACATGATCACGGGGATGGACATTTCCTCCGACGGCCTGCGGTGCGTGATGTGCACTTATGGCAGCGGGTTGCAGTACGTGCGTGCCCCGGGCGAGACGTGGCCGCAGGCGTTTGCGCGCGGCGGCAAGGAGATCGACCTGCCCCAGCGCGTGCAGGGCGAGGGCATCTGCTTCGGTCTCGACGCCCGCACGCTGTACCTGACCAGCGAGACGAAGAAGCAGGGTCCTTCGCCGCTGCTGGAGATTCCGCCGACGGCGGCCTTCGCGATCAAGACCGCCACGCTGACCGTCTACAACACGGGCGACATCCACGAGCACACGGGCAATCTCGCGCGGGCGGCGCAGTACGTCCGGGCGGTGAAGAAGCTCGACGGCAATTGCCTGTTCCTCGACGCCGGCGACCTGACCGGCGGTGGCGGTGAATCCGAGGTGGCCAAAACCAAAGGCGAAGGCATGTGGAGCCTGATGGCCGCGGCGGGGTACGACGCCGGCGTGCTGGGCAACCACGATTACAACAAAGGAATGACCCGCATCGAAGAACTCTGCCGCAAGCATCCGGGCTTTCCGCTGCTGATGGCCAACGCTGCCTGGAGCGCCGAGCAGAAGTCGCGCGGGCTGCCGGCGTTGCTGCCGCCGAGCAAGATCGTCAAGCTGGCGGACCTGACCGTCGGCATCGTGGGCATCGGATCGCACGATATGCGCTATGCCGCCGAGCCGCGCGTTCCGGCGACATACGGATCGGCGATGGTGCGTGACGTGGCCGGACAACTCCGCAAGCAGGGCTGCGACCTGGTGGTGGCCGTCACGCACCAGTATGAGGACGACGACTACTGGAAAACCGCCACCGGCCCCAACGCCCCGGACCTGATCGTCGGCGGGCACTCGCACGGCGGTTACGCCCAGCCATACGGGTACGGAGCGATCAAGCCGTCGTTCATTGTCAAGGCAGGCCCGTACATCAAGGTCATCGGCGCCGTCCAGATCGTCTACGATCTGACCAACCACGCGATCATCGAGCGATCCGGCGATATCGTCTACGTCGCCAACTTCTGGCCCGAGGCGGAAGATGTCAAGGCGCTGAGGGAGAAGATCTTTAAGAAGTGAGTTCGAAGTTCGGAGTTCGAAGTTCGAAGCAAAAACAAGAGCTCCCGGTTCCTGCTTCGAACTTCGATCTTGTCGATCTTCGAACTTCGAACTTCTGTTTCAGTCAGGCATATCTTCCATATCGTTGGATCGCGGACATGATCAGACGCATGCCGGTCAGGCGTGATCCATTGTTGATGCTGCCTGCTGTGGCAAAGAGCAGGCCGCGCGTGTCGGCGATGAGTTCGTAGTCCCGCAGGAACTCGGCCACGATGCCCATTTCGTCGTTGCGGCTGAAGGTGAATGGGGCGAGCTGGCCGTGGATCACGGTCGTGGGCATGTGGCGGCGGATGTGGTCGACCATGACGGTGGGGCCGAAGTTCACGCCGGTCATGTTGCACCGCGCCAGCACGGGCACGATGTGGCCCATCGCCGAGTCGCTGTGCTGATAGCGGCCGTCGGCGGGCTCGGGGCTGTAGCGGGCCCAGATGCCCTGCACAATCGGCAGGGCGAAAAACTCGTACATCTCGGCCGTGAGCATCATGCAGTTGTCGTCGGCGAAACCAAACCCGTGCGGCGCGGTCGCGGGGGTGAAACCAGCTTCCTCATCCTGCACGCGGCCCTTCTCGATCATCGCCCGCAGCATCACGTCGCGCAGCCGCGCGGCAAGGGCGGGGTTGTCCAGGATCAGGAAGATCAGGTTCTCCACGCCCAGCATCGAGCAGGCCAGCGTCACCGGTCCGCGCTGGCCGCGGTAGAGCGGGGGCTTGATCCCGGCGGCGAGCAGCTTCTGGCGACACGAGTCCCATGTCGGAGGCAGGAGGAACTCGCGCAGGTTCTCCAGGCGTTTCTCGACGCGGTCGAGCAGGGCAGCAAGTTCCGTCTGAGTGCTTGCGGCCTGATGCCACCACCAGGACTGCGAGATGTCGTCCCAGCGATTCTCCATCTCGAAGATGTCGTGCAGTTCCTTCACGGCAGGCCAGGCCGGTCCGGCAGGGGCGGGCGGGGTTTCGTCCAACAGCTTGCGGCCGACGATCTTCTCGGCCTTGACGTTGTACGCCCTGCTCAGTTCCAGCCGCCACTGCGGGTCGTCGTTCCATCGCTTCCAGTCCTGCGGGATGCCCATCTCCTCGAAGACGCACTCCCAGTTGCAGTACGTGGCCATTGGGACCTGCGGGATGTTTCGGCCGAACGGATCCGCGCCGGCCAGGGCCTGGTCGGCCCAGAAGCGGTCAAGGTCGACCGGCGCCAGGCCGCCGTGTTCGTGCGTCTCACGCACGAGGTCACGTGCAACGGCCAGGTGCTTTTCAGTGACATTGATTCGCATGTTTATCTCGCAAGCACGGCTGTGCCGTAGCCTTTCAACGTGAGCATGCCCTGAGCCTTTTTGCCCGTCAGCACGTCGGTATGCTTTGCCGGCCCGAGGTTGACCCGTTGGGCTGTGCGTTTGAAGTTCAGCAGGAAGAGGTACTCTTTCTCGCCGTCGGTTCGCACCTGCGCTGTCACGCCCTCGGGCAGCTTGCCCTTGATCGCGCGGGGCAGCTTGAGCGTCTTGATGAGCCCGCCGATCAGGTCGTCGTGGAACCGCTCGTCGTTGCGGCTGGCGACGTAGTACGCCTTGCCCTTGCCCACGCTGTTGACGGTGACGGCCGGGCTGCCCTTGTAGAACTCGCGCCCGTAGGTTGCCAGCACCTTGGCGCCCTCGGCATGGATGAGGTCGCAGAAGACTCCGGCCTTGTATGTGCCGCTCAGGCCGGCGGGGTTGTTCTTTTTGGCGAGGACGCTGTTGGCCTCATCGTCGTAGAGCACGTCGATCTCTTCGGCCCAGACGCCCAGCAGTTTCCGCAGCGGCCCGGGAAAGCCCGTCAGGAAGCACAGGTCGCTCTCGTTGGCGATGCCCGTCAGATATGTCGTGACGAGCGTGCCGCCGGCGGCCACGAACGCTTCGAGCTTTTCCGCCACGCCCGGGCGGATCATGTACAGCATCGGGGCCAGCAGCAGTTTGTACGGCGAAAAGTCGCTGTCTTCGCTGACGATGTCGGCCGACACGCCCGCCTGCCACAGCGGGCGGTAGTGCTCGACGCAGGTGGGGAAGTAATCCTTGCGCTGATTTCGCGGGCCGGCGATCTGATCGATGGCCCAGCCGTTTTCCCAGTCGTAGAGAATGGCGGCCTGGGCGGGCTTGGTGGTGCCGATGACGCCGTCGAGTTTCTTGAGGGTGGCGCCGACCTGGGCGACTTCGTTAAAGACGCGGTTGTTCTCGTGCCCGCAGTGATCGACGACGGCGCCGTGGAACTTCTCGCAGCCGCCGCGGCTCTTGCGCCACTGGAAGTACTGGATCGTGTCCGAGCCGTGCGAGACGTACTGCATGCACTCGAGCATGTGAACGCCGGGGCGCTTGAGTTTGTTGACGGGCTTCCAGTTCTGCACCGAGGGCGAGCATTCCATCTGCATGTACGGACGGCCGCCCTTGAGGCAGCGGTTGAGGTCCGAGACGAACGAGACGCTGACGGCCTCGCGCCAGTCGCCCTCGCGGTCGTGGTAGGCGGGGTAGCTGTCCCAGGCGACGACGTCGACGGCCTGGGCGAACTTCCACAGGTCCAGGCCGGGATAGACGCCCATGAAATTGGTCGTCACAGGCACGCAGGGCGTGATGGCCTTGAGCGGCGCCGACTCGCACCTGTAAAAGTCGATCATCTGGTCAGAAGTGAACCGCTTCCAGTCGAGCATCATGCCGTGGAGGCTGAAATCGGCGGGGTAGATCTCTTCCCACTCGCTGAAGCGGTGCGACCAGAACGTCGACCACCACGCGGCGTTGACGGCATCGAGCGAATCGTTGTATCTGGCCTTGAGCCACGTGCGCCAGGCCGCCAGGCAGTGCTCGCAGAAGCACTCGCCGCCGTTGTATTCGTTGGACACGTGCCAGGCGATCAGAGCCGGATGGTCCTTGTAGCGCTCGGCCAGGCGCGTGTTGATTGTGACGCACTTGGTGCGGAAGACCGGCGAGGTGCGGCAGTGATTGTGCCGCCCGCCGTGCATCTCGCGCCGCCCGTCTGCTCCCATGCGGCAGATCTCGGGGTACTTGCGCGACATCCAGGCGGGTTTGGAACCCGAGGGCGTCGCCAGCACGGCGAACCCGCCCGCGCCCGCGAGCTTGTCCATGATCGTGTCGAGCCATCCCAGCTCGAACTGCCCCTCGCGCGGCTCAAGGCTCGCCCAGGAAAAAATGCCGGTCGACATGGCGTTGCAGCCGGCGAGTTTCATCAGCCGCATGTCCTGGTCCCAGACCTGCGGCGTGGCGGCCCACTGGTCGGGGTTGTAGTCGCCGCCGTGGAGAAAATGGGGATATCGCGCGTTGATGGGCGGATAGCGGAGGGTCATTGCTCAGCCTCGGTCGTGCAGATCGTATTCGGCCTGCATGTAGGGGTAGTCGGCGTCGTGGACGGTCAGGGGGACGGGGTTGCTCACGCGGCCGCAGGGGCGGCGGTTGGCGCCTTCGACTTTGCACGCCGCGTCGCCGATGTCTTCGCGGCAGTGGTCGATGTGCTTCATCAGCTCGCGCACGACGTCGGGCTTGCTGTCATACAGGTTGACAGTCTCGCCCACGTCCTTTTCCATGTCAAAAAGCTCGCGCACTTCCTTGTCCTGACGGCGGACGTGCAGTTTATAGCGGCCGCTGCGGACGGCGAAGAGCGTGTCGACGTGATGATAGAAGAACGCCTCGTGCGGGCTGCGGGCGCCGGTTTCGCCCAGCATCAGCGGGCGGATGTCGGCGCCGTCGACGATCCGGTCATCGGGCGCTTTCGTGCCGGCCAGGCCCGCGAAGGTCGGAAGGAAGTCCATCGACAGCGCCATCTCGCTGCACGTGCGGCCGGCGGGGATCACACCCGGCCAGCGCATGATGCACGGGACGCGCAGGCCGCCGTCATACGTCGTGCCCTTGTGCCCCGCCAGGGGGGCGTTGCTGCCGCCGTCCTTGCCGCGGGAGCCGTTGTCGGAGGTGAAGATCACCAGCGTGTTGTTCTCGAGACCCAGGCGGCGCAGCTCGTACAGCAGCACGGCCGTGCTCCAGTCGACGGCCTCGACGCACGCGCCGTAGCGCCCGTTCTGCGAGGCGTCGACGAATCGCTGCGGGGCGTACAGCGGCAGGTGAACCTGCATGTGCGCCAGGTACAGGAAGAAGGGCTTCTCGCGGTTGTCGCGGATGAAGCCGACGGCACGCTCGGTGTAGCGCTCGATGAGGTTGGGCTGATCGGGCTGGGCCTGGATGACTTCTTCGTCGCGCATCAGAGGCAGGGGCGGCCACTTGTTGTCCCAGCCGACCTGCCAGCCCATGTCGTTGCTGTAGGGGATGCCGAAGTACGAGTTGAACCCGTGCCGCGTGGGCAGGAACTCTTTCTGGTCGCCGCAGTGCCACTTGCCGATGTGGTACGTCGCGTAGCCCTGCCGCCGCAGCAGCGTGGCCATCGTGATCTCGGAGGGG